>PBPH01000106.1 GCA_002725475.1 Methanobacteriota archaeon | reverse complement strand
CCAATAATTCTTCCAACTGAATACGAATTCTGGTTATCGGCGTTCGCTGAAGCGACCTTCCTCATAGGCATCGTTTGGGGGGTAATGCGTTTAGTAGACTTAGTACCAATTTTTGTGACTTGGTGGGATGAAGATGGAGTACTTGATGGCACTGAGAAGACATTAGTTTCAGCTATCGAAAGCGTGCTAAGGGTTGCTGTAATATTCTCTGGGTCCCTGCTAGTTGCAGAGGCTTTTGGATTAGATGTTGGCACCCTAATTGCTGGGCTCGGAATTGGAGGGTTGGCTTTCGCCTTTGCAGCGAAAGATACTCTAGGAAACTTGTTTGGTTCCATTACTTTGTTACTAGACCGACCTTTTAGTGTCGGTGACTGGGTCAAGGTTGGTTCAAGCGAAGGGGAAGTAATAGAAGTTGGAATACGCACTACTCTGATACGTACCAGCGCTGATACAGTTATCACTATGCCAAATAGCACGCTTGTGAACAAAAGCATTGAGAATTTTGGGAGAAGGCGTTGGAGACGCTATCAACCAACCTTTTATCTCGATTTATCAAGCAATGCTGATGCTCTAGAACAATTCTGTACTGGTGTATGGGAATTAGTATGCGAACACCCCAAAACTCAGAAACATGCAGATTCATACGCACGCGTATCTGCAATCTCCAAGGATTCTTTTGAGATAGCATGTAACATCTATTGGGATGTTTCTGGAGGAAATGAGGAGAAAGATGCGCGTGAGAAACTACTCCTTGATGTTAGCAGACTTGCTGAAAGTTTGGAACTTGAATTCTTTGAGCCACGTATGCGTGCTTCGAGAGAGTGAAAATATGGTATTACTCGTTCTGCTCAGACATGGTCAATCCGTTTGGAATGCTGCAAACAAGTTCACCGGTTGGACGGATGTTGAACTCTCTCCCAAAGGAGAGGAAGAAGCCGCTCAAGCGGGACATGATTTGGCAGAAATTGCCTTCGATATTATCTATACCAGCGATTTAATCAGAGCGCAAAGAACCGCTGAAATCGCAATGAATTATAACAAAAATTCAGTAGAAATCCCAACTATTTGCGACTGGCGCCTAAATGAAAGACACTATGGCGATTTACAGGGTCTTAACAAAGATGAAACTAGGGCCAAATTCGGAGATGAACAAGTTCACATTTGGAGGAGATCTTACGATATCCCACCCCCAGGGGGTGAAAGTCTTGAGACCTGTGCTGGTCGTACGATTCCATGTCTTGAAGAATTAATTATTCCAGATTTGCAATCCGGAAAAAATGTGCTAGTTGCAGCACATGGAAACTCACTTCGCTCAATTGTAATGCACATTGAAGGATTGTCTAAAGAGGAGGTTCTCTCACTTGAGATCCCCACTGGCACCCCAATATCTTACAATTTTTCAAATGGAGTATTTGAAAAAATTTGATTATAAATATACTTCTGTACCATCAAATATTCGGAATTCGAATGTAAATTCCCCGGGATGTGTAAGCTCATACATTTCACGAATTGAATTAAACAAATTACTACGAACTGCGTTTTGTAAAGAATTAATAGAAAATCCTACAATTATGAAATGCCTTGTTAGGTGACCACATGAGCGAAGGTGTCTGCGAATTATCTCCCCTAATGATTGAGATGTTAAATCAACATGTATAGCACAGACGGGGTAGCAAGCACCCCCTGGGACACCAGGATAGCAATTCATCCCCCCTCCATTAATTCCAGCTTGACCAAAAAATCCTGATGCTATCTCGGGGTCATCTAAGATATTTGGATCTGGAGCCCATGCATCCACCAATTCACCACAATCATGGCAAATTGTGTTTTCATGAATGATATTACAATGCGGTTTTAAGCCACCGGGGCAATCAGGTCCATGCATCAAAACATTCCTGTTATTTATTGCTCCAGCACTAATCATTACTTTGTGGGGAAAAGGCGTCCAATTTTTCATGCAACTTCAGAATTGATGACCCTATTTAAACAATGTATTTTTAGTATTGAGGAGGGGCACGGATTCGATAAAACCAACGGGATACTAAAGATGAAAGCAATAATGCACCTGTAAGATAAATCCTGTCAGAAAGTGATTGTATCCATTGATCAGTGAATGGGGCAAACAAAGCGGCAATTCCACAAATTAGAGATATTGCTGCAAAAGAACGAGAACGATACATTTCAGCTTGGATTCGATTTACGTGATTCAACCACCATTTTGTTCGTTCTGGAATTTGTTGATTCATGGCTTGCGCCATTGCTGCCTCCTCCAAGACCTGTTCGTATTCCCAAATAGGAACCCCTCCCCGATAACTATCGAGAGTAGTTGGGGATGTGATGGATTTAGGTGCAGAGAATTTCCAACCTTCAAAGAGGGCTTTTCTAAGCGATATTTCGTTATCTTGACTAATTTTTTTAACTTCCGAAATAGATGCTAGAGATCGATATGCAGAAGCAAGATCTCGCACTGCTGGGTAATCCCTAGATGGTGGTAAAATTGAATTCAATGGGATATCATGACAGTTATCGATTAATTCGTCATCTTGATCGATAATCACTGATTTAATACTAAAATTACGATGCGTAATTGTCGCCACTGTTCCACGTGTGTGTGGCGCTCTCCAAAGCGTATTTGATTGAACTCTCTCCTCAAGTTTCTTTAGTCGATTATTCCATTTC
Source organism: Methanobacteriota archaeon (assembly GCA_002725475.1). Classification (GTDB taxonomy): domain Archaea; phylum Thermoplasmatota; class Poseidoniia; order Poseidoniales; family Thalassarchaeaceae; genus MGIIb-Q1. Next base: position 5,700 of record PBPH01000106.1, on the reverse strand, counting down.
CGCTCATCGTTTGGCATTGCTTTCTTGGCCAATGCAATTGAATGAAAATTTCCTAAAACTGTTCCGACTCTAAAACAAATTTCCCTAGCTAAGTCGAAATTACCATCATCAATTGACTCTACAAGCAATTTTTCTGCACATTCTCCATCTGCTTGACGGAAAAAAAGTAACAAGTCCTTATTCCCTACCTGTAAGCCACCAAAAGCAGAGTTTAGGTGAGGTGTTTCGAGTTCAGCAAGTGTTCGGCCATTTCCTTTTTCATCGAGAGGCAACAATAGGATTGTTATTTTACGTCTAGAATTTTCAGTTAACAAAAATGTAGGTAAGTTAGCCGACTTAATTCTCTCAATTTTCCCTCCATCAAAATTGGGTGGCTCGCCCCATCTAATTCCACCACCACCTATTGAAATCACCCTTTGCCACCACTCAATCGAATCTAAATTCCCTACAGGCCAAAATAATAGATGACTGTCAAAAGAAGTATGCAAACGCCACGCTTCAAAACCCTCAGGGACTTGGCTAGCAGCGGGCTCAACTGATTGAGCAATTCCAACAGGAAACCATGCCTCTTTAGCAAAGGTTTCCATGCTCAAATGTTCGCCCATAAGTGTCGCCCCTGCTACCGGCAGGGGTTAACCGCCTTTGCTTCTACTGCTATTACATGACAGTTAAGCGAAGCATTGACAGTCCATGATGGGGGCGAGATGACTGTGAGTGAAGTGGCAAAACCCCTACCCTTGGCCGTTGATTTGGACGGTACGCTAATCTTAACGGACATGAGCTGGGTCACAGTGAAGCGTGTTCTTTTTTGGCGGCCATGGTTAATCCCATGGGCAATTTTCAAAGAAATTACTGGAAAAAGAACGATTTGGAAACTACAACTCGCTAGTAAATTAAAATTTGATCCCGCTGAACTAACCTATCATGAAGAATTTCTTTCTTGGCTAAAGGAAGAAAGAGAGAAACGAGAGGAAATTGTATTATGCACAGCCTCAACTCATTCAGTTGCCAAAATTATTGCCGAGCACGTGGGTTTATTCGATGATGTTATGGCTTCAGGCACTGGTCCAAACCTTGCTGCTGCCAACAAAGCAGCAGCATTGGTTGAACGTTATGGAGCGAAAGGTTTTGGTTATGCTGGAAACTCAAAATCGGACTTAGCAGTTTGGCCAGATGCTGGTGAAATCATCGTCGTAAATGCACCTCGTTCTGTTAGGAAAAAAATAGAAAAAACTGCTAATTTAATCTTTGATTAAAGATTCGATTATTTTTTTGACTTGAAATAGGTAATATCTTGCTGGGGCAGGCATGAAGAAAGATGTCTCCCTCCCCCCCACCGGCGAGGACACTAATTGGTGTAACGAGGTGAATAAATGGGAAGAATTGGGCGAGGGTTGGATGCTACGGCAAAATGGCTCCTTAAATGGAGAATTATCCGAGGTCCTGCACGCTTCATTGCTAATTCACGGTATGCCTATAGTATAATCACCAGAACTGATAGAATTCGGACAAATCGGCTAAGAGACCGATTAAAGATGGGGGATTTGCCCAATCATGTTTCAATAATTATGGATGGAAATCGAAGATTCGCTTGGAGTCAGGATTTAGAGAAGAAAGTTGGGCATCGCCATGGAAAAGATAAACTCAAGGAGGTTTTGGATTGGGTTCTCGACTTAGGAATTCCTTATCTCACAGTTTATGCCCTCTCAACTGAGAACGTTTCGGGACGAGAAGACGAGGAATTATCAGAACTATATTCTCTTTACATCAATGGTTTTGATGAGATTCGCAATGATGCTAGAATACATGATTACAAGGTCAAAGTGCAAGCTGTTGGAAGGTTAGAATTGCTCCCAAAGGATGTTCAGGAAGCGATTAACAGGGCGGAAGAAAGTACTTCTAATTACGATGATTTTCTCTTTACTATTTGCTTAGCATATGGCGGCAGAGAGGAGATTGTTGATGCAATGAGAGAAGTTGCAAAAGAACATGCTAACGGGGACCTACCTCTTGATGAAATCAATACTGAAGCCATTTCCAAGAGGCTTTACACCGCTGATCTCCCGGATCCTGATTTGTTAATTAGAACTAGTGGGGAAGAGAGGATTTCAAATTTCTTATTATGGCAAATCGCATACTCAGAACTCCACTTCACTGACGTTCATTGGCCATCCTTTAGTCGAAACGATCTCTACGAAGCAATCGATTCCTATCAAAAACGGAAGAGAAGATTTGGAGGGTAAATTTTGGTAGATGACCGTTGCCCTACGTGTGGGACCTATCACAATCCCGCATTGACTGTTGATGCTGTAGCTGTGAGGGGTGAAGATGAGGGGTGTGAAGTCCTATTAATTCGTAGAGGTAGAGAACCTTGGAAAGGTTGTTGGGCATTCCCGGGTGGTTTTGTTGAAGAGGGCGAAGACCCCGAAGAGGCTGTGATTAGAGAATTACAAGAAGAGTGTAATTTATTTGGAGAGGTGACAAACATAATCGCAGTTAGGGGGGATCCAAATAGAGACCCAAGAGGACATATTGTTACAATTTTTTATTCTGTAAATGTGATTTCTGATAAGATCCCTGTTGCTGGTGATGATGCTGCTCATGCAGAATGGATTTTACTAGATAATGTCGAATTAGAAAATATGGGGGCAGACCATGCTGAAATCATACAATTGTTAAAGGATAATGCCTAGAAAGAAATATACACATTAAACTGATGGAATAGCCATGACACAGTTATTTGCTATGGACAGATATTATATTCAGACCAAATTTTGGAGAATTTTTGGTGGTGCTTTTTGGTTCAAAGATTTGAATGATCAAGTTGTTGCTTATTCAAAACAAAAACGTTTCAAATTAAAGGAAGATATTGTCCTATACTCAGATGAGTCGTGCGCTCATCCATTAATTTCCATTAAAGCAAGAAGTGTCATTGATTTTGGAGCAACTTATGATATTGTAGATATGACAACTGGTGAAAATCTAGGGGCTGCTAGAAGGAAGGGTCTCAAGTCAATTTTCAAAGACACATGGAAAATTCTTGATGTTAATGGAAACGAGTATGCTGAATTTGTTGAGGATAGCATTGCAATCCTAAGACGGTTCGTTCCGCTAATACCTGCCAAATATCATTTCAGCGTTCAAGGCCAGCATGATATAATGATGAATCAGAGATTTAATCCGTTCATCAAAAAGACTGATGTTATGATACCACAAGGGCATCCGCTGGACCGAAGAGTGATTGCTGCTGTAGCACTTCTAAGTTCAGCAATCGAAGGAAGGCAAGGATAAACAAGACTGTTTTTGAGTCTAGTCGTAAAGATTGGAAAACTTGGCTCTAGTCTTCGAAATTTTAGGTGATACTACAGTTATGCAGTATGGGTTTCGAGGGTTATTGGTGAAGTAATCGTGATGATAATCCTCTGCAGGAAAGAAATTGATTAGAGGACTAACCTCAGTAACTATTGGATTAGAAAATAAGGAAGAAATTTTTGATAAAACCGATTCTGCATCTAATTTTTGTCTTTCATCGGAATAGAAAATTACGCTACGATATTGTGGCCCAATGTCATTACCCTGTCTGTTTAATTGAGTGGGATCGTGACATGTTAAGAACACCTCAAGAAGAGTGAACGTGTCTATAACTTCGGGGTTGAAAATTACTCTAACCACCTCTGCGTGCCCTGTTTTTTTCCCACAAACCTGTTCGTACGTAGGATTCTCAATATGACCACCAGAATATCCGGGAACAATACTATCGATTCCTCTTAATCCTTTCAAGGCACCCTCGACACACCAAAAGCAGCCACCACCTAGAACGATGCTTCTCATACCCATAGCAACTCGACAAACACTATCAATCACTCGGAATAAATAGGACAATTTCAACTGGAGTTGATGATTCGATTCAGTTTTGACCAACAATTGCTCCAACCTACAGCAATACCACCACCACGTCTTCTCATTTGTACCGCCTCTCTCCAAGCGGCAACCTCTTGATTCAATGTAGGGCCCTTAACAGTAGAATCAATTCGGAACAACAATCCTGAACCAAGATATGCGTCAAGAAATCCCCTTTGAGCCTTAGACACAAGAAGGGTTGGGATTCCTTGACAAATTGCCTCATGGGCAATAGTTACTGATTCGGAGAGGACACCATCAAACTGGGATAACTTCCTAGGAAGGCCCCAAGGATCAGTGATTGATTCATTTTCTGTCATGGATATCACTTCCATACCCAAATCCGGGATTAAAGGAGACGCTGAAACTAATTCTTGCTTATCGTGAATTCCACCACCCAATAGTGCTCGATAAAATATTCTTGGAACATTTTCTTCTTTCGGATATCTCAACGTTTCAGGTTGTTTAAGATAGACATGAGGAAGTTCTCCTTCCAACTGATGAACTTTGATACCTTGTTCCCTACAAGCAGCGTAGAAACCGCCATCCAAATGTTCTCTCCAATTTGCTGACAAAATAACTTCTGTAGCTGCGGATAAAGCGTGCCTATGGGCTAGGTGATTTACCTCGGTATCTGTCAGATAAATTCGCCTCTCAATTTTTGCTTTCTTAGCCGCTCTAAGTTCTAGAGGCGCTCCTTTACTAATGATTTTCTCAATTGGTTTCCCAGTCAAACGGCGGCGCTTTAGAATAGATGTGACTTTCCTTAATCGCTTAAATGCCCTGATTTCACGCTGAATTGGTATTATTTTACTCCCCACTGGCCTAGAAACCCTTACTATATGTCGTTCCGGAAGTGGGCAGTTTTGAGAGGATAGCATTGAATCAACTTCAAACCTATTTGTGGCGATTATAATATCTACTGGGCTGCCATCTTGAATGAATGATTGAAAGAGTTGTAAATGTGCTGGATGGTCAAGAACCCAGCAGGTTGGACCGCCCCCCATAACTATCGGTTTGTTACTAGGGTCATGAAAAGAACGGTTAATGGCTCGCCATGACTTCCCAGTAACATGGCAAAGAAACGCATTGAGGTAGAGGGTGGTAAGACATACGGACCTTATTCACCAGGAGTAAAGGCAAATGGAGTCGTGTGGTTAGCGGGACAGATAGCACCAGAAGCTGGAGAAGATACCGCATCTCAAACTGCAGCTAGCCTTGAAAAAATAGATTCGTTACTTGATGCTGCAGGAGTAAACAAGAACGATATCTGTTTTGCTCAAGTCTTATTGGAAAATATTGATGATTTTGCTGAAATGAACGATGTTTATTCCTCTTGGCTTCAAGGTATTGAAATCCCCCCTGCTAGAGCCGCATTTGAGGTCTCGGCATTGCCGCGGGGTGCTAAAGTCGAAATTGTTGTTCAAGCGATTGATAGGAAATGTTGCTAGCACTCACAACAGAGCCACTTTTAGCAAAAGAGGGGGCGGGCGAGATTATGGAGAGCGTGGGGTGGCCGATGGGGCTTGATCGAAAGAAGTCAGCCGCCGCTTTCAAAGCGTACGATATTAGAGGAATTGCGGGAGACCCGCTTACTCCGGATTTTGCTTACCGTCTTGGACGCGCATTGGCCACATTCCTTGATTGTGATTCACTTGCAGTAGCTCGTGATATCAGAGAATCAGGGCCAGCTCTTCATTCTGCTTTTATCAAAGGGCTTACATCTTCAGGTGTATCAGTGCATGATCTTGGAATTATGCCTACAGGTGCGCTATATCACGCCACCGTAGCATTACCTGT
>PBPH01000105.1 GCA_002725475.1 Methanobacteriota archaeon | reverse complement strand
CTGAGTCTGATGGCGATTCAATCCATGCGAAATCAGGATGAATAACTTGGAAATGTTTTCCACTTCACCCTCACTTAGTCAGAATTGTAATTGAATATCATTATTATAATCCATTGTTCAAGCGGGAAACGTGGCAACAAGAAAGAAGTCCCCTCCTATTTTCAGTCAGGCGGAGAAAGAAAGACTTGCGATAGATTTACGCGAGGTTTTCGAAGAAGCACTGAGTCAAGCCGACGGGAAAACAGAATTCAGGCCAGCATTTGATCCTGATGCATCCGATCGGATGAATAAGAATTACAAAAAGCATAGGGAGGCGATTTTGTATCTTCTGAAGGAGTTCGTGGATCTTCTGAACCCCGATTGGTGGAAGAATGAAGGTGAACTGGTTGGAGGTGGCAATTCAACCGGAAATTGTGTTGCTAGAACATCTGATGGGATTGCGATTAACAAAAAGCCATACTGGGGCGATTCTGGTGGCCGGATTTTCGTCATTGCATACGTGTGTGCGGAAACTAATACTACTGTTGTTAAATTGATGGGGTACGTTTTACCCAAAGATCACGATAGGTGGAAAGCAGAGGTTCGCAGGATTGCTCACAGAGAGGGCGCAACCATTTACGCTGAAGACGATATTCACGACTTTGATGCTGAATTGATTTCAATCACTCAAGATAGTGTGACTCGAAATGAACACCATCATTGGGGTAATCTTTCAGATTTGAAGAAGATGGTTGACAGTATATTTGGTGCCGCAGGTGGTGATCCCGGTGGTGATCCCGGTGGTGATCCCGGTGGTGATCCCGGTGGTGATCCTGGCGATGACCCAGAAGACCATGGTGTCGATGACTTCCTAAATCAACTAAGAGCGGACCACAATCTGAATATTACTTGGGATCAGTATCTACAAATTGCTGACACACTACCTTTACTTATCGATGGGCATGCTGGTTCAGGAAAATCAGTTATTCTTGGTATGCGCGTTGTTCAGCGCTTGCATTACCATTACTCGCAAGCCAAGTCAGGTGATACAGCACCCCACCCAAAAATTCTGGTTATGGCCTATAGTCGTGGCGTCCTTGACAACATTCGGAAGTTCGTGAATGATTTGCTCAAAATCTTGACTCCGACTTGGTTCGGTGAGTTAGATGATGGTAGAAATATCCATATCCGGTTGAAAGATTATATCGAAATCGTTGATTACATCCCCACCCGCCAAGTATATCACGACTTTTTGACAGATTCGAGAAAACAGCAAATCCCCATCCCTGATACTATGGACGGTCGCCACAATTTTGTGATGTTCTCTAGGTTCCAAAGCGAATTCTTTGTTCAACAGGGGCTTCCACGTGGAATTTCTGCAGAACAGGCCTGGTATTTCATTCGCGGAATCATCAAAGGTCAAGGATACGGGTTACCAGGGCATGATCCTTTGACTATCTCTGATTTCAGGGGAGGCCCTGATACACTGATCAATAGGAACTTTACAGAAGGTATGGAGCTGGAAGAAATTGAGGAAGGTTTGGCAATCTTTGAAGAATATGAGAAGTGGAGAAAGAAGAATAATTACATCGATGATCTCGATCTCGTTCGATTCGCTTGGGAAGGTTTGGATGAAAATCATGGATACACACTCTATGACGAAATCTACATCGATGAAGCACAGGATTTGACGAAGCGAGAGTTTCAAACTCTCACTCATCTTCTAAAGGGTGAATGGCCACAAATGGTCGTCGCAGGAGACCCACTCCAAACGGTCAACCCCACTGGTTTTGCATGGGGCATTTTGCATGCTTTCATTTCTTCCTATATCCTAGAAGAAGGGTTCAAACTTACTGAACTCAAACCGCAAAGAATGACTGCGACCCACCGCATGCCCACAACAGCTGTGGATTTCGCCAACGCAATCATTCACATACGAAATGCCTACACTAACATGAATCGCGGAGACATCACTCCTGACATGTCTACATACTCAGGTGCTAGAGATGGTGTCGTCCGCGTCGTTGAGTATGATCCTGAAGAGTCAGAACATTCTGATGTTCTTACAGATTTCATCAAAGGTGCTCTTACTCGAAATATTGGTATCATTGCATGGGCACGTGATGAGTTAGAAATGCGAGAAATCCGTGAACGTGACGCCGTTATTCAGGGCATTGTTTCTTCATCGGATGACATGTCAGAAAATCCAGATATAGATGACACAGAAAAAGGGTTGTTGCCTGAATCTCCCCCTGTAGATATCTATTCAATAGAGACCGTTAAAGGTCTAGAATTTGAAACTGTAGTGCTATATCGATTCGGAAATCTCCTATCACAATTCAGTGATATTTTCACATCAATTTCTGAAAAGCATGAGAATGGAACATGTAATGATTCGAAATTCCCAGAGCAATATGCTGAACTGTATTTCCTGAATAGATTGTTTGTTTCGATAACACGACACAAGCGAGAATTACTCATTATTGATGATGCAGATACGATTGAAAAGGTTTGGAGCAATACCTCTTGGCCATCACAAGCCGGAATCAAAACTCTCGACCTTACCGAGGCACTCAAGCAGATATTAGATGAGCAAGAAGCAAGTCTCGAAAAGGCCAAAAATCTGTTCAAAGATGGTCTCAACACAGGCAATATCTCCTTCTTAGAGCGTGCCTTGCGTTCGGCAGAGGCTTGCCCACCTTCATCTGAGCAAGAGTCTCTGCTCAATGAAATTAAGATTGAATTATTCGAGATTCAATTGGGAAGGGCAAGATTCGAGCAAGATAAGAAAAAGCAGGACAATCTTGGACACCGATTGGGCCAACTTTATGAAACCACAGGATCTTGGAAAAAATCCGCTGCTCTACATACAGATAGCAGAGATTGGAAAGAAGTGTTTCGCGTTATTACGGATGCCATTTCGGGCGATAAAATACCGGACTTATACACTTCAGATCCTGAAGCGTTTCTCATGTTTTGTGTTGCTCGCCTCCACGTGGAAAAACCGTTGGATTGGAATGAAGAAGTCAAGAAATTGGCGAAAAAGAGCAATCGTGGAGATTCCCCCTTGGATCGGTGCCCGGCCGCCCGACGCCCCAACCTATTGCTCGGTATCCGCTCATTTATCACAAAGAAAATGATATCTGGCGACATAGAGATGTTCATACTCGCCACGAAGGATTTCGGGGCAGACCCTTCTCAATTATTGACGAACACTGTATTCCAAAAATGGACTTATAGCCACAAGTTGCAATTGTTTGAGAAGATAGATAACGACCCCGCAAAGAAAAAGTTTGCTAATCACATGCTGAAACAGGATGAGTGCGATGAAGAGGATGCCGAAAGGTTTACTTCAATCTTAATTAATCTTGGAGATTCAAAAGCAATTGTAGGCCAGGCAAATTCCAAAATTGCAGCCATCAACAAAAAATCTAACGGGGACGTCTCCAAGGCTATCTCGGATTGTTATCTCGAGTGGTCTAATCTCAAAGATTTCCTTGTAAAGAACGATTCAATTGATTGGACTAGGTTGAAGGATTTGTCTAAGTTAGTGATGGAATCAAACCCTCCATCGCTCGATGACACCAAACAAAAGGTCCAAGCACTAACTGCGATGAAGAAACTTATTGATGCCACAGGTAAAACAGATTTTGACTCAAGAGAATTGGAAAACATTAGCGGTACAAATTTGTCATTTATCAACTCCATATTTGGAAAGGATCGCTCTTCAAAAATCATGTCAAAAATGGTTGAGAAGGCCCGTGATAATATTAACTTCAAAATGTATCTCAAAAACCCAACAACTTCCATAGCATTGATTGGCTGCTATCAATCTTTGAATCTAAAACAACAACTGGCCTTTTACTTCGCTCAAGGGATTCACAAATATAGGTGGAATGAAAACTCTTCATTTGACGACAAAATCCACATCGAAGATACTAATCGATTGGACTCCTTGATGCAAATCGTTAGATTTGTTCATGGCGAACATAAAGGCTCTTCCTACCCAAATGTTTTCTGGGATAAGATGTCAGTATTACTCCAAAAATCCCATCCCCATCTAAAGGAGATGAGAGAAATATTTTCTCAAAACACCTCTGGCTCAACTTATGAATATGGTTCTAAAAAGATGGTTGAATTTTGGGATGACTTTGACAACATCGAAAATTTAGATTCAAGCCAAGTTGCATCTGTAAAGGATATTGCCAAGAAGTATCAAATCGTACCTGTTCTTGTGAAAATCCTTGAGGTTGAAGGAGATGGGGAAGTTACAAAGTGGGTTGACGCAATTCGACAAGGTGGGAGACAAGAAGTACTCAATCTCATCAATGTTGAGGCTAATAATGGTGTAATTGGTAATAGCACCATCAGTCAGATTCGGAATGCTATCGATACTGTTGGTTTAACAGGTGTAAATTGGGACGGCCTCTTGATACCTTTCGATGAACTGATTCAGGACCTGGAATTCAATGTGGACTCAAATGTCAACCTTACTTATGACGATCTTCCAATACTCACGATATTGTATGGTACATTAGCAACACCGATAATCAATGAGCTTGGTTCCATAGAATTCACCAATGATTTACCCGAATTCAGTTCTTCGATTGTAAAGTGCATCGATAATGGCATCAGTGATGCTGTCGCAATTGGAACAGGAAAAGGGGAGCAGGGATTCGGTCAATATTGGGAAACGCCACAACAATTTTTCACAACTCAGATTTTGAAACAAGCAGAATCAGGGTCTCAAACATGGCTCAATGTATTGATTGCATACGAGGTGTCTCTGCGTGGGACTTATCTAACAAACCCTGAGAACAGAACATATCTATCATCACTCGGAGTTGAAACAAAATCCAGTGATTCACGACCAACAATCGCTAAGGCATATCAGCAACTTGCCCCACTCTCTGATGAATATTGGCAGCTCATCTTTGGTCAAGTGAATATTATCAACATGAAACTTGTTGGGGCAATAGCACGCACCAACAATATCGATGAATGAACTCTTGTGTTACTCTAATGCCCAAGTAACACCGTCTGGTGTGTCTTTCACCGAGACACCCATCGCAGCCAGTGCATCGCGAATCTCATCGGCACTG
>PBPH01000104.1 GCA_002725475.1 Methanobacteriota archaeon | reverse complement strand
GGCCTCTTCACAATTTTAGAATAATAATGTAATTTACACATTATGAAGTGGTAAATTGTCTAGTATAATCATCCCACCACCGACCATTATCGTTTATCGCAGTTAGTCTCCAGTAGTAGTTAGTGGAACCCAATAAACCATTCAGGGAGTGAATTTTGCCGCCTACAGTCAAATTTTCTCCAATTGATTCACAAACATTCCAATTGGCCATGTTAGTCCCCCCATCAATTAATCCCCAGCAGATTTTCCATGTTGTATTGGTCCCATTATCATATACATCCCATTCCAAATCAGCGGAGTTTGCAGTTACATTGGATGCCATTTCAAATTTGGTGTCTGGGTTGTATTCGTGAACCCATCCTCTGAGGGGATCAGTATTCCACACAGGTAGGTGTTCTACAGCGCTCTTTGTGGCAGAAGTAATGGGGAATCCCCAAGCCTCTAGAAATGGAACTAAATTGTAACCGGTTTTTAATGAAATCCATTTTGAATATTCATTGAATTCTGCAGAATCTCCCGATGGTTGGGTAGTCATATTGTAATAGTATTCTTGGTATGCTGCAGTGATTGGCTCCCATCCAAATTCCTCCTGAATTTGAAGATAGGTTTCAAGAGCAGTCCAAACGCTCCATTGGCTAATCTGGGATCCAGAATTGAAGTAAGATTCAGTTCTGGTAATTCTTGATTGTGTGTTAAGAGCACTATGGCCTTGCCCAAGATTGACTCCGACAAGTTCAGTCATTAGTTTAACAGAGTATAGATTACAGGTAGTTTCTGTAGTGCCCGGTAATGTCGATGACATCCATTGATGGTTATGACCCAGTTCATGAAACATCCCCCAATCACCATTCTGCCGCATATGTGTTCCATTCACTACTGCATTTACACTTGCAGTGTGTGCCATAAATGGATATCCTGAATGCATCCATCCGGCTGAAATTTGAACATCAAATACAGATCTTTCTACCCTTGGCCAAGGAGTATATCCACTCAGATTATGTTCCATCTGTAATGCTTCATCCCAGAAATCCATTGTCTCATTCGGCCGGTCCAGATTACGAATTCCCCATGAGGGTACTGTAAGAATGAAATTACTAGATTCCAGTTCTGCAATTGGAGCGGGGTGTTGGCGTTCCACTGAAGTCCAATTTTGTAAATCGGTAACTCCATGGACGTAGTATGGCATGCGTACTGCACCTTCAATTGTCACATTGAAGTTACCAATCATTGTTCCAGCAGCTACTGTAATGTAAATAGGGCCGCCAAAAGAGTTGCCTACTTGTGTTGTAGTATTCTCTATTGCCCATGTACGTGTGATTTTTGGGTGACGTGATAGTGTAGTTTTACCCCACAGAGAGTCACTATGTGCCCCTACTAGAATTGATACTCCTTGACCTATGACTGATTGTGGTAGAGTGATGTTTACTACTTCTCCTGCAGGAGCATACATACCAGTACTCATACGTCCAGAAGACCGTGCGTTTGCATAACCAAATTGACTCGGTAGGCCACTAAAGTTGCCACTAATTTCTACGGTAATGGTTGTCCTAGGGCTTGTTGAATTTACACTACCTGGGAATGATGAATGGGATGGATGAGCATCTAGTTCATTGGCCGGTAATTTCATCATCAATTGCTCTTGGATATTGAGAATCAAATCATCTACTTCATCGACATTCATTGCATAAGTTGTTGATGAGTCTATGTGTATCCAACCGGTGTTGTTGCTCATGTTTCTAAGAGAACCCCAAACAATCGTGTAATCTAGTGGTAGTGTTGAAACACAAAGGTTGATGGTTTTTGCAGCAATTGTAGCATTATTCTGGTTCATAATTTGGACACCATTGACATGGTCAATGATTAGTGGAAGTGAGCCATGCAATCTGTGCAAATCACCCCATGCATTTTCGTTAACTGAAAATGTAGAAGAACCAGATGAAGCCGAAACAAACAGACCGGTAATCTTAGCAATCTTGTTTCCAGGATAATTATGGGCTACATCAGAATTCGAGTAGGACCAATACCAAGAATGACCCCCCATAACAAGGCCACCACCGTCTGATAGCCAATTTGTGATTTGTAAATTTTCAGCATCAGAGTAACTATTCCAGAATTCAGTGACAAAGCAATCAAGATTTACTAAATTGGCTGGTGTAGCGCTCTCAATGACGGCATATCCTTCTGAAAGTAGCTCATTCTTCCAACCGTTAAATGAGGATTCTAGCCCAACAGTCTTTCCATGTCCATCGCAAACCCAGTCTAGAGAATTAAGGCTTAGATTTGCCATTGCATCATTACCAGTTCTAGCAACCATTGTCTCATGACCATAACCAACAATTCTACCTTTTCCGACATGTCCTGCTGAAGAGATTGGCCGATCATCCCAATCAATTCCTAAACCGAAAGACCACTCGCCAATAGGGAGTATTAGGGAGGGCCATGCACCACCATAATTTACACTTCCAACCGGCCTTTTTGATAGGTCTTTATGATCTTGATTCAGGTCATGAATAGCAAATGTATGGTTGGTAGAAAATGAACCCCCTGAATTGTTTGCCCATATGGTGTGGGTAGTCCAAGCGTGGCGTGAAATTCCTTGCCCATCTCTCCCAATTGGGGTTCCCGAAATGCTACCATCGAAAATTGATAACGTCAATCCGTTAGGTAGTGGCGGGTGAACTTCCCATGTATCTACTTCAGGACCAGAATTTACTGCATACAAATCAACCGTTTGATTTGCTGCTAATACGTGCTCTGTGCCATCTTCCCATGAGATATTATTTGGCGTAATATTTACCACCCTTACTTCCATCCAAGATGAATATGAACCACCCGAATTATTGGCCCAAATTGTATGATTTGTCCAAGGGCTAACGATATCTCCTATTCCTGAGATTCGCCCACTAGAGAAGTTGAATTCCAAACCGTGTGCTAGGTTCGGTTCAATACCCCAGATTACTGGTTCTCCACCGCTTGTGTATGGTGTCACATTTACCGATGAGATGGCCACAACTAAATCCAGTTTATTTGTACCGTAATCAATTGAAATTACAGGGTTATCTATTACAGTGATACTAATGATTGTAGCATCAAATCCTCCACTATTATTTGCATAAATAATGTGAGCAGCCTCTTCATAGAGAATCATAGGTGTTCCAGAAATTCTACCAGTAGAATTGGAAAACGATAACCCCTCTGGTAGTTCAGGATCAATTTCCCATTGTACAACATCTCCGCCTGAATGAGATGGTGATGCGTCGATCATTTCCTCACCTAGAGTCAAAATCAATTCGCTATCAAGATAATTTACAGAATTTGGTCTTTTGTCATGAATAGTTAGAGTGATTGTTGTGCTGCCACTCCCTCCTTGATTACTAGCTGAAATTTCATATGAGGTTGCAGGGATTAGAATTGTTGGTGAGCCAATAATTGCCCCATCATCTCTCAATTGAAGGCCTTGTGGAAGTGGTGGTTCAGATTCCCAATTAGTGGGTTCACCATCCTCGTAGGACGGGAAAATTGTGAATGGCTCCCCTTTGGTCAAGATATAGGTGGAGTATTGATATTGAATATTTGATGGTGGTAAATCTATTACTTCTACAATAATTGTGTAGTTCAAAGTTCCAGCAGCGTTGCTAAATTCGATAATACAACTGGCGTTGCCAATTTCATTTCCAATGACTGTAAGACTTTTCATTAATGGTTTAATTTGCAAAATAACAGTGGAGTCAGAACAATGGTGTAGAATAGTAGTTGCATCATCACCTTCTATTGTCCAATTAATTGTAATAGTATTTCCACGTGTAACTGTGATTGACTGTTGTTCAAATGTTGCATTATGTGGGGCTATGATTTTCTCACATCCAACAACTTTAGAGAGATTATCATCAAGGACCTCACGCTCATCTTCTGAACATTCAATTGGTGGTTCAGGTTCAGGTTCTGGCCCCGGTTCAATTCCATCATTATCGTCTATCGAATCATTTCCATTAGTCATCGTAGTACTGATGTAGTATACAGCTCCACCCATGCTGACTGCTAGAAATAATGCCGCAATAGCAATCGCCAGCGATGGATTACCTTCTGCCATTGGTAATGGCAGGGCCGATTAGGTCAATATGATGTCGCCTATTCGACATAACGTGGCGATGCGAGTTGCGGTGACGGGTGCGGCCGGTCTAATAGGTGGCATTGTGTTTGATAGACTTGTTTCTGATGGCCACGATGTCATTGGAATTGACAGGCCACATGATGATTGGGTGGCCTCAGGCAGAAATACTGATGATTCGAAGGCACCAAGTCGCGTAACACATCATTATGATCTGGTAGATGCTACTGATGATGAATGGCAATTGATGCTATCTGGTTGCGAGGTTGTTGTACATCTTGCCGCTGACGCAAACCCCTCAAACAGCGATGAAAGCATGATGCTAAACAACGTAGGAGTGACAACGATGCTGATGAAAAACGCACTTGATGCAGGAGTTCGAAGGGTTGTTCTTTCTTCTTCGGGCTTGACTCAGGTTGGCTTAGAGTCTGAATTAATTGAAGGCGGTTCTTTAGAGGGGAAACTTATCGGTGTGAAGCACGGAGTTTCAACAACTAGTGCATACGGAGATAGCAAGGTATTCGTAGAGCAACTTGGTGAATACTATTCTTTCAGGCATGGAATGGAATGTGTTGCAGTTAGAATTGGAACGGTGATTCCCAATGAATCTGAACATTGGGAAAGAGGTGGTAGGTTGCAAGCTACCGCGTTTCTAAAATCTGATGTTTCAAATTTTTTCTCATTATCAGTTATTGCAGATTATTCTAAATGGGATCCAAAAAGTTGCGAAGGCCATCCTGCAGTGAAAAACTACCTATTGACTGCTGCACAATCCAACTCACCAAATCGATTCATTGACCTTGAACCTGGTTTGACAGCACTCGGGTGGTCCCCAATTGAATGGCCAAATAGCTCGGAGAATCTCCAATGAACGCCACCTCTAATTCTCATTTTATGAGTGGCCCACTTACGTTGGGGATTGACGTTGGTACCAGCGCAACAAAAGCACTCTTGTTACAATCAGATGGGGAATGGGAGATGGAATCTTGGCCCTCTTCTGAAGGCGTTTGGGACAACCTCAGAAAATGGTTAGGAAAAAGAGGTGGAATGATAGGCAGGGTGGGGATTACTGGCCATGGTCCATCAGCAATTGTGATTCGAGAAAACAAAATTTATGGCAGAATTATTCAATGGCACGAACCACTTCCTGAAGGCTGTGAAAGAAGTGTTGAGAATGACCACATTTTAGCCCCCACACGCGCGTGGGTACCGGCTCGAATTGCACAATGGGAAGCTGAAAACGGTCCTGTTGGTGACGGAGTTGTTGTTCAACTAAAGGATATGCTGAATTGGGAATTGACGGGCGTAATTGCCCGTGATTCACGGTCTATGAGGGGGTACTCTGGAGATGGATATTTTCACCTACCCGAGCAGGTTATTGGAAAGGTATCAGAGCAGGGCTCAAATATTTCAGGAATTTCGATAGGAGCAGAAGTCATCTGTGGTTGTGATGATCTAAGTGCTGGTGTTTTAGGTCTCTCAGCTGGAAAAGGGGATGTTTTCAATCTAGCCAATACTAGCGAACATGTAGGTTTAGTTGGTGGTGATCCACAAGAGATGATGAGTTGGTTACCACCCTTAGGTAGCCTACCATCGCTATGCTACAGATCGACATCAACTGGTGGCCGTACTCTCTCAGAGTCATTTCAAATACCCGCTAATCGTGATGGAATTGAGGATTTCATTAGACAATTAAGTGAAGGAAATGATGCATGGTCTGCAATCCATGAATTGAACGAACCAATTGAGGAGATACGGGCATCTTTTCCTGCGGCTCAAATGCTTATTGGAGGTGGTTTAGCCTTAATCCCTCAAGTGGTTGAATCTCGTGATGCAATTCTTCGGGCAGGTCAAGAGGTTAGTGTTCTAGGGGTTGCAAAATTAGCTCAAAAGCAATTAGCCGTAATTTTTGGCGCTGGAAAAGTAGGGCGTGGTTTCCTTGCCCACCTTCTGTTTCGAGCGGGGTGGGAAATCTGTTTTGTTGATGTTTCCAATGAAATGGTCAATCTTCTCAATTCATCGACCTATCCTATTGTTAATTTGGGGACTGGTGAAGTTGATACAATCGGTCCAGTATATGCATTACATGCCAACGATGGTGAAGGAGTTTCCAAGGCAATAAATTCAGCTAATTTAATCATGACTTCAATTGGAGGGGATAACCTTGAATCTTGGGCGGAATCGATTAATGATTCAATTGCCAATCGTATAGAAAGAGGTCCAATCGATATCATTCTGTGTGAAAATCACCCTAGGCCGGCTGCACTAATTTCTGATATTTTCCAATTTGAAGGGTCAGGAATTGCACAAGCACAGGTTTTGCGTTCTTGTATCGAACCAACTGAAAACCAGATTTCATTGCACGGCCCGTTAGTTGTTCAAGTTCAAGATCATTGGGTTCTTCCATTTGACGGAGACGCTCTGAAAAATCCAGATTTATTATCAAGAATTTCAGGATTCGAGCCCAGAACTAATTTTTCTGTAGAACTAACACGAAAGTTGTACACTTACAATGCAATCAATGCTGCGGTCTGCTATCGTGGTGCAGAACGAGGTTTCGTTTGGTTGGCAGATGCTGCAAACGATCCTGAAATTGAAAAACTTGCAAAGAAAGTTGGAGAGGAATCTTCTGCAGCACTAATTGCAGAATATGGATTTGATATTGAGGAGCAACGGGCCTGGTGCGCTCGGGCATTGGAAAAATATCAGGATGAAACAATTAGAGATCCAATTGAGCGAAATGCCCGTGATCCAATTAGGAAATTGGGCCTATATGATAGAATTTTGGGACCTCTTCACTTGTGCATTTCACACAACTTACCTCACACCGCTCTAACCGAGACTATGAGGGCCGCTCTTTCCTATTGTGAGCCATCCGATAATTCAGCTGTAAATCTTGTAGAAATGGTTGAAAATTTAGGCCATTTTGGTGCAATAAAAATGATTGCAGATGGTTTGGATGATTCGGTAGAAGAATTGCTTCCCTCTTGATTTTCTGTGTTTACCTCAATAGAATTGATAGGCGGACCGGTCAAACGCAGTGCATGGCGAGGAAGAGGCGAGTCAAGAATGAGGGCCCGGGCGGACCATCTAAAGGACCTCCAAGAGGTCCCCCAGGAAGTCCATCAAGCGGCCCTCCAAGGGGTCCGCCTAGAGGCTCATCGGGTGGTCCTCCAAGAGGTCCGCCGAGCGGCCCATCAAGTGGCCCTCCAAGAGGTCCTCCGGGAGGCTCATCTAGTGGCCCCCCGAGTAGTGCAAAACCAACCTCATTTGGTGGCCCTCCCATTTCACGAGGACCCCCTCCTGGCCCTTCTTCAATCCCTCCTAATACTGATGAAGAAGAGGAAATGATTGAATCTTCAGATGAAATTGAAGAGAATGAATCTGCTGTTGAGGATCAATCTATCGATGTACAGGATACTGACGAATCAGATGATGAAGAAGATGCTGTTGGAATAAAAATGGGGGATGCCCTAGCGATGATGGGTGCGACTTCAAGTGGCCCTCCGAGTGCTCCTACAGGCCCCCCTCCAGCTCCAATTGGACCTCCACCTTCAGGCCCACCTTCAGGCCCACCATCAGGCCCACCATCAGACTCACCAACTCTAGAAGATCCAGAAGAAGAAGAAGAAGAAAATGTCATTGAACAGAGTGGTGATGAAATTGCCACTGAAGAAATTGAAGAAGAAGTTCAAGAAGAGGTTGAAGAAGAAGTTGAAGAAGAGATTGAGGACGAACCTTCCCAGACCGAATCAGAATCCCCAATAGTCGAAGCACATGATGCAGACCCACGTGATGAAATTGAGGTTGAAGTTGTTGAAATAGGGGAATTATCTCCACTTCGTAAGCCTTTACGTGACCCCGTTGCGCCCGCTCCTGAGCCAGAAGAGACAGCACCAGTTCTAGAGGCAGCAAGTGAGATGGGTGATTCAAAATTAGTTGGTCACATTGTACCTCACACACATTGGGATAGGGCTTGGTATTTGCCTTTCCAGAAGTACAGATACAAGTTAGTAGAGGTAGTAGATGATCTTCTTGATTTGATGGAAGCGAATCCAGAATCTTTCCCAACTTTCGAACTTGATGGCCAGACTGTGGTGATAGAGGATTATCTTGATGTAAGACCCGAAAATAGAGAGAGATTAATTTCACTAGTTGAAGAGGGGAGGTTGTCTATTGGGCCTTGGTATGTTCTTCCAGACGAGTACCTTGTCGGAGGAGAGGGACTTGTTCGAAATCTAATTGCTGGTAACCGTGTTGCAAATTCCTATGGCGGCCGCTCAGAAGTTGGTTATGTCCCTGATCCATTCGGACATGTAGGGCAATTGCCAGCCATCTTACAGGGGTGTGGCCTAGATTCTTTCATTTTCACCAGAGGAGCCGGCCCTTGGGTGGCTGAAGAGGCAAAAGGGATATTTTACTGGGCTGCTGCTGATGACGAAACAGAAGTTCTTGCAATCAAACAGGTGCCCGATTATCCAAATTTGATGGCATGGGGTTTTGAAGACAGGCCACTAGATAAAAAGAGCTCAGATAATGTCAATATCGATACTGCAATGCAGAAGATGGAACGTCTTCTAAATATGCATAAAAAGACGTACAACTGGAGGCCCGACCATCTCTTATTTGGTCAAGGAAGTGATCACACCGCTCCCCAAGTTACCCTACCAAAACTAATCACTGCTGCGAATGAACATTTTGGTAAGAAAATTCAATTTAAACACTCTTCTTTCAAAGAATATATACAAGACATGAAATCTTGGATTGGGCGCAAGAAAATACATCGTTATCAAGGTGAATTACACGATGGTTGGGACCGTAATATATTGTCTGGAGTTTTCAGTGCTAGAATGTATCTAAAAAGGCTCAATGATCAGACAATGAGGACTTTAGGAGATAGGGTTGAACCACTCAGTGCTGCGGCTCGAGCATATGGCGGAAGGAACCGGCAAGAGAGAATCAATCTAGCATGGAGAGAGGTATTGAGGGCTCACCCACATGACGACATTTGTGGATGTTCAGTTGATGCTGTCCATGATGACGATGAAGTATTACTGAAACATGCTCAGGAAATATCCTTGATGCTTGTTGAAGATGCTAATGATGAGTTGCGAGGTGCATTCAATTTACATCATGTAGATAGAGATGCAGTTCCAATATTATTGCATAATCCCTTGCCAGTTAGTTGGTCAGGAACATTACCCATAGATTTGCCATTACCTGCATATCGTTGTTATATTGAAGCAAATTCTCCAATGAAAATCGAGTTATCCAAGCCTGTTGATGGCTGCTTAATCCATACGATGCTCACGGTTTCTGAACCACAATTTGGGTTACACGTGCATGCGGATAGAGCAGTAAATGTCGAATTACCACAAGTTCAGGGCGGAGTTCTAATCCACAATCTTCCACCGGGTATTCACGTTGCACATTTGTTACCTGGTAATGAATCACAAAATTTACCCGGGAAGCCAGTCAAGGCTGGTGGCCGTCAAGGAAGAACTGATTGGGTAGATAATGGACTTGTTAGGGTTCAGTTCAGACAAGATGGTAGATGGGATGTTGTTGATGCATCTACCAAGAGAACATACACAGGAATTGCTAGGCTAGAAGACTCCGAAGATGCGGGTGATTCCTATGATTGGTCCGCTGGCGGCCATCCCTGTGAAGTGGGTAGTGGCAGGGGCGAAAAGATGGCTAATCGAGTGGAATCAAATGATCGTAGAATTTGCGATTTGGATTCAGCTGAACAGAGAGATGTAACAATCACACTAATGATGGAAACAGAGTGGCTAACGACTGTTCATGTACAAGTTCATTGGGCTTTGCCAATCAATTTTGATGATGCTACTCAGAAGCGTTCGGGGGAAGAAGATTGGATAACAGTTGACCATTATGTTTCCATTCGTTCAGGTTCAAAAGTTGTTGAAGTTGAAACTTGGATGAACAACACCTGTGAAGATCACAGACTAAGACTCTGCCTACCCACAGGTCTGTCTCCCAAGAAAGTCTGGTGTGGGGGCGCTTTCGATGTTCTATCACATCCAACGTCATGGCCACATGATGAAGAATGGGAACAGCCTCATGTTCCAACTCAGCATTTCAGTCAATTTGTTGCATTGCAAGATAGGCTGGGAGGTCTTGCAGTACTAGTCCCTGGTTCAAACGAGTATGAAGTTGCCAGAACAGATGGTTCTGACGGGTTGGATATTCGAGTAACTATGCTAAGGGCTACAGGTTGGCTATCTAGGGATGGTTTTGCTAGTCGAAGAAACAGGGCGGGGCCGTGTTTCCCTGCACCAGGTGCTCAGTGCAAAGGACAGTCATGGATGAAGTGGGGAATTTTGCCTTATGAGGGGCTTTGGGCTCAGGCAGGGGTACATGAGAAAGCCGAAGCATTTTCTGCTCAAGCCACATTATTACCAGCAATGCCTAAGCCACAATTGAATGGATTTTTCGACGAACCTCTTTCCAAGGGAATTCGTGGGCGTGCTGCAGCTCCAGTTCGCTTTGTCGGTGATGGGCCTCGCCCTCTTTTGTCCGCTTGCAAACCAGCAGAAGATGGTGATGGCACAGTAATTAGGTTACACAATCCGACTAAACATGATTGGGAAGGAAGAATTGAAACAGATCTCCCGTTGTTTGAATGCTATTCGTGTGACATGCTTGAGAATTCAGGTGATTCTGTAGATATCAGTGACCGCGGCTGGAATGTGACAGTTCGAGCAAAGCAAATACTCACTTTCCGGTTTAAGTGAGGCTGAAAAATGGTTGCAGATGAAGATTTGTGGCGTTATTTCGCTCCTGATTATGTTACGGCAAGGCAACGGTTTCTTGATGCTAGTGAAAAGGTAAACGTGGAGCCAACCACTCTAACTTTGTCGGTACGAGGTCCATCTGAAGAGAATCTCTCAATTGATGTTGTATATCTAGGTCCAGAAAAACCAAACAGGCTAATTATTCACACTAGTGGTGTCCATGGTGTCGAAGGTTTTCCGGGAAGTGCAGTTCAAGTAAGATTACTCGAAAGATGGGCTGCAGGGGAATTAAAAGTTCCAGATGACACCGGATTAATCATTGCTCACGCAATTAATCCATATGGGTTTGCATGGCTTCGTAGAGTAAACGAAAACAATGCAGATTTAAATCGAAATTTTTTGCCACCCGGAGAAGAATATGTTGGAGAGCCAGAAAAATATCATGAGTTAGATGATTTACTCAACCCTAGGACCTACAACAAACCATTCGATTTTTTTAGAATTAAATCGGCATTTGTAATTTTAAAAATGGGATTTAATGTTGCTAAGCAAACAATTGCAGAGGGCCAATATGAGAGACCAAAAGCTCTTCAATTTGGCGGCTCTGAATTATATGAAGGACCTAGAAAGTGGGTTGGTTATTTGGAAAAAATACTCCCATCTGTGGATAGAGTTGTTTGGATCGACTTCCACACTGGTTTGGGGCCTTTTGGAGTTGATTCTTTACTAATCTCTGGTGATGATTCAGAAGAAGAATTATCTCGATTAAAATCACATTATGGCGATACAGTTCAACCTAATGATCCAGATGCAGGGGTCGCATACAGAATTAGGGGTGGGATGATGAACGGGGTGTCATCTAGGTGGCCAGAAATTGATTGGACTATGATTACTCAAGAATTCGGGACGGTCAAACCATTGCAAGTAATAAAATCACTAAGGGCAGAAAATAGAATGACACACTGGTCAGCAATTGAAGAGAGGAAAAAGGCGAATTCAAAAGAGAGGAAACATTTGGTTGAGGTTTTCAGCCCCTCGTCCGACAAATGGCGTTCCATGATTATGTTTAGAGGACAAGAACTGGTAGATCAAGCAATTGATGACTTAGGAAAATTGTCGCCCGAGGTTTGATGGCTAACGGGGTATTCGGAAGAACATGGCCCGCAAGGTTGTAGCCCGCGCTCCGGTAAGGCTTGACTTCGCAGGTGGGTGGACTGATGTCGCTCCATACACTCACGATATGGGTGGCGAAGTAGTCAATCTTGCAATCAACAAATACGCTACAGCAACTCTTGAGGTTGATGATGATGGCATACTATCAGTTTCCTACACTTGTGAGGTGCCAGTTGGTTCAGGATTGGGCACCACTGGAGCAATCAATGTTGCACTGATGGGTGCGATTAAAGCACTTGAAGTGGATGATGATGGGCGCAAAGCATTGGCTGAACAGGCTTTCCAATTTGAGGCATTATTAGGTAACAAAGGTGGGAGACAAGATCAGTGGGCGGCCTCCCACGGAGGTTGGAATCATCTGATGTTCATGCAGGATTCAGTTGAAGAGATGCCTATTTCTCCGATTCCTTCAGCAACCAAGTGGTTGCGGCGCCAGTTAGTAGTAGTTAATTCGAATATTTCACATGTTTCCGGAGATCTGCATAATGAGATTTGGCGAAGGTATAACGATGGTGATGAAGAGGTAAAAGATGGATTAATGATGATTCGTCTGGCAGCTAGAGGGATGGCAAAAGCAATTCAGCAGGATAGAAGAGACGAGGTCATTCGATCTCTGAAAGAAGTTTGCAAGGGGGTGGATTTGCTTGACAAAGGTCTCCATGAGCCTTTCTTAGGGGTAATTGAACCTCTAATTCAATCAAAAGAAGTCCTAGCCTGGAAAGCCCTCGGGGCTGGTGGCGGTGGATGTGCTATGCTTCTTTGCAATCTAGGAAAAAGAGAATCAGTTGAGAAAGTGTGTGAGGCCGCAGGTTGGAGTATTGTTGAATGGGAACCTGACAACGATGGACTTACAATTACTTCCAGTTAAGTTTCTCGATTTTTGCCGATAATGTCGAGATTGCCGGTTCTAATGATTCAACAATAGTAGCGGCCCATGCAGCAGTTTCTAGGCTAGTGGTAATCTCTTCTTGACGAGCAACCAACAAGGGCCATCGCCCCATACTTGGGGGCCACAATTGAACATCGCCAGGCAGATCCTCAATGTGATGTGGAGTAGATACATGGGCCCACTCGGGTTCGTTTGTCATCTTTGTTAGTGCGCCACGCTGGTCATTGCATAATGCCACTGTGCGTAGAGAATCAAGACGGTTTGCCTCTTCCTCATCAGGGCGGTCTAATTCCCCAGGCGGAGCCCTCTCAAAAAGCAAGAATCCACGTTTATTTTCTGGATATTCGGGATTCCAACCGAGACCTACAAAGATTGTAAAGAGACTATCCCATTCTTCTGGCGCTCTAACGTACCAACCGAAACGGTCTGTTTTGTTGTCAACTTCAAGGTGCCATGTCCAGCTCTTGAGATGTGGGGCTAAGGCATTACGAAGTTCTCCAAGCAACATCCTCTCATTGAGAATCGAAGTGCCCCGAGAAGCTTCTGGTGGCCCTATTTTTACAGCGATAAAAGCACTCAAAGTTAAACCGAAATCCTTGGGGGAAAGTGACCATCTGTGCTCACCCATTCTTTCAGGGCCATCATTCATTTTTGTTGGTTCCGAGGTCCAACGGTGAATGCTATCTTCTCCATCTTCGCCTTTTCCAAGACGGAATGTAATTCTATCATCACCTATTGTTATCGCACCCTCATGAGTCGTCATTTTCAATTCGCCTTGAGGCATTGGAGAATGGCTCCCAGGATATGGGTGGTCATCAAAGTCCAATTCCATCCAAAGTCGATGAAAAAGCGCCTTCTCCATATATTGCCCGAGAGGCCACTCACTCATAGCGATGCGCATTGCTTCTCAATCTAAACACCTTAGAGGCGGTAGTGGATTTAATGACAATCGAGATTCAATTATTGCCTTCGCTTCCTCTCTATTGAGCGGCGTTGAAGAAAGCAAATCATCCCACATTGATTCGCTTAATTCAGCAAATCTAGTTGCCCATTGATAAGAATCTAGAATGAATCTTGCCTTTGGATGATTTGTAAATCGGCCACCATCGAATAGCGCTTGTGCTCTAGTTAATTGCGTCCGAGCAATGATTGAAGCAAATTCCCGTTCATCTCTAAATTTGTCGTCTTTTCCCTCATTAGAAACTAGATTGGCAATTTCGGCGCACGCCCCTGGTACAAAGGTATCATCTCTAAACCAATTGTTGCTAGGCATCCAAATTTGGTTAGATAAATCTTGGAAGGTTGGTAGATAACGTAGATGTAATACCAAGTCACTACTCATTTGAATTAATGTAGCAAATGAGGCTCTACTTTCCTTTTCATCGAACCCCTGTCTTTCAAGAAAGGAATCCAAAATATCTTCTGCATTTCTTTCTGGATTTATTGTTAGCGCAACAATTGCATCTGAATTTATTGCCGACCAGAAATCATCGCTGGCAACATCTTCAGACCAACCACCCCCTCGTGGAATGATGTATGATCCAGCCCAGTTTGGGGGCTGAGAATTTGCCAATCCAGCCGATTTCGGTGCATCAACCTCAGGAAATCCAGTAGCCCAATGGTTTCCTAGCCAATTTGGAACAAGCCCAAGGAATTCGTACTCACGTTCGCATTGGAACTCGATTAATCGTTTTGGGCCATCAAGTGATATCGAATCATTCCATGGTTGGAATCTCCAATAGTCTGACGCTGTGTGCTTAACTGATACTACTAATCTCGAATTTTCATTATAATTGGCTAAAGCAGATGATTGTTGTTCAGAATCGCTGTGGAATCCATTATCTCCTAAATCCCACATTCTAATCACACAATACATTCCCAATTGCTCACATACCAACTCTTCTAGTTCTGAAATGATTCGTTGCAACCCACCAATTCTTCCGAGTCGATTACAGATTTCACATTGACATGAAAAGGGGTCTATTCTACTAGCCCAGGGTTCAGTTTCAAATGTTTCACCAAATCGAAAAATTATGCCCTTCAAATCTGGTAATCTATCAAACAGTGCCTGCAAATTTGCACTCATTGCTTGCCAAGTTTGCTCATCATGTGGGCACCCTTTTGTGGTTTTCACCGCTTCTTTTGATAGTGTAAATAGGTCTTCCATTACCCAAGCATTCATTCCACAATTAATCGTATTCTGAAGCCTTTGATGAATTTCATCTAGGTTATCTTCACTTATTTTTCCATCAGCCTCTTCCATTACTAGACTGCAACAACCAGTTATTTGATCTGCTATAACCAAATCCGTAAATCCTTGTTCAACCAAGAAGTCAGGCTCTCTCCACCTAGTATCTATTGATTGCTTAGATGGCGGGTCATGAACATATGCAATTATCATCCTTTCAGTCATTAACTCACCTCTAACTCGGCATGGAATTCCCAACCAATTTCTGAAAATGCGGTTGCAGCTTTCTCGCAGAAATTGTCTCCAGAGATAATTCCAAAGATTGCTCCCCCGGAACCAGTTTGTTTTGCACATGAACCTAGAGATCTCGCTAGCATCACGGCTTCAAGGGTCTGTCCAAGAGCATGGTCTCCAAACAAATCTCTACGCAAATCAAAGTTGGTATCGATAAAACTAGCAAGTTCAGAAGTGTCCCCATTCTCGATTGATAATCTACCACCCCTTGCACACTCTGCTAGGTGTTCAATGATTGTGACCATTCCCTCTTCCCTTTCCGCCCATCTTTTTGGTAGGTCTGAGTGTGTTTCTCCTGAATCTTTGCCCATGGGTGCATGAGCTAGCCATAGAGGGGGTAACAAAGAGGCCTCCAATTCCGAATATTCTCCGTAACCTCTTCCTTTCATCAGATGTTCGTTGAAATCCATATGGAGCATGCATCCATATGCTTGCGGTAACCTATCTTGCAGTCCTGCAACAATCCCCAATTCTTCAGTTTCAACTTTCAAAACAAGTTCTGCTAGTTGTCTCGGTTCTAGGGTATTTACTGGAATTTTGTTATACGCCATCAATGCAAGCATAAATGCAGTTTCAATAGCAGATGAGCCAGCTAATCCAACTTGCCTAGGAATATTTGTTTCCACAATTGAATTGAATGGTTTGCTAGTTTGATTAAAGCGCTTCTCAAATACTCGCAAAGTTGGTTCCATTATCCTAATCAAGCCCTTATCTGAGGGTAGTGATATACAATCATTTTCAGATAATGTAACCGTTGCGTTCCAATTCCAAACAGGAAGTGAAATGCACTCTCCAAAATATCCGTCCGAAGGGTTTCCTAGCAGGCCAATGCGGGCAGGGATGGAGCAGGAGATGTTGGTCGCCACGAGGGTTGCTCAATGGTTATCGCAAATGAATTAATTCCCCAAATACAATTTTTCAACTATAAATGTGGAAGGGCAAATGCTTCAATCACAAGTGCCCTCGTAGAATCAATGTGGGGTGTAATTCCTGCGGCAGGGAAAGGAAGCCGCATCACCGAGCATCACGTTGATGGATGCAAGGAATTGATTGAGATAAATGGGGTAACTATGATTCATCGTACAATAGATGAATTACGAGAAGCAGAAGTTGAAGGAATTGTTATTGTTACTTCTCCAGACAAGCCAGAAATAGAACAAAGGTTACAGGATTCAGGTTATTTGCAATCTGGTGATATACATTTCGTAGAACAAAAAGAGGCTAATGGGTTGGTAGATGCAATAATTCAGGCGATTCCTATTTGTGGTCAAGAGATGCTAGTGGCGAACCCCGACAATCTTTTCTTTGGGGATTCATGTCCTGCTGCTGAACTAATTAAAATCCATAATAAAACTAAAAGATGCGTTATTGGCATTGTCAAAGTTGTATCTCCATGGGGGGAGATGCTTTCTGATACTGGAAGAATTGGCTCATTAACATATACTGAGAATCATAGTTATGGTATTGTAAATAGTATTCTTGAAAAGCGTAAGGATGCAACCTTCCCTCTAACATCACCGCCCAAGTGGAGATGTACTGGGAGGATGATTTTGACGAACGAATTTTGGACTCAGAATGGACATGATGATGTAGAGATGTTGCAATCATTGGCAATTCAGGATAAATTATTGTCTGCTGAAATCATTGCTGATTATGTAGATGTGGGGATTCCTAATGGGTTACTTTATGCCAGAGAAAATTACGATTCTTCGGGTGCTCGAATTTGATTACTCAACAACAAAAAATTCCCCGGGATTCGCAACCAGATATTGAATCTCACTACCCCTAGAATCTATCTCATCAACGAAAATTTGCGGATCGACTGTATTTCCCGGATCCATCCCATAATGCATTGGAATGGAAAGTCCAAAATCCATTTTTTCTGCTAAATCGACAGCTTCATCATGTCTCAAGTTATCATTTCCATTGATACAAAGAAATGCAATATCGATGACTGACGAGCCATCTTTTTCATCATTTAGTAACTTGGTCGCTTTCTCAATATTTTCTTCCCAGCCGGGATATGGTCGGCTATCGCCCATATGGAAAAGTGTGTTGCCATCACAACGAATTATGTATCCAAGATAGAGATGAGATCCTATATCATCAACATCCAACTCTTCGTGCGCTGCTGGTATTGATACGAAGGATAAACCACCATTCAATTGGCCTGAATCATTGCCACGCATTGCACGAATTCTACCCTTTGAAATTCCCATATCAATGAGCATTTGACTACTTCTTAATGGTACGATGAATTTTGCGGAGGGGAATTGTTTTGCTAGAAGGGGTAGTGATGTAGGGCAAATGTGATCATCGTGCCAATGAGTGCAGAATATGTAATCGATTGGAGGGAACTCATCAGGAGAAAGTGGAAACTCTCCTAGCAACTTGCCCCAACGATCTCCTGCATCTAAATCACGCCACCAAGGATCAATAAGAATTGTACAATTTCTAAACTTTACCAACCAAGATGCCTGAGTTAGCCAACAGATTCCAGTTTCACCTCTGAGAAGATTTGTATTTTCAATTGTAAGGCGAAGTTCTTCGCCTTTCATGTAGGGCGAAGTCCTTTCATCTGGGACAACCCAATCTTGTCCCATATAACAGTCCGCGTATAATCTCATAGATGAGTGATTCCCTCTTTTTTAGTCAGTCTTTATGAGATGATGCTATGCATCATCTGAGGTAAAGCCTCAAGTTAGCACTCTCTGTGTCAGGTTTGATGGTTGAGCGCTGCCGGTCGGTAACTTTGCTCGTTGTCCTCCTATCTCTATCGCTTCTGTCGATTGCTACGATTGCCACTCCAACCAATTTGGACGGGGTTAATGATGCGATGCCAGATGCGTGGCCAGAGGGTTCTACAGCTTATGATCACATGGTCACAATGACTCAATTTGGCTATCGTAAAATCGATACAACTGCAAATGAAAACGCTAGAAATTGGATTGCAGATGAACTTGAAGACATGGGTTATGAAGTAGAATTACAAAATTTTTCTACTGATGAGTGTGCTAATTGTCAGAATGTAGTAGTTACAATTAACGGAACTCTAGAAGATGATTGGTATGTTGTAGGTGCCCATCATGATGCGATATGCTATGCCCCCCCGCTACCTGTGGTTGGTGGGGCAACATATCCAACCTGTACTAGCCAGGGGGCTTATGATGATGGAACTGGTAGTGGTGCGCTTCTTGAATTGGCTCGTACATTTTCAGAATGGAACGGAACTCCAACTCACACTTGGAAATTAGGTTGGTGGGATTATGAAGAATGGCAAGGCTCTGGTTCATCAGAGGGTGGAGGTAAAGGTAGTCTTCATTTTGTTGAGGAGCAGATTCCAAACGGAACAAATGTCACATATGTCAATTTGGATATGTTCGCTCTAAACTGGCCTGTCACAACCCTTGCTGCAAGTCAGGCAAGTGGTTGTGATGAGGATTATTGGACATTATACCAGTTCACTTCACCTGTTGATGATTGGTCATACTATGAAGATAGGGGGCTTGAGGTCACTGAGGAAATGCAGTCCAATGCAGAATGGTTTCAGCAGCATTTGAAAAACATCAATGAAAATCTGAGTCATCCAGAGCCATGGGTCAGCGTTATTGATGATGTAAAGGGAAATTCAGATCATTACAATTTCATTATGGCTGGACACACCGCTACTTGGATTAGAGGACAGCATCAGTATATTTTCGAGGAAGGCGACACTTGTGAGCAAACTCCTAAACATGCCCAAACTGATTCTGTTACTACTCTCAATACTATGGCCGGTGGTCGAACAAATGTCGAAGATGGTTTACAAACGGGGCTTGATATCGTAGCATTACATGCTTGGTGGGACTGGAATCCAAATGGCACTATAGATGAAATTCAAGTACAAAGTTTCTCTTCAGGTGGTTTATCCATAGGTTCAATTTCATTAGTGATTTTGGCAATAACCATCACAATCTTGATATTTTTATTTGCAGCACCTATGATGTCAAAAGATAAGGAAAAGGGCGCTCTTGGTAGGAGAGATATTGGTGAAGATGATAGATTTAGAGATATTTGGTTTGTACTCTTTTATCTTGGTTTTTCCATGCCTTTCGCCTTCCTTGGATATTGGGGCAGAACCCTTGGAATGGCTGAGTTTGGATTGGACAAGTATACCGTTGCTGCAATGTTCATGGTTGTTCAAATTCCGTTTTTCCTTCGACCTCTATGGGCTCAGCCAGTAGATCGAATGCAGGCCCTACCATGGGGTCGCCGTAGGAGTTGGATGCTTTACGGTACAATGGGTCACCTAGCATTATTGATGCCACTTGTGTTGATTGATGTAGGAAGCCAACCATGGCTTTGGGTAGCTGTATTGCTTTTGGCTCTGGTGCCCCGTCTTTTCTCTGAGCAGGCCGTAGCTGCTATGATGGCTGAAAGTATTCCACAATTAGGTCGAGCAAATTCGATGATTAACTTGGCCTACCGAGGTGGAGGCCATCTTGTTATCCTGATGATGGGATGGTGGGTTGGCGGAGGGGGTGCCTCACCTTTCATTTCTGATGGAATTACAGACTTTGCCTCTATACAGGTTGCAACCTTCCTAATGTTACTACTTGTAATGATTTCAGG
>PBPH01000103.1 GCA_002725475.1 Methanobacteriota archaeon | reverse complement strand
GCACCATATTGTAAATCTTGCAATGTTACCCATCACACCTCTGAAAGAGGAAAGATGTGCCCTCATTGTGGGGGGGATTTGAGTGAAAGAAGTGTAAAGATGAGTAAATCACTAGGTAATACAGTAAGTCCTGTTTCTATGGTAGAGAAATTTGGCGCTGATACTGTTCGTCTATTCATTCTCTTTGCAGCTCAACCAACCGCTGGAATGGATTGGTCGGATACCGCTGCAGAAGCATGTAATAGACAAATGAAAGCAATATGGAATCTCTCTAGAGACATTCTCTCTTGGGACAATGAAAAATCCGATGTTGATGGCTGGCTAACCGCTCGATTTAACGCACGAAAACATGAATGGATTTCTGCAATGGAAGATGTGGATCTAAGGGCTGCTGTCATGATTAGTCACTACGAAATATACTCCGATTTAATTTGGTATCAAAGAAGAGGAGGAAAAAATGGAGAGCTTGCTCGCTCACTTCTGCTTGATTGGGCTGAAATATTACATCCAGCCACCCCCCATATGGCTGAGGAATTATGGCAATCTGCTGGTGGAATTGATCTCGTTGCTTCACATATCATAGAACTTGAAAATAATGTAATCGATGAAACTAATATACTTGAGAGAGAGTTGTTTATTCACTCAATTATAGATCAAGGAAGACAGATGAAAGACCTAGCGGAACGCCACCTAGAAGCAGGTGCTAAATCTGTTACAATCCAGTGTTCAGAAGCGTGGAAAGGAAAACTAGTGCGTGTAGGAATAGAGTTGCTTGAAAGTGATTTCCCAATGAAAAAAGCGATGGGTGAAATCATGTCAAGACCTTTCGCTCAAGATGATAATATTAGGAGCCTAATACCTGGTGCATGGAAACGTATTATGAAACAATTGTATCGATGGTCTCCTAGTGAAAGAAATGTATTGAAAGCAAACCTCAATGAAGTTGAAATCCTACAAGATGTGATTGATTTCATAGGTGCCGAATTGGGTGTCGATGATGTCAATATTTATCTCTCCGGAGATGGGGAAGATGTCGGAGGAAAAGCAAAATTCGCATTTCCATGCGAGCCTGGAATTGCTTATCTTTGAACTATTGGTATATTCAATGACTCTCAATCCTGAGGTTGAAAAGGGAGTGGCCACTCGCACGATATAAGTGAGCAGAAACAACAGAAAAAATCAACGTTCGGAACGCCTCGATGAAGCAAGAAAAAGAGCCAAATCCAGATTTGGCCAAACACCTGTTCCATTGGGTTTCCCAAGTAACCTAGATTCAAAACCAACTGAGATTTCAATTAAGTGGCCTACAAATCCTATTCGCGTAAATGTAGAGAGAAAGATGTGTGACTTGGTCACCATTCCAGGAGAATGGGGGTTTCTTGATGATGATAATGTCGGAAAAATTGCAAAAAGATTGGAGCCGCACAAAGTAACGGTAGATCAAGGTCTTTCACTACGTAAAGCTTTGATGCAAGAAAAGGCTGTTTATGGCCACCATAAAATGATGGCACGAGCAAATATGCTACGAAGAAGATATGATAATGGAGAGTCTGTGCTTCAACTATCAAAAAGATTTGACTTTCCCCCTGTAGCAATTTTCAGAGCCATTTTAACTTCACGTGGTTGGTCCAAAGTAAGGATTAGAGACGCGCTTAGACAACCAGAAAAGAAAATGCCAGGAAGAGATGCTACTGAATTTAAAGACGCAGAAGAGAAAGATCGCGTTACTAACGTTAACCAAGGAGAAACAGCAATCAAAGCCGATTTGTTTGAACTTGTTGTAGGTAACTACCTTGACCATCACGGGATAAATTACAGAAGACAAGAAGACCTGCTTAAAGAACAACAAAAAGAACATGGGAGACCAGTAAATACTCCTGATTTTCTAATTTTAGATCATTTAGAAATAAATGGAGAGCCGGTTGCTTGGATTGATGCAAAGAATTTCTATGGAGCAAATTTGTCATTTACAAAGAGGAAAACGAAGAAACAAATGAATCGGTATATCGACGAATGGGGTTCAGGGGCAATCGTATATCGACACAGTTTTTGCGATGGTTTGACCATCCCTGGGGTATTAATGCTAGACCAATCACCACTTGATACTTCAATAATGAACAGCGATGAATGATTATCTTAACGTTTCATTTGATAGACTTACTATACAACTTTGTAATTCAGCTTTCTCTAATTTTTCTCGTATTAGTTCCAAATCGTGAATAGATATCCCTAACTCAATATTATTAGGAAATATTGCTACACTTTCACCAAGCATGCATAAAAGTGGCGTGGCATCTATTTTTAATTCTCTTATTGCTACATTTGCAATATTTAGTAAATCTGCACGCCCAGCGTCTGATGCCAATTCTGACTTTGTTGCAAACGATGTACTGGCTGCTATAATCTCCTTCCATCGACTTGAATTCCAACTTCCTAAAAGTAGTGGAGATATCGCCTCTTCTCCACACAATCTTATCCTTACTTTCCATTCCGGGTCATCAATATATGATGATGTGTGTCTAGTTTTTCTGTTCCTCCAA
The DNA here is from genome assembly GCA_002725475.1 of Methanobacteriota archaeon. GTDB lineage: Archaea > Thermoplasmatota > Poseidoniia > Poseidoniales > Thalassarchaeaceae > MGIIb-Q1. Next base: position 14,920 of record PBPH01000103.1, on the reverse strand, counting down.
GCCACTAATAATGAAAAATTATGATTCCACGATTCTACTTGACCTGGTCCTCCGTATTTATTAGACAACGTTGGACATCCTGGTTCTCTTCGAAGATCCACGCCTCCAGACCAAAGTGCGGACACATCACCCAATCCACCCGACATCTTTCTCTCAACAATATGAGCGATGTGGAAAGAACGTGGGTGTGCTATACTCATTTTCACTCCAAGTGCTTTTTGAAATGCTAGAGTGCTGGCAAGTGCCCCTGCGGCAGATAAACCAAATCCTTGTTGTTGAGGTAGTGTACAATGTTGATTGATTTGCCAAACATAATCATCTATTTCTGGGCAATAATTTCTCAATTCTTCCATTACTGTTTCGTGAAGTGGAAGTATTTTTTGTTCCTCTTTAGATGATACAGCAACATCTTGATGTGTTCCTTCTACAGTTACAGTACAGGTTGGCTCGTTGGTATCTATACAAATTCCAATACCACGGCTACCTTGTTCTAACAAATCATTTGAATCATCAAGAATACTGAATAATAGTGTAATGTGACCTGATGATGATGCACTTCCACTAACAGCAGTCATCAAAGACCACCTTTGGCACTGACATTTGTTAATGTCATTTCAAAACGCTTCTGCAAGATCTGCTGTAAGAGCTTCAAAGCGATTAGAAAGTTCCTTGCAAGCTTGTTCAAAGCAAGTGCGTGCGGTCATTGAACCATCGGTCTGGAATTTGAAAATGTATTCTCCTTCAACGTCCTCAAGAGTAATTGCACCATCAAAAGAGGCTTCAAGATCGGTGCCCGGACCTACGTGGTTAAGATCGGATCTCAATTGGTCTACTTTTTCAATATCGGTCAAGCGACCTTCTTTATCGAAATCTTTGGCTGTGATGTTCAAATCTAACTCAAACAACATCTTAGAACGTGATTTTACGTTCATTACGCCGTGTTGTCGTGCTCTGAAAGTCACTCCTGATACTGGTGAAAATTTTGCATGGTCTCTTCCTCGACCCATAACAGCGTAGAAGTATGCGTGTAAAACTTGGCCATCGTATAACTTAGTAATTGGTATCTTGCCAAACCTTTCAGGAATGTCTAACCTTCTATCTCCAATTACATTTAATTCAGAAGCTTCTACAACTTTGCCGTCTTCTTCGCCAACTGATGTAATTGCGTAAATAATTTGACAAGCAGGACATCCTCGCTGATCCTCTACCATGTCACGACATTCTGGACATTCATTTTGAAAATGGAATTCATCGTGGAATGTTGGAATTGGAAGCATTGCGAATCTATGAGCCAGTTGTTCATCGCTGACTGCGAAATTTGATTCGTAGAATTTGCATTTTTCGCAAGGCCTCTTATCAGGGGTCATTTTTTTGCATTCTGGACAGTCAAGTGGATTGGAAAAACCATCTTTATCTTGGAACATTCCAAGTTCTATCCTCATTTGGTCAATTGCAAACTTTGGTACATCAGCAATCATTGTTCTACGCAATGCATTTACGAATGCTCTATCGCCTTTTGAGACGAGAATGCGCATTGAATCTTCTTCTTCGGAAAGTACTGTTAATTTTGGCATCATATCACCTGTTCAAACTCTTCGTCCCCTTCTTCCACCTTTTTGCTTGGTGCCATCATGTGGCCTTGGGGTACAATCTTCGATTCTCTGAACTTGAATCCCAGCACGAGTTAAGCTCCTTACTGCTTGTTGTGCCCCTGGACCTGTATTTGGACTCTTATTGCCTCCTTGACCGCGGTATCTGATTACCGCTTGCGAGAACCCTTTTTCCTGAATCGCTTCTGCTAAACGCTCAGCCGCCCTAATTGCAGCAAATTGGCTACCCTTGTCACTTCCTTTCTTAGTAACTTGGCCACCTGTACACTTTGCAATAGTTTCGGCCCCTGTTTGATCAGTGGCAGTCATCAAAATATTATTGTAAGAACTAAAGATGTTAATTATGCACTTTCGAGACATCATGATTCACCCCCACTTACGTCATCAGCACTAGGCGCTGCTGCAACTGCTTCAGCTAATTGTGCAACCTCTTCAGGACTTGGTGCTTCACTGTTATTCAACTCAAGAGATGATCCTTCTTCACCGTAATCTGCTGTGGAGCGAATTGATTCTATCTCCTGCCTTAGTGGATGTTGTTCATTAGCAATGTCAGAAGATTGATTGTATTGTAAAGCCGCTTCTTCATCTCTAGTAATAATGTAACCTGGAACGGTCATAACTTGATTACCGATAGATATGTGGCCATGGATTAGTAATTGTCGTGCCTGCTTAGGACTTGCTGCAAGTCCTTTGTAATAAACTTGAGATTGTAAGCGACGAGACAATACGTGCTCGACATTCAATCTTAGAACATCATCAAGTGTAGCGCCTTCAGGAAGTAATCCTCTGCGATGTAGTGAAGAAATCAAATCTGCCTTCTCTCGAGAAACGTGATCATCTTCTCCTGAATCTGCTGTTGCAATCAACTTCATTGCATTAGAGCGCCACCTACGTAACTTACTGCGCGCCTTCCATATTTCTCTGTGGTTGCGCAAACCGTAAGTGAAAATTAAGGTGCGTTCCTCATCAATTCTCTCTGATTGCCAAGGGTGTTTGGGCCCTTGCCATAATCTGCGGCTAAATTTAGGATGTCCCATACTTACTCACCTCAATTCTTCTTCTGCACACCAAGTGTGAGACCTGTTCTGCTATTGGATCTGGTTCTTTGTCCTCTAACTCTTCCACCTACTGCATGACGAATACCACGGTAGCTCTTAACCGCTCGATGGCGTTCAATATCTTCTTTCTGAACCATTTTTACATCTTGTGAAAACAAATGAAATTCGTCACCAGTGTGTAAATCACGCTGCCTATTCAACATCCAATTAGGAACCTGTGTTGGGTATGACTCAATAGCATCCCCCAATTTACTAAGTTCTTCATCACTAAGATGACCACCTAATTTTTTGTTATTAACACCTGCAATCTCACAGAGCGCAGTTGCTGTACGCTTACCAACTCCATTAATTGAAGTAAGCCCCAATCCAATTGGTTTCATTCCATCAACATCGGACATGGCTAATCTTAGAATATATCTAAAATCGTCACCAAGTTCGCTTTCGTCTATTTTCGCCATTATTCGGTTCCCCCGAGTACACTGGTCACCCAGTGGCTACTGTGTAGCGGCTCCGCGACCTACCCTCCCTATTTAACAGAAACGATTTACCCCATAGGGGTATAAATTCAATCTAGCTAAAAATTTCTGAGAATTCATGGCTCCCTACAAATAAACCATGCATTACCTTCCTTAGTTTCAACATCAGCCAAAAATCCTTGTTTTCCTCTTGGGTAATCTTTCAAACCACTATCAAGTTGTGCTTGCAACTTTGGTTGAGTTGCTGGATTCATCTTACACCTAAGAGTCAGCCTTGAAAGATAGGCATAATTTGCAGAAACTAGTATTGGTGATAAATTATCTAATGTGGGCTCTACTTTCAATCGACTAATTACTTCACCTGTTGAAGATACGAATGCCTTAACTAATGATTTATTCATATCAAGTGGCTCACTAGAAAGTAGCATCGGACGACGGCCATCGATTCTTACCCAACTACGACTAGATTCAGCAGGTAGCGCCTCTCTAACCCATTGTCCTTGAAGACCTGAAGAAAGAAGAGCGGAATCTACGATTGTTAGCCAGTCTCCCGATTTAGGATAAGCTGCTCTGTCTTGTTTCACCTTCGACCTAGAACCTGCAAAACTGATTACAGACCCATCCGGAAGAAGGCGTAGCATCCTTGCTGGTGTGCCTGCTACAGCAGCAGAACCAAACCAAATTGTGAGGCGGTCTATTCTCCCACGGCCTGTTGAAACCCATTCCCAAGTAATTGGAGAACTTGGCCATAAATTATTCAGAAGTTTCTCGACTTCGGCTTGTTGCTCTGGGAGTAATCGTGGTGAAAGATCTATGATAATAGCAGGCCCTTGGTTGCCAATTACAAGATGTTTCTCCCATTTTTGTAATAATTCTCCAATTGGAGGCTCCATTTCATTTAAAGCATGATTTTGAGCATCTTGGGGTCTAGCTGGATCTACATGCAAGGCTGCAATAACTTGTCCTGAAAGCCCCAATTCATCAAGGGCTGCAGATGCTTCGGTTCCATCTCCAACCAAGACAAATGTTTCAGGTGCCCAATCTCCATTAGAAAGTTGAGAAATTACTCTGCCATTTGCTGCTGAAAGAACTGCTGCATCCTCATCTAACTCAATTCCCAATCCCGGCCTATTCAATTCTTGACAATAAGCAAATAATTGCGAGCCTGAACCACAAGCAGGGTCAAGAATTATTCCTTTACCGATTCGACAATCTGCTAGTTGTTCTGCTCTAGTTAAACTAACAGGCCAAGGTGTTGAAAGACGTTGCATGCGATCAGTCTGGAACAAAACTGGGTCTGGTGCTTGTTCATCTGAATCAATTGGATTACTGCGAGAAGAAATTATCTCGGCAAAGCCGATTACATCTGAAGAAAGTGGAATTACTGTATGTCTCGCCATACCGTATCAACCCTAGGATGTCTGTCGCCGTTAAGCAACTTTCGATTCAAATTAGAAGTTCATTGACGCTCAACTCGAACACCAACCACTGATTATTTGCAGGTTCTCTATCTGGTCTATCTTTGTAAGCAAGTTCAGGCGGAAGAATGACTGTATGCGTGGTGCCATCACCAATCGCACAACGAAATATATCACAATCCAAACCAATCACTCCCCAATGGAATCCTTTGATGTAACAAGCACTTGGTGCTCCAGCATCACAAGTAGGTTCTGAACCTGCGGTAACTGGTAAATCACCTTCATCAAGTTGTTCTCCAGTATCAGAAATCCATACTTTGTAATGTACATTCATTCGATTGCCGTAATCTACGTGAAGAGCCCAATCATTGTCAGCAAGCAACCTTACCTCTAACTTCACTTCTGCATCTTCAACCGTTGGATGTGAAACTATTACATTGAAAATTTCTTCTTCGACATCAGAATTCAATTCCAGTACTAACATTTCGGCTGAATCAGGTTCAATTTCTATTAACCCACCAGATGGATATGTTATCGAAACCGAATCAGAATCTACAATCGCTTGTAACTCTAAAGTCTGGTTCCCTGCATTATTAACAGCCACTACTGCTCTATCTTGATTGCCATGATGGCGCCATTCACAAGACAATTCACCCGGTAGCCAAAAGGGTTCATCCTGAGCAGATAGATTTTCTGGCCAAACCCAAGCATCATCTTTTGGATCACATGTATCGAACAAAAGCATCGCTTCCCAAGCCCATCTTCCATCCTCTTTTATTGATGATTCATCTACTGTTACGAATGCCCCATCCATCTGACCAAGGAACGAATAGGCCCCCCAACCAACCCAAATTATCGAGAGCAATAGCATTGCAATGGTGCCCAATGATGTAAGAATTGCAGCACGTGGAATGGTCATCTCATTCAGACCCAACGGGACTGGTGGATCCTCCGGTTCATCGCTAATCCACGGCCCGGACATGATGTTGGGTCGATGCCATCTCAAATCAAGATATGTACTGAGTGATATTCTCAATCTACTGCCATTTGACCTTCATGCTTTTGCCCCAGCCAAGCAATAATACCCAATTCTATACCTAATGCTATTCCCATTAGAAGAAGCGATGTCGAGTTGATCTCTCCTTTTGCGGCAAGTGCTGCAATAACCAATGCAATGATGAGATCAGCGGCGCCCCAAATCCTTAGAGACCTACGTAATTGGAGAATCCCAGTAACCCAAATAACAAGAGATAATGATAGAAGAGAAATCACTAGTAAATGATTGATACCATGCAGAATTAACAGTCCTAGAGGGAGTAAAAGATGAGCGTCCCAAGACCAAATGGCTGACCACGCTGGTTTCCTCATTGGAACTGTGGCGGCTAGGCTTGCTAGACAAAATAGCCCTAGAATTATCATCACATGTGGGATGAATGGAATCAAGTCTTGATACATACTAGCTATTGAACGGGATGCTAATACGATTGCAAGAATATTGATTCCTACCACTGCTGGTTGGTTCCACTGAATTCCTCGGCGCAAACCAAGTGCAATTGCTAGCAATGCAACGGGCCCAATTGACAATATTGCTATCAGAAAAACCCAGCCACCCCTACCGGCGGCACCATGGAAATCTGGAAGGTTGTTTTTTCTGCGGACCCCCTCAATCCAATCCCACCCAATTACACAACCAAGTAAGATAATTTCTACAATCAAAAATGGAACAGTAAATGAAAGTGAATCGCCACCAGAAATTGGAGTAAGTGGGTCTGTAAGAATAGGGAAGGGCATCGTTCCAGCCATTACAGTACTAGCGCAACGGGAAATGACAAGAATGGCAATATACCATTCAATAGCAGCAGGGATTCGATGAATCAAATCTTTTCTACCAGTCAATGAAATACCTACTATGAGAAGTAGAATGATTGCAAGGACCGCAAAATCAAGTTGGTTTCCTAAACTAGCACCAGGTGCAAGACGACCCACAAAGTGCATCAACGTTAATCCGACCATAGTTGCTGCAAAAGGAGTTTCAATACCCAATATATCAGGCAGTGTCAAACTGTTAGTACTAGCCCGCCAACGAGATATTCCGATAAAGACTAAGCTAATTGCACCACTAACAACCAGAATACCTGCAGATGCTGTCCCTGAACTCCAAATAATAAATATTCCAAAGAAAATGATGCCTGCTATGAATGCCAACACCACTACTGGTTTGTGATGAATATCACCATAGAGGAGTTCTTCTTTTGTTAGTGAGCCCCTTCGTTTAGATTTCTTGCGCATTCTTTCTGCTTGCATATACAATTCAGGAGCTACTGCCTTTACATTGCCTACAGATACTGCTTGAGAGAGTGTTTCAATTGAGGCGCTTTCCTGGGCTGCATGTGCTGCAGACTCCTCCGAATCAAAGTGATATGTTCTACTAGAATGGGTTAATGTGGGTGTGCTGGCAGGAGTTGCTTGATCCGTAGATAATGTGAGATTGGATGAAGGGTTTGTTGTTTCATCTGAAGGTTGTTGAAGAAGTAAAGAGGGAGTATTTGTTAATGCAGGACCCTCTTCTAAAGAACGGTGAATCTCTTCTATTCGTTCCATTCTATCCCTTCTCAGTTCCCGCGCCCCTACTGCTTTCAATTCTGCCCTTAATTCTCCTTGAGCCGCAAGCCAAATTCCAGAGCCAACAAACAATAATCCAGAAATAGCGAGTTGGGCAAACAGCATTCCTTCACTCATCATTGCCCAAATTGTAACAATAAGTAACACTGCTGAGGATGCTGCGGGTTTGAGTAACTTTTCCATTTTACCCGCGCGAGGGAGATAAAGAGCAAGAGTAAGGATCACTGAGCCAATAATTACCCAGCCTGTTTGCTGTGTTTCAAGAAGTAATTCCCCATCTAAGAGGGATGTTGTTGCTTGATCGAGTGTGAAAATGATTGCCTGAATTGTCAAGAACCCCATTAGCAAACTGAGAATATCTTCAACCTCAAGATTCTTCCCATACATTACTAACGAACCAAGACCAGCCACTATCATTAACATCCAAGCAGCATCTAATCCATATTGCCACTGTAACCAAATCGCTGTAATTCCAAATAAGATCATCAAAGTTCTAGGGTTATCTTGATGTTCTCCACGGCATTCAGCAAAAACATTGATTGCAAGGACCACTGCTAATCCAGATAATAGACCGTAGCCAGGTAAATTTCCTGCTTTTGTTACTGCAACCCAAACAATAAGGGACAAAATGAAGCCTAGATTCCACAACTTCAACATGCCACTATCTCGTAATCTAGCACCAAGTTCTGAAAGACCTACAAAACGTGCTGCAAGATTGACGCCAGATTCACCCAATGAACGATTTACAGGATATTGTAGAAGTGATACGAAAATCAGATAATAAGTTAGGGGCCAACCATCCCAACCAATTACCCCTGACGCCAATTCCCATGATTGATTAGCTGCATTGAAAGTACGGGCACCAGATGACCAGAATGTAATGATTAATACCCAAAGCCAAGGAACAAGAACAGTAACACCAGCTAGTGAAGGAGATTTGCGAATTAGAGCTAAAGATGCTGTGCCTAAGTGGATGACTGCTAGAGCTGTGAAAATTAATACTCCTCCATCACCCCCTTGAGAACTCGGTTGAGATGGAATTAGAATTGTCATTAGAATGACCATTACTATGCTACCGCCCCATAATACATGATCAGTAACAAGAGATTGATTTTTCAGAAGAACTGTTGCTGTTAGAAGAGCCGATGCTACGGTAAATATTTCGTAACTAGTAATTCCAAATGGGGCTGCTAATCCAATTGATTCCTGTATAATTAAGACCAAGACAAATATGGGTAATCCAATCCCAAATGGTGTTAGAACTCTATGTTTCGAAATACCTCTAACGATTAGATACGAACCACCAAAACATGCCAAAAGCATCATGATAAGTGCTAGGGCGTATGATGTGTCTGCTCTGTTAGCTGAAATTGCTAACAATGCACCAACCATTCCTAAACCAATAGATACAGACCATAATCCCGGGCGGCCAAGCCCTACAAGGGACAAACCGTCACTAAACCAATTTTCATTCTTTGAGAATTTGGCAGCCATTGCTGCATTAAGTGCATTGATACCCCCCAGTAAAAGGAAAAGGAGGAGTAAATCATCAAATTTAACAATTTCAAGTGCCCCAATTTGCCAATTCTGACTAAAGGCATGTAGGCCAATCCAAATATTTGATGCTGCTATCCCAAGAGATGCTAGATTACCACTTTGACGATGCCATGCTAAACCATGTAAAAGTAAAGTTGCAACTACGATGCCTGTTGCAACTCCTATTTCCCCATAGACAGCGCCAGCCCCTGAACCTATTGCCAACAAAACAAGTGTTGCTTGTGCGGCTATAGCGTCCTCGTCATGATGATATGAAACCCAAATATTGAGTGCAACAAGACAAAGCAACATCCCTCCTAATGCAGTTGCATCAATTGGAAAAACTCCCCATAATTCCCAGTGATGTAAATCAATTGCAAGGCCGTAAAGTAATTTCATGGTAATAATGACCCAAGTTATTCCTAACATTCTCATGCTGGAATCTGGAACCCAGCGCTCTCCGAGTACAAAACCTACGAATGCTAAACCAAGTAATCCAATTAGACCTACTAAGGGGGGTAATGTTGTGCCAACAAGCCATCCAACTATTGAATAAACAAGAATCATGCTAACCATGATTCCCCAATGTAATCGTTTTTCACCTGTTGTTGCTAATTCAGTAATACTATCCATTTCAGGAGGTAATTGTACTGTACCATCTCGTTTTACATCACCTGGTTGAGGGCCTGTTGCAAATGGATCAAATAAATCCCCCATTGCTTCATCTTTCGCTGTCTCTTCTTGCTTTGGTTCAGGAAGTGCGGCTTGATTTGCTTCTTCAATAGCATCTTCATTTAGGAAACCTGAGATATCTAGCCCACCGCCCATTTCGAATTCCCGTTTGCGGATAACCGAGTCATCCTCGTCGGACGGTTGGACTCCCATACGAATTATGGGAGGGGGACTTTGTCCATCAAGGTCGCCCTCGTTAAGCATTGAAATATTCGCTTCTTTAAGTGATTAAATTTGGTTCGGGTTTTTGCTTTCTATTAGTAATTTTAAGAATTGCAAAAATTAGCAACGCAACGACCATAATGGCAGCAATAATTGGCAGCATGAGGGCAAGGATTGTACAAAATATGCAAGCACCTGCCTCAATTGTACTAACTAGTGGATTAGCAATTCCACCGGTTGTTGCTGTTGATAATGCTCTAGTTGCAACTGTCCCAAGTTGAATTGTTCCTGCCGTCCCCCCTCCTGCAACTATTGCAAGAATCCATTGTAAGGTTGGATCCATTCCATCAAGACTTGAGGATGTAACTATGATACCTGCAACTATTGCAGAAGGTGTTGTGATTGTATCCAATAAATTATCCAACCAAGGAATGTAATAAGCAGCAATTTCCAAAACTGTAGCGATGCCAAAAATAGCCATCACCCAAGTCTCACTCATCCAAGACCAAGATTCACCCAAATCCATTAAACCAGCTCTAGCACCAACGCCCATCGCTAGAGGTGGGATAAATACTCGAAACCCGCACGCTGCAGATAAACCGAGACCTAAACTAAGAGCAACAATACTAGTCCATAAATCCATTATTTTGACACATGCTACATTGCTGTATCAATATTACTTTCATTTGATTTACCAGGTCGAGGTTCCGTAGCATTCTAAGACGTAACGCGGCCCGGCCACCACATGGTCGCACCTCTGCGTCAAGATGCCGGCTTACGCGGGCCGGTTGAATTGGACACTCATGGACTAAGTCCCAATGGTGAGATTCACTGGAATTTGGAAGGAGAAGAACTAATTGTCCGGGCCATAGAAAGAAACGAAGGAGTGCTAAGCAAACATGGAGTACTTGTGACAAAAACAGGTGATAGAACTGGACGTTCGCCCAACGACAAATTCATCGTTAAGGAAGAAGTGGTAGAAGATAGAATTTGGTGGGGGGATGTAAATGTCCCAACAAGTAGAGATGTTTTCGAAAATCTAAGAGAGAAAGTCAGAAATTATCTAAACTCTCAACCTGAACTTTTTGTTCAAGATGTATATGCAGGGGCTGATGAAAAACAAAAATTGGCGGTTCGTGTGATTTCGGAGAATGCATGGCATTCGGCATTTGCTAGAAACATGTTTATTCGACCTAAAAAAATGGATTTACAATCCTTTTTGCCTGAATTCACAATCCTTCATGCGCCACATTTTCTTGCAAATGCTGAAGAGGATGGAATAAATTCTGAAGTCTTTGTAATTGTCTGTTTTTCTGAAAAGCAAGTGATTATTGGCGGTACTAGGTATGCTGGAGAAATTAAGAAATCTATCTTTTCAATTATGAATTACTTACTGCCATTAGATGGGCATTTACCCATGCACTGCTCTGCAAATGTTGGTAAAGATGGTGATTGCGCTGTTTTCTTTGGATTATCAGGCACTGGAAAAACTACCCTTTCTGCCGATCCACAAAGACCTTTGATTGGAGATGATGAACATGGTTGGAATGATGATGGTGTGTTCAACTTCGAGGGTGGTTGTTATGCTAAAATGATTAATCTCTCTGAAGAAGATGAACCAGAGATTTTCGCAACTACAAGAATGTCAGGTACTATTTTAGAAAACGTAGTTCTTGATGAAGATGGTGTTCCAGATTTTACTGATGTGTCATTGACACAGAACACACGCGGATCATACCCCTTAGAATCTATTGAGAATCGAGTAATTGACAGCAAGGGTGGGTTACCAAAAAATGTAGTATTACTAACTTGTGACGCTTTTGGTGTGCTGCCCCCAATTTCTAAATTAACACCAGAACAAGCGGCATATCATTTCATTTCAGGTTACACTGCAAAAGTTGCTGGAACTGAAATTGGTGTATTCGAACCACTGGCTACTTTTTCGGCTTGCTTTGGAGCTCCATTCATGCCAATGCATCCAAGTGTATATGCTGATCTTCTATCAAAGAAAGTTGCTGAGAATAATTCTTCTTGTTGGCTACTAAATACTGGTTGGGTTGCTGGTGGGTTTGGCAAAAGTGGCCGGATTAAAATAAAATGGACTAGAGCTTTGTTGAATGCTGCGTTAAATGATTTATTCGAAGATGTAGAATTTGTAGTTGATGAACGTTTCAATTTTCAAATTCCGACTTCATGTGAGGGAGTTCCATCTGATATACTGCAGCCACAAAAATCATGGGAGAACAAGTCTGATTATGATAAAACCGCCAACAGACTAGCAAATATGTTTAATGAGAACTTCAAAAACTTCTCTTCGGGATGCAGTGATGCGGTTTTATCAGCCTCACCAAGAGTTATCGACGAGTGAAAGCATCAAGCATGATGTGGTCTTCCGCGAAGCATGGCGGTTCCACTTGAGAGTTTGACGGCGCCTGAACTATGGCCTAGTTTAGCTCGCTGGAAAAGTCAGGGTGGTTCGGGAAAATTTCCCCAATTACCTGAACAGGATGAAGCACCTTGGATTATCTTAGATCCTAAGCACGAAGGGGGATTAAAAAATCAAATGAATAAATTAAACTTCCATTTTATTCCTGAATCTATTCCTGATTCTGTGTCTATTGATGACACTCTTGGCCCAATATGTATAGATGAAAGAGCTATAATTGGAGAATATGTTAGAATTGAAGGTCCATGCTACATAGGCCCAGATGCTGAAGTTAGGCATGGCGCTTACATTCGTCCAAACACTTGGTTGTGTCATGAATCTGTTGTGGGACATTGTAGTGAAATCAAACATTCTTTATTATTACCTGGATCAAAGGCTCCACATTTCAATTATGTTGGAGATTCTGTTTTAGGTTGTGATGTGAATTTAGGGGCGGGGAGCAAGTTATCTAATCTTAGAAATGATGGAAGAAAGGTAATTGTGAGAGGTATTAGTACAGGAGAAATTGATAGTGGATTACGGAAATTTGGAGCCCTTCTAGGTGATGCAACTCAGGTGGGATGTAATGTAGTTACCAATCCTGGAGTTATAATTGGGCGCGATTCTAACATCTGGCCAAACGTGACTGTTAGTGGAGCGCATCCCGCAGATTCGACTATCAAGGAGTGATGCCAATGGTTGGCGAGCGATTGCATGGTACTGACGGAATAAGAGGTAAAGTATCAGAAGATATTAGTAGTGAAAATCCAATTGAAAAATTGATTTTTCAACGTGAATTTACGCCTGCTTTATCACACATAATTGGTCTATCTAGTGGTGTTGCAATATCAGAGATATCCGATAATTCTGAGCCACTTGTTGTGATAGGCTGGGACCGCCGTGATGGAAACTCAAAAATCGTAGAACATATTCAAAATGGGTTGTCAAACTCTGGGTGCAGAACTCAACTTGTTGGGGAAGTACCCACACCAGGATTACACCATTGCCTTCTACTGCTTAATGCAGATGCAGGTATGATGATAACTGCAAGCCACAACCCTGCTTCAGATTCTGGTGTGAAATTATTCGACAATAATGGTTACAAAACAATGCCTATGTTTGAAGATAAAATTTCAGAATTGGCTTGGGGTTTCTCTCTCAACCCCGATTCTCAACCTAGATTTAACTCAGAGAAAATGCCTTTTTTTGATGGGATGACCGCTTATCGGAAATACCTAAAAAAATGGATTGATATGATTCCACATGTTGTAGGCGTTAGTAAAGATGACATCTCAAATAGCACTACTGAACAAGGTTTGATTCTCGATTGTAGCGGGGGCGCTGCTACTGATTGGTTGTCTTTTGGACTCACACGTAGGGGCCTTTTGTGTGAAGAGGTTTCTAGTAGAGATGATCCAATAAACAAAAATTGCGGAGCAGGGGAATTCAACTCTACTGATTCATGGACTAACATCGAATTGATGGAAAATGAACATCAACATCTTCTTCTTGAGGAAATTGGAAATCGTTTGCGGTCTAATGATGGCATGGCCCCTTGGTCAAAAGGGCAACTTGTTGCAGCCGCATTGGACGGAGACGGTGATCGGTGCTTATTGTTAGAAGCAACAAATGACGGAATCAAAATCGTTGATGGTGACCAAATGGCATTTGACTGGTTGAATTCAATGATTTTCAACGGGAATGATGATTTGACTTTGGCACACAGTATCGAATCAGACCTATTTCTGCCGGCAACTTGTACCGACATGGGAATAAAAACAATTCAAACAGCAATTGGTGACCGTTGGCTTTCAGATGCACTAATTGAAAATACAAACCAAGAAGGGGTTTTGATTCAAGATTATTCAATGCCTGCTCTATGTGGATGTGAAGATTCAGGCCATATCGTAATGCCTGTACCACATCCCAATGAACAAAATTGTTGGAGTTTAGCTGGAGATGGTGCTGCCACATTAATCGCCCAACTTTTTGCAAGAGCTAGATTATCTGATGAGAGAATTGATATACCGAGGGGTTGGAAAATTCGGCAACCAATTAAAGGCACTAATCGCGCATTGTGGGATGGGAAAAATGCGCTTTCTGATGAAGTGGTACAATTAATTCAAGACAAACTTCCTAAAGCAAAATTAAGTAGAAAAATCATTGAAGGAGAATCAAGTCTTCTCTTATTGGAAGGACACCTTTCGGGAGAAAGGTTGAGCATCGGAATTAGAAATTCAGGGACTGAAGCAAAAACATCTCTCACAATTAAATCGGAGCGCACTGAATTTGGTGAACTAGCCACCCAATTGATTGAGTTCTTATCTGGTAAGTTAATTGATTAACTTCAGAGTAAGAATCTTGGTAAATGTCTTGCAACAACGGCGTGTGAAACATGCCCTACCAATGAACCATTTGAATCTGTGATTGCTATTTGGTTTAGGTCGTGAGTTAGCATCAACGTTGCTGCTACCATAAGAGGGGTTGATGTCTTCACTTGCAGTGGTGGCTGAGTCACAGCTTGGCGAATAGGTACTGCTTCCATCCAATATAAATCACGATTAATGCGTTTATTCATTATGAGTTTAATCAAATCCACAGCATGCACCCTCCCCACTAAACTGCCTCTGTCATCTGTAACCATTACATGGTCCCAGTCTTTTGCTGTAATAAGACGCACAACCTCATCTATGGAATCCATCTCATCTACTTCGTGAGCGGCCAACATCACCTGCCCACAAGTCATCTCTCTTATCTCTCGAGCAATCCTTTTGGAAGGTCTGCCCCTTACTTCTGTGTCAATCTTTTTTCGTGTCCCAAGTAGGCCCATACAATATCTCCTCGAGGCGGGCCGGACTACCCAACCTATTTGAATCAAATG
>PBPH01000102.1 GCA_002725475.1 Methanobacteriota archaeon | reverse complement strand
TCCAATCGCCCCCTCCTTGAGTGTATATTTCGAAGGCTACAGAGTTGAAGATGGCAGGGCCAATGAGTATGAACAACGCCACACCAATCAATAAAGATGAACGAATTGGCCTCTTCAACTTGTCTTTGAACGCAGTGAACGCGAACGGTGCAGCACTGAGAATCCCTACAATAATCAGAAGCCAGTTCAATGGGTTACCTTCAGTGGAGAATCCCATCTGGGGACCCATATAGTGGTCTGAGAAAAATCCGAGATATAGGAAAGTAATACCGATAATCATAATCATCCAGACGGCAGTAAGTGCAACTCTTGCCAGTGTTTTTTCAATACGTAGGAATATCCAAGGCAAGATTACGATAGCGATTAGCACTCCAATAGCAGTTAGAGGTAGATAATATTCGGAAATCATAGTTCTAATCGTCCCTTCTGCTCAATGCTGCAATTCCAATGGCAGCAGCAGCAGCAAAGATTCCGAATCCAGGCATTCCTTCATCTTCTTCATCGCCACCCATATCTCCGGGACCTAGAATTTCTTCAGATGCGCTCTCATTGAGAATAGGGAAGGTAACGGTTCCATTGTATTGTGCTTCTTCTTGACCAGAGAAGTACATTCTAAATTCTGCGTCGCAATTTACTCCTGGAATAGCACAAAAAATTCCAGTAGTTGCATAGAGAACCATTCTCACTCTAATCCCGGGGTTGTCCGTAGCATCATCCCATAATTGCAAGGTTTCATTTACAGGGAAAGTAATTGCAACTTCATTCTCTCCTTGACTCATTGCTGTATATTCATATTTTGCAACTTCTAAACCACCTTTCATTAGAGAGATATTTAGATTTTCACAATCATTTTGGCAACTTCCTTGCCCGTTTTCCCAATCACCGCTAACATCAATCATCAAATGAACTTGTATTTCAGCCTCATTTTGTAAAGCGAAGTCCTCAGCTAGTTGTGGATCCATTCTGCAGGTCCATTCAATTTCCATTTTACCATTGGCCTGTGTTTTCTCAGCGTAACCATCGTTTGCACTTCCATCATCAGAGTTGTTGAAGTGTCCCCAACAAGGAGTTCCTGAACTTTGACCCCAGAGATAGAATGTGTTATTCTCGTGACTTGGTTGCTCACCAGTTTGTTGCATTATGGTGGTGTCGCCAACATCCGCTATTGATGCGGGAACTGCCATCAAAAAGAGTATTGACATTAGCAATCCAGTTGCCACCCTCATCTCGCCCATCGAATAGTAGGTGTAGTCCGCCCCATTTCACCATTACCCTTATTCGCACAGATAAAAAAATACCATTTCACTACCTTTTTTTACCGATTTTCTCAATATTTCAGTTAGTCAGACGACAGTATTCTTTTCAAAGGGTGCGCGGGCGGCGAGGCCCGCAGAGGTGTTCTAGTGAGGCGGGTTGGTTGGCGTGAGTGGGGGAGACTTCCTGAACTTGGAATCAGGCGTCTGAAAACTAAGATTGACACAGGTGCTAGGGCATGTGCTTTGCATGCTGAAGAGTACAAACTGAAATCAACTCCGGACGGAGATGTGATTCATTTTAAGTTGAAACCGAAATCAAAGTGGCGGCAAGCCCCATGTATTGGTTACAGGACAATAAAAGATACAGGAGGAAAGGTTACAGAAAGGCCTGCAATTAGAACGATGTTGGAATTAGGTGGTGAGAAATTTGAGGCTGAGATTTGTCTTGTCAATCGCTCGGCAATGCGCCATCGCTTGATAATAGGGAGGCAGGTAATAGGGGGTCGATTTATTGTTGATGCGTCTAGGACCTTCTTACATCCCATTCCTAGTTTAGCAGCCAAGAAAATCAAGTCACTTAAAGAACAAGAATTGGTTAAACGTTGATATGGAATGTTTTCAGTATCATTGCGAAAATTGATAACCAATAGCATTGAGCATTAGGTGATAAAATGGTAGAAATAGGAGAAAACGCCCCAGATTTTGATCTTCATGATGGTAGCAGAAATGTTGTGACTGGAAGACAGCACAAAGGTCAGAGAGTCGTCCTTGCTTTTTTCCCTGGCGCATTTACAGGTGTATGCAAGAAGGAATTATGCACATTTCAAGACACCCTTGTTTCTTTGAATGAAGTTAATGCAACCATATTGGCGATTAGCGTAGATTCACCTTTCTCAAACTCTGCTTTCGCAGAATCAAATGGAATTACTTTTCCAATACTGTCTGATTATTCACGATCAACAATTCAAGCATACGATGTTGCGTTGGATGATTTTGCAGGTATGGAAGGATACACTGCTGCGCAAAGAGCCGTTTTCATAGTTGATGAAAACGGTGACTTAGCATGGAAATGGATTGCAGACGTCCCTTCAGAAGAGCCTGACTATGCTGAGATAGTCGCATTCTTGACTTAAGATTTAGATGCGATATTAGGCATCGTGATCGCTAAGTTTCGCATCGTCATCTTCAGGCGCCATGATGTAATTATTATACAATAGCGAGCAAGAAATTGCGCCTAATAATGGCCCAGCCCAATAGTAGAGAATATGATTCATGTCGGCCATATCAGTGAAAACCCATGTACCCATCCATCTTGCTGGATTCATTGCAGCACCAGTCAGACCTCCTCCCATCATTATGTCTACTGCAACCATCATTCCGATTCCCCATCCTCCAATTGCAGGAGCTCTTGGATCAACCGCAGTTCCCCAAATTGCGAATAGTAATAGGAAGGTTAGAACTGCTTCAACACCTATCACACCCAACATTCCTAATTCTGAATGAGGTGAGGGCGTTCCCATTCCATGTCCCTCGATTGCGATTGGTCTTCCATCAAGAAGGAGATATAGGGCCAATCCTGCAACACAGGCTCCAAGAAGTTGCGAGCCAATATATTTCATTCCAGTTGAATTATCCATTTTTTCTACCACCATCATTGAGATAGTAACTGCAGGGTTAATGTGTGCTCCTGAGATGTTCATCGTCGCTGTAACTACAATTGCTAGAACGACACCATGCGCCAATGCGACAGTCAACAAATCCCCTCCCATCATAATCGAACCAGCACCTATGAATGTCAATGCAAAAGTGCCTATACATTCACTAATCAATTTGCTTTCCAAACTTTTATCACTCATTTTTTCACCTTTCTTGTCATGTTTGGTGTCTGAAGCGAATGATAATTATTTCGCGAGAAGTTCGGTTTTATTCATGACCATTCATCATTATCGTCAAATTCGTTTTTCCGAGTTCTAATTAGCGCTCCAATTACAAGTAAAGCAACTATAATTAGTGAAATTTGAACTACAGGTTGTGATAGTAAGTTGATAACTCCCCCTGTTGATGAGTTATCATCTTCTCCACAAGGAGCACAATCAATAACAGGACATTCTTGAGTAATTGGAATCACGTGAGTATTTCCACAACAACCCTCACAAGTTTTTGTTTCTGTAGGTTCTATTTCGTCTTCTACAGTGAATTGAATAGTAGATGTGTTGCTATTCCCTGATGCATCGGATGAGTTAACTATAGCTGTATAATCTCCAATTGACAAAACGAATTCAGAAGCCAACACATGGTTTTTCTTCATTGCTAAAACATCCCCCTCAATGGTATAATCGCCAATTGTAATTTTTTCTGTTGCTTCTTCAGATGTGTACCAAGAAACTTGAATACGGTTGTCATTTAGTACTTCAACCACTAAATTGAGTATTTCAGGTGGAACATCATCCACAATTGTACTAGTGTTAAATGAAAGAGTAAGTGGTTCAAGATCTTCAACATAAATCTGGCATTCATAACTTGTATCTCCTTCCAAACCAGTAATTTGTAGAGTGTGAGAAAGACTTCCCCCATTCTCCATAAAGGTGAGATTCCCACATGTCACATTTGCACCAGATTCTCGGGTAGTGGACCAAGTTAGAATCGCAGAGTTTCCAGTTGTACTGACCACCTTTGCACCATAGACCTGCTGTGCTACTTCAGGGAGTTCAATTCCAGTAATTACTGCATATTGCTGAGCATTTACATCAAATGTGTCCAGCATTTCTGATTGATTATCCCCTTCAATCACAATATCTAGAACATTGGGATCATAATCTATTCCATCATTTGGATTCGGATCTTCTCCACCCCCCAATCTCCATGTTTTCGCCACGGAATCCACTTCTCTCCACTTCCCTGGACCAAAACCGTCTTGGGACCCAGAGATAATCACGAAACGATAGTTAGGCACATCATCACCAATCACCGTCTTTGATACAGTGATTGTCACAGTCTTCGTATTGATATCACCTGAAACTTCGATGCCTTTAGCGCTAGTTTCTCCACTTAGAGCATCAACTGATTTCACTGCCCCTGGCTCACCTGTCGCCGAGATAGCTACTTCCCAAGCCCAATCCTCGTGAATGACAACGTTTGCACCTTCTAGAGTATCAGTTTCTCCCCAGATGTAATCTCCCCTATCGACATAAATCTGTACGATTTGATGGCTAAATCCATTGGATAGACTCCAATAATCAGTCATCTCTGCAAACGTTACCTCAAAGCGAGCATTCCAAGAACTCTGGCTGATTTTTAGATTGGTAATATCGAATAATCCATGACCGGGTGCGAAGTCACTTGCTAGAGGGTAAACATAGTTTCCATTTCCATTTTCATCTCCGACAGGGTCGTCGTAATCGATGAGGGTGACCCATTCTTCTAGATCAGGCATAATCATTTCAGCAGGAGCCGGTGGCGCAATTTCAATATCAACACCGTCTCCATAAGCAGTGCTGTTTATCATCGAGGTGACGACTTTAACTCGAGTAGAATAACGAGGTGCTAATCCTAATTCTGACCATGGTATTTGGAATTCAAAAATCTCGTCTGCGGCACATCCTCCAAGGATTGATTGGCCGACTAGATTCCATCGTTCTGAATCACCTATTTTTCCTTGAGCCGAGAACAAATCGTATTTCGCCTTCCCATCTTCTCTTAATTGATCAAAGTTGAATGATACCATATTCTTAGCAGGGAATCCTAGGATTTGATTGCCATAGTAAGTTCTGAAATTGGTTTGCACCTCATTGAAATTAATGGCATTAGGTTGCATGAAGTAAATCGACACATCAGCTGAATCCAATGTTTCCTGATTCCAATTGGCGGGAGATGAACCCAAATCTATCCTTACATAGAGGCTGGAAGCATCATAACCAAGATGAAATGATTCGATATCTAAGTCGTTATTGTCGCCACTGCTAGCATCATACATTGCAGCTCCATCCCATTCACCTGGTAAGGGTATTCCATCAATCATTGGTTCAATAATCCCATCATAAGGGCTAATTGGTGATGCTGCCCCAGTCCATAAATCCTGCAAATAAGGGGGTAAATCAAGATTTATTGCTCTATAAATATTTGATAGATGAACCTTGAATAACACATCCCAATTTTCATCATAACCACTGTCTTGATCAAGCCCATACCACCAAAACCAATCGCTGCCTTCAGCAATATAGAGAGATTCCCAAGCAGATTCCAAACCCGAATGATTTGGGTTTTCGTTTTCAAAATCTACCAATGCCTTGCGTGCCTCTACCAATCTTTGCCATGCAAGACTTTCTTCTGCTTCACCAGCCCATGTACGAAGAGTCCCGTCTATCCAAGAACCAGTTCCAATTGTTTGAATGTGAGGTAAAGTGGTGTTCATAGCAAGGAATTCACTAGGGGTGGTTGTGACAATTGTGGGGTGTGTGGCTAATCTGCCATACCATTCTTCCATGAATGGGCGAGCATTGTCAGCATGTTGGAATTCTGACATGAACATCCAATTTTCTCCATCAAGAGCAACAGTGAGTAGGTGCTCAGAGGGATCTTCATCAGCATCAAGCAATTCCTGTCTAATATTGTCAATGTAGGAAATAAAATCCGATACAGCAGCTTCTGGAGTCATTGAACCATACTGAAAGGCAATACGATCAGAAATAACACGATCTCGGAAAATAACTGCAACCTCTCCACCTTCTGAACCAGTAGCAACCCAAGGCGTTGCTAGATTACTAACCTCTTCAACATCAACAAATTCTCCATTTAAATCAGTGGATTGTTTGAGCAATTCTTCATCAGTAACCATCCATTCAATACCTACGCTAGAAACTGGCTCAACCATTGCTGGAGAAACAGCTTCCTCGCTAGGCCACATACCTACTGGACTGAAACCTAATTCCTCCTCAAACAAATCCATACCGGTGATTAGGTGATTTTGCACATCTTCGGGCCAAGCCTCTTTGTTTACGTGAATCCCATCCTCCATAGTCCATCCATCCATCATGAGCAAGGGCATGATTGGGTGATAGTAAGGAGTGGTAGTCAGCTCAACTTGACCAGAAGCAGCCAGTTCGCTGTACATTGGCAACACATTACCCATTTGCTGATGCTGAGAATCGATAACGTACATCAAATCATCATGGGTGTAATTTCCATATTGCATAAAGAGATCAATTAACCCTTGGTTATGATGACTTGAATTGTACATTCCTTGCACATAATCGGGTGAGAATTGGTAGAGGTACCATAGGACTTGAAGATCTAGGAAATCTTGAGGAGGGAGTAAATCATCATCCATTATTGTATTTGGTTTCAAATTGTGTAAAGTCATATCATAGAGTTCCGAATATCTAGCACTAGATGGATATAGCCAAGATTGTTTTTCACCAGTTTGAGAAACATTGTAGATCCACCCACTATTCCAAAAAGATTGGAATTGCATAGTGTGCAATTCTAGGGCAGTGGCATTAGGATAACCTCCTTGGGGCCATGACCTCTTTGCAATATCTGTGTGAATATCCAAAGTTTCATTGTTATGGTAATCGACCAGTTGTTCGATAAATGAAGGGACTAGGTTGTAAGTTACTTTGGTATCTGTAGCAGCTAGAATACCAGGGGAATCAACATATTCTGTCATAGAGTGTACCCTAACCCAAGGCATCTCGTAGGTATTGGTTAGTTTATTCTTGTAATATGGTTGGTGTTGATGAAAAACAATTGCTAAATTCAGAGCATCTGACACCTTTTCTACCACATTAGTTTCTATTACAGGTATGGTAGATGGATTCACAGATTCATTTACATTTGATATATGCCAAGCATGGGTGAAGGCTTCAGCTCCATTTGATGATGCAGGATTTTCCATGGGGAAAGAGGTCCAAACGTGACCTTCATCTTGCCATTGTGAATAGGCCATCAACTCAAATGATGTCGGTGATTCAAGGGAATTCCAAGGCAAAGCAATTTCAGTTACCTTGTTGTTCTCCCAGCCAGCATACACTTGGACGGAAGTAGATTGTTCTACCCAAGTTGAGCCATCGTATTCTATGTGTCTGAAGTAAGAATCATTTTCCATGACAAAACCATGATCTGCAGCAAAGGGTAAGGTATGTGCAAAGTTCCAATCTTTACTCAGAACAGATCCTCCTTCACTGTTATTGATGTAAATAAACAAATCAGCGCCCTCATCCGAAGATTTCCAATCAGTTCCATCCCATGCAAGATATAGATTGTCAGAATCCCAAGTCATTGAAAATGTAACATTATTGCTATCCGTTGCCATATGAGATTCGTTTGACCAATCACTTAAACTCCCATCAACTATTATCGTTTCAGGAGTATTTGCTGAGACAAAGATAAACCCACTTTGGAGAAGTAGTATGCAGCAAATGAACAGTGCCTTACGCATCATCTGATATTTGCTCTAGTGATACCTTCAAAGGTTTTCCCCCCTCACAGTAAAACATGAGAAGAAAGGTTGGTGTGCTATGCCATATCACATCTTTACCTTCAATAAACATTGATTCGGGTAAGAGATTTATTGACATTCTATCCGCCAACAATATTTCAGCATGGCAAATGTTGCCGATTACCCCTCCAGATTTCTACGGCTCCCCATACGCCTCATCGTCAGCATTTGCTGGATTCGATAAATTGGTGGAGGGTGGGCGTGAAATATCTATGGAAGAGGAGTCTTACTGGCTTGAAGATTGGGCCTTGTTCAAAACAATCAGAGAGGCACATGAAAACAAGCCATGGACTGAATGGCCAATTGAATTGAGAGATCGTTATCCAGAGTCTATGGATAAGTGGAGAAAGAAAATTGATTCTGAGATATTGAACCAAACCAAATTTCACTATAATTGGCTTGAACTGAGGAAATATGCTAATGAAAGACAACTGTCAATGATTGGGGATATTCCAATCTTCGTTGCTCATGATTCTGCAGATGTGTGGGCTCATCCACATCTTTTCCAACTTGAAAAAGATGGATATCCTAGCGTTGTTGCAGGCGTGCCTCCAGATTATTTCAGTGAAGATGGACAACGTTGGGGGACAGTCCTATATCGTTGGGAAGAGCATCGTGCTGAGAATTTCAAATGGTGGAGAGAAAGGATGTCTAGGATGATGAGATTATTTGACATTGTTCGAATAGATCATTTTAGGGGATTTCATTCTGCTTGGGCAATATCTGTTGAAGATAATCACGCCAGAAATGGGTATTGGCAAGATGGTCCAAAAGATGAAATTATCAAACAAATAATCGATGAAGTAGGGGATAATTCGAAAATAATAGCAGAAGACCTCGGCATTATTCCACCGGAAGTAATTGATTTAAGAAAGCGTAACAATCTGAATGGTATGGCAGTATTACAGTTTGGTTTTGATGGTGATTTGTCATCCAATCCTCACTATCCATCTAATATTGGGAGCGACTTAGTTGCTTATACAGGAACTCATGATAATGATACAACTAGAGGGTGGCTGAATAGTTTGAATGGAGAGACTCTTGAAAATATTAAACAGGTAACTAATGTAGATGAAATAGTTGTAAAAGACATTATACAATTGGCAGTTTCTTCAAAAGCAGAGATGGTAATTATTCCCATTCAAGATTTTCTAAACATTGATTCAAGAGGAAGGATGAATACTCCTGGAATTGCTGAAGGTAATTGGAAATGGTCCTTTGAATGGGAAGATTTGGAAAATGCGTCATTAATTGTATAGGGTGAATATGATAACCCCTTTCAGATTCGACATGCTTGATGGGAATTGTTGCCTACTTGACTGCCGAGATAGGTTTTGAGAGTTCGCTTCACACCTATTCTGGTGGCCTTGGCGTTTTGGCTGGCGACCACATCAAATCAGCAGCCGATGCTGGTCTAGAATTGGCCGCTGTAACTTTGCTTTATCGTGAAGGTTATGGTCGCCAGCATTTGGATTCAAAAGGAAATCAAACTGAAACTTTCGGTGAAATTGACCCAGATGACTTTCTTTGTGATACCGGTATAGAGATTTCTCTTCCTTTAGATGGCGGGGAGCTTTATTCGAAAATTTGGTTGTATCGAATAAAAGGTGTCTCTACATATTTTTTAGATACCCGCCACCCCAATAATTCGAAGGAGCACGCATCTTTAGGAAACAGGTTGTATGGCGGGGATGATAGAACTAGGATTCGTCAAGAATATCTCCTTGGTGTAGGTGGAATCAGAGCATTGCAAAAACTTGGGCATGAAATTACAGGCTTACACCTCAATGAAGGTCACTGTACTTTCGCCATGCTTGAGATGTTGAGACAAGGATGGACCAGAGAAGAATTATCCAATCGTTCCCTTTTCACTACTCATACTCCGGTGCCAGCAGGACATGATAGATTTTCATGGCAAGATGTTGAGGAGGTAATGCAAGATCTTCTTCCAGAAGATGTTAGACAATTGGGTGGCGAGGAGCGCTGTTCAATGAGTCACCTAGGCATTTCGTTGGCTGGCCATGTCAATGCCGTATCGAATCTGAATGCTTGGGTCGCATCATCCATGTTTGAAGGAACTCATATTGAACCAATTACTAATGGAGTTCATCACACCACCTGGACCTCTTCACCCTTAGCGCAAATCTATGACATCCATCTTTCTGGTTGGCGTGAAGATCCAACAATTCTAGCACACGCAGGTAGATTACCCGATGATGCCTTGATTTCAGCTCGAGCTCAAGCTAGAGGTGTATTGCGAGAACTTGTTTTCGCTAGTACAGGAATTGAATTAGAAGAAGCCCGTTTGACGATTGGTTTTGCTCGTAGATTTGCAACTTACAAGAGAGCTAATTTGATATTCAGCAATCTTGAGAAACTGCGTGAAATAGGGGGTGGTAAAATACAGTTTGTTTTCGCTGGAAAGGCCCACCCACGCGACGAAGGAGGAAAGCAACTCATACGTGATGTATTTGAAGGGGCTAATCAAGTTGTAGATGAAATTCCAGTGGTATTTCTAGAAGATTATTCCATGGCGACAGGTCTAGCAATGACAGCAGGCGTAGATATCTGGTTGAATAATCCAGTTAGGCCGATGGAAGCATCTGGAACAAGTGGTATGAAAGCAGCAATGAATGGTGTTCCAAATTGCTCAATTCTCGATGGTTGGTGGCCTGAAGCCTGTGAGCACGGAGTAAACGGTTGGGGAATAGGTGAATCAGAAGATGAACGTGATGACAAGAGAGATGCAGAATCACTCTATCGAATTCTTCAGAATGAAGTATTGCCTACGTGGGAGGAAGGGAATGAGCGTTGGGCCAATATGATGAGAGCTTCAATTGCCACTAGTGCTAGATTTACAGGGGCACGAATGATTAGCGATTATCGTAGGTTTTACGATTCTTTTATGGGCGCTTGAAGTACATCAAAATGTACCCAATTATTGCCATTACTAAAATAATCATTAGAGCATATACGATTAATCTACCACTCTCAATTCCACCAGTTTCAGTAGTTGAATCTTTGTTATCTTCATCTCCTGAACTAGAATTATCCCACTCTATGTTGTCGTTGTCTAAATCATCAGGAATACATCCGTCATATCCTACCATAGAACGATTTTCAAAAGGAGTATTTGGACAACCATCTTCTCCATCAGGTATTCCATCTTCATCACCATCGTAAATGATTATACAACCATCCTCATCAACTGCAGTGAACCAGAATGGTGTGTTTGGACAACTATCATCATCATTACAAATCCCATCTTCATCACCATCATCACAAGGTTCGGGTTCGGGTTCAGGCTCCGGTTCTGGCGGACAAGAACAATCTACAGGGTCTCTGTTTGAACCATCCCAACACATATCGGTTGGACATATTACAGATCCATTTAATGTGGAGTTTATTGTACCATTTCTAACACCTTCAATGAAATTTAGGAGAAATATCATCACATCGCCATCTCTCCATTCTTGATTACTAATTCCATGCCCAGCCCCCTGGATGAGATGATATTCGTAGGTTGAATCGTTCTCTTCCAAGGAAGCTGCGAAGATTTCACTTTGACTTGGGGGAACTGATGTATCATTAGTGCCATGAAGAATGAGAATGGGTGGCTCATCTCCTTCAACTAGTAATGCAGGACTAGCAGATATGAGTGTTAAATTACTGCAATCCACATCCCATGTACAATTCAACAATAATTCCGCCACCCATGGCCTATTGGGGACATTTGCTTCTGCATGGTTGGCAAGTTCGTACATATCAGAGGGGCCAAACCAATCAACTACGCCATTAATTTCGCTAGTAACACTCATACTCCCCAAAGAAGCATTGTCGTACAGAGTATCTCCGTTAGTAACAGCGAGCATTGCTGCTAAGTGACCTCCTGCAGATGAACCTCCAGCAATTATCATTTCAGAATCAATACCATAGTTCTCTGAATTTTCTTTCAACCATCTAATTGCTGCTTTACAATCTTCAATTTGTGCTGGCCATATGGCTTCAGAACTTAATCGGTATTCTATGCTAGCAACCGCCCATTTTCCAGTTCCTTCCTCATATAATTGGAGAGCCGGACTTTCAGGGTGGAGTTGCTTATTTCCACTGATCCAACCGCCTCCATGGATGTAAATGAACAAAGGATGTGGGCCAATTCCTTCAGGTACGTAAAGGTCCAATAACAAAGTTCCACCATCGTAGGAAGCGTATTCTAAATTGGGATATGTTGTACCTTGAGTCGCATATTCACAAGACCCGTCATCTTCAGTAGCATTGGGGTTATGATTAGTTGCATTTTCATCTAAGCAGCCAGGAATTTCAGGCTCTAAGGGTGTATTATTTGCTAGCTCTTCATTTGTTAGAATTGATACACTATTTACTGGGATAGTAAGAATAGTGTTGTTAATTGAAGCAGAACCAAAAGCGATTGAATGATTGTTGAACATAGTGCCTATGTTGATGTTCTCAGTAGTTTGGCCTCGATTTAAGGCAATCAAAGATGACTCTCCTCCATATTCTCTAGAGAAAACTACAATTTCTGAGGAGTTGTAAATCGACGAATATCCCCCTCTACGCAAGGTGTCTAGTTCAAGACGAAGAGCACCCAGGGAACTGATATTCTCCTGCAATATCTGTTCTCTGTGATTCCAATTTTCGGAACTACGCCATAGATGACGGTTATCGGGATCAGCACCCCCATATTCTCCATACTCATCACCTTGATAGATGACAGCAGCTCCTGGTGTGGTCAGTAGCCATGAATGTGCCTGCAAAGAAGCACGATATGGAGCATTAGTTCCTGGCTCACCGGGCAGCCCATCTTCTTGCCATTGGTTCCATTCATCATTTGTTCCAGGGTCAGCGCGGCTGGTGAATCGGGGAACATCATGACTTCCCACGAATGGTACCATGATTGCCCCATCTTCGTATTGTTCTTGACTGCGTGCTGTCCAGTAATCGAGGTGTTGATAGTCCATGTTTCCGGATGTAAATACATTATCTACCACGGCATGATATAGCACAAAATCAGCTTGCCCGTCAAGCCCATTGGGCCCAATGTAATTGTTGATTGTACCGTATTCATTTGCATTATCTTGTAAATTGTGCCCTGCCCAACCCATTGCAGTCTCACCCTTGAGATAGTAATCTGTCCCCATGGATTCAAAGCGCTCTTTTACTTGAGTTCCGAAGTTGTAGATTGCCAAATCATCCACATGCTTGACAGCATCAATACGTGCCCCATCCAAATCAAATCTCTCAAGCCACCAAAGGCCATCAGCAATCATCTGTTCAGATGCGGCTCTGTTTTTCCAGTTTAGGTCTGGCATATAACTTCGGAATTGGCAATCTAGGCGATGCTCTGTCCAGTCACAATTCTGTGTTCCACATAGACAACCTTGATTGAACCAATCTGGGTTATTAGTGTGGTATGGGTGGTCCTCATGAACATGATTAACCACGAAATCACCCATGACTCGAATACCATTTTCATGAGCGGCGGAAATTAGATTCTCCAATTCTATTTCAGTTCCAAGTCTATTATCGACCTCTCTTGGCTCTATTGGCCAATATCCATGATATGATGACACCTCATGCTGACCATCACTCGCAAATTCAGTTCCATTGGCCGCCGTATTGAATGGTGTTAGCCAAAGTGCATTGACTCCAAGATTGTTGAAGTACCCTGCTTGAATCATCTGTGTAACGCCTGCGAAGTCACCACCTAACCAGTCCGCACCCTGAGCAGCAGTAGTTGCAGCAGCGTTGTTTGAAGGATTTCCATCTACGAAGCGGTCAGTCATCACCATATAGATTAGAGCATCATCCCAAATGAAATTAGATTGGTCGCCAATCCAAAAAGGAAGCAATAATTCTTCAGCATCATGATTGTTAATGTCTTTACCAACTACTTTTAGTGTATATTTTCCAGATGTTAATTCGTCAATAGATAGGTTTAGTGACCAATCGTTTGAATCCCAAATCCCACTAATATTAGATTCAACAAAATTGTGCATCACTGTCGCTGAGACAGAATCTGGTGCCGCATTATTTCCACCCGCCCAAAACAAAATTTTAGCATTAATGCCATCTTCCTCAATCGAGTATGAATCCAAACTTAGTGAAGGTAGATTTGTATTCTCAATCCGAGCAATTGAATTCTCAAAATCTCCACAATAACCTCGGTATGGGTTACTCAAATCGAAACGATAATCATTCTCGCCAACAACAAATTTGTAGCAATACAATCCCTCTTGAAGAGAAATACTAGTAGACCAGATTCCCGAATTAGAATCAAAAGTTAGATCTGAATGGGTATTCCAATCCCATTCACCAATTATACTCACATTATTCGGCTGTGCTTCACCTTGTTCTGGTTGCCATGTAAAATTTGTCAGAGTGTCTCTAACTCTTACAGCAGGTGCTTCAACAGTAATAGTCCCCGTCATAGATGGATGAATTGCGCATTCGTAGTTGTAAGTACCAGATGCTGTAAAGGTATATGTGAAAGCAGCAGATGATTGCATGTTGCCGGAATCAAATGAATCCGGACCACTATTGCTAGTGGCAGTATGAGATGTCGAGTCTTGATTTGTCCAAGTAATTGAATCTCCAACGAAAATTGTAATATCTTGTGGATCGAATACCCAATTTTGTATATCTACAGAATGAGAAGATGACTTGCCTCCGCCCGCATCAACATCCATCACGGGTAAAATTGAGAGAATCATTATCGCGATTAGAAATTGAGGTTTCCACTTGCCCATTCGATTACCTCGCATCGAAGATGCGGTTTGCAGTATCAACTATTTCGTTGATATGTTTGCACAGAAAACCACTAATAAATTCGTT
>PBPH01000101.1 GCA_002725475.1 Methanobacteriota archaeon | reverse complement strand
CCGAGCCAATAATTTCACCACCTAGGCCTAACCTTGGCCCACTTCATACTGCTTGTCAAAAGGCTGGATTAAACGGGTGGCACCCTTTGGTTCCATTTAGAATCGGTTTGATGGAAAGCATTGCCCATCAATTGCCGTAGTGCAATTTAGTAGGTTCATTTCTCTGCAAAGAGGCTAGCACCTAACAATGGCAACAACAAGGAAGCATCCCCTTCAACTACAATTTGGGGTGCGTCAGCTCGAATTTTCCCCCAACTAATTGCTTCGCGTAACCGGGCCCCAGATAACGAACCATCGTGCTCCGGTGCTGTAGTGATTTGTACTGCAGAATCTAACCCGCCACGATACTGATTCCACCAAATGACATGGTGTTTGGAAATACCGCCGCCAATCATTAATGCATGCGAAGTATCTGCAGTCCAAACCATGTCTGAGAGCAGTTGTTGATCTGCTAGAAGATCTAGATTAAAATCGCTAGCTCTTTGTCGGTGCATGAATAACTGCGCCCCAACAGAACCATCGTAAATTCCAGGTATTACAATTGGGATACGATTCTTAGCGGCCCAGTGTAGTAGGCTATTTTCATCTTCGATTCTGTCACCAATTGCCCAACATAGTTCTACACTGCCAAAACCTTTCCAGGGATTTTCTGGGTCTATTTTCCTTCGTTCCTCATCAATTTCTTGTAGCATGGGCATCATGATTTCTTCAATTATATCACCATAACTAGCGTTTGGAACGATTACATTTCCAAGCCGGTTTAAACCATGTTCCCCAAGTTCAATATCATCTAGTTCAAATGAACCGTGATAATAGTCGCGAAAAGTACGAGCAATATCATGATCAAGTGTCCCACATGTCGTGACAATTACGTTGAATCGATTTCTTTTAATTGCTTCAACAAAGAACCCTCTAGTTCCAGTTGCGCAAAGGCAGGCGGGGAAAGACAACCAATTTAGATGACCATTTTCTTTTGATGAATTCCGGGAACTGTCAAGCCCTTCGAACATCGAAATCAATACTTCTCTAGCAGCGGCTATTTTAGTAGCGGTGAATCCACCAGCCTTTGCCATTTGGTCTATCAGTGAGCATGTATCAGAAATACTCGAGAAATCATAATCTTCCACAGGAAGATCGAAGTCGTTTGGCTCCACCATGATTACACCCGAATAGCCAATGAATGATGAACGCAACGGTTAGTGACACATCCGTTCAATTTCAGTAATTACTTCATTTGCAATGTCTACTCCTGTTGCTCTTTCAATTCCCTCTAGGCCTGGTGACGAATTTACTTCCATTAGTAGTGGCCCACGATTAGACTCCAATAAATCCACTCCAGCAAATTGCAGTTGTAGAGATTTACAAGCATCGATACAGATTTTTTCTATTTCCGGTTCGAGTTCAACTTTCTCGCCCGTTCCTCCTCTGTGTATATTGCTTCTAAAATCCTCACTTTTCCCAGTTCTTCGCATTGATGCTACCACCTTGTCACCAACTACAATTGCTCTAATGTCAGAACCTTTTGATTCAGCTATATATTCCTGAACAATAATTGGTTGATGTAACCTAGCTAATACATCAATCACCGATTCAGCACTAGCCACTGTATCGCAACGCATCACCCCCACTCCTTGAGTCCCCTCTAATAATTTCAAAACAACAGGGGTGCCGCCAACGGTCTCAATGCAATGGTGTAAATCAGCAGCCCCTCTAGCATAAGCAGTTCTTGGAATTGGTAGTTCCGAGGACGCGAATCTTTGTAGAGCTCTCAATTTGTCTCTACTAGCGCCTATTCCGTTACTGTGGTTTAGGGTATTTACTCCAGCCGCTTGAAATTGCCTTAATATTGTTAATCCATGGCGGGTGATTGATGCCCCAATTCTAGGAACAATGCAGTCCATTGGTTGAACAATCTTCTCTCCATTATATAGCACGGTCGCTCCATCAGTTGATAGATCAATTGAGCATCTTGTTGGATTAAGATAACTCACCCCATGGCCAGCTCTACGAGTTGCAGCTGCCAATCTAGTGGTGCTGTACAATTCAGGGCCGCGGGTCATTATCACTATCTCAAGCCGCTTGCCCATGATTGTCTCACATGGGTCGTAGATTTCAATTAATCAGTTGAGGGCAATCCATTATTTTCCAATTGGAAAATTCGATCTCTCAATTGAGCCGCCTTCTCAAATTCTAGTCTGCCTGCCGCCATTTTCATTTCCTTTTGTAGTTTCAAAATTAATCGCCCCACCTCAACATTTGAAGAATCAACATGATCATCATCTAAACTAGGTGAAAGGTGGTCCAAATTATCTGACATGGATGGTTGACTAACTCTAGACAGGGCATTATCAATAGATGCCCACCCATCCGAGCCGAGATTAAACTTCTTAGCAAAATCTCTCTCATCACGAATCTTTGCACCCTGTCCAGAAACCCCTCCAACGAATCTTTTTCCACCAGAACCACCTTTTCCAGAAGTTCCTGACAGCAATTGCTCGGCTTCTATGCCCATGACGGGAAGTGCTTTTTGGATGGTTTTTGGTGTGATTTTATTATCAAAATTATATTTTTCCTGCCTTTTGCGTCTTTCAACTGTTTGAGTAATTGCAGACTTCATAGCATCTGAAACGGAATCAGCATACATTAGAACTCGACCATTTTCATTGCGTGAAGCTCTTCCAATTGTTTGCAATAAAGAACGTTCATTTCTCAAAAATCCTTGCCGATCAGCGTCAAAAATTGCAACAAGCGACACTTCAGGAATATCAAGTCCTTCTCTTAACAGATTTATTCCCACGATTACGTCTAAATGTCCGAGTCGCAATGCCTTGATAATCTCGGAACGCTCTATTGTATCGATCTCTGAATGTAAATAATGGGATTTAACTCCGGTTCTTTGTAAATATTCTGACACCTCTTCAGCAAATTTAATTGTAAGAACAGTCACTAATACTCTCTCATTATTTTTGACACATTGGTTGATTTCATCTAACAAATCCTGAACCTGTCCTTTAGTTGGTCTTACTTCGAGATTGGGATCTAATAGGCCGGTTGGGCGAATTTCCATTCTGACCACACCTTTAATTTCTTGTAATGTATTAAGCAAACTAGGAGATCGTTTAGGTTTCAATAGTTCAGGTTCTTCCACCCCCCCTCCGCCAGGCACATGCAATAAATCTCTAGGGACTTCTTGCCCGGTAACTTCTGCTAGGTGGCGAAGTTCCCTTTCACCAGGTGTTGCTGAAACATATATCATCCTAGGCACTAACTTTTGGAATTCGTTGATTATCAATGGCCGGTTATCAGCAGCTGAAGGTAGCCTGAAACCATGTTCAATTAGCGAATCTTTACGTGATTTGTCTCCAGCATACATTCCTTTCAGTTGCGGTAAGGTGACGTGGCTTTCGTCCATGATTACAAGAAATTTTTTCTCATCCCCGTGAAACTGTTTTGCGGATGCAGCAAAAAAATCTAGAAGACAGTAAGGTCTCTGTCCATATGTTCTTCCATCAAAGTGCATAGAATAGTTTTCTATTGCTTTGCAATGTCCTGTTTCTTTTAGCATTTCCAAGTCAAAATTTGTGCGAGTTTCTAATCGATGCGCCTCCAGTTCTTTACCTTCGGTTTCCAACACATGCGTCCGTTCCCTCATTTCAAATTCAATATCTTCTAGTGCCTGCATAAATCGTTCTGGACTGGTCATAAAGAATTCTTTAGGGTGAATCCATGCTTCATCTAATTGATCGATAGTTTCCCAAGATATCGCTTCACAAACATCTATTCTAGTAATCCCATCGAAGTCAAAACAAATCCTAAGTGGATCATCCCTACTTGGCATCCATATATCAACAACTTCACCTCTACATCGGATTTGGCCACGTGTAATCTCCCCAGTTACTCTTTGGTATTGGAGTTCTACCAGTTGTTTGACCAAGTCTAATGGTTCAATAGCTTGGCCAACATGAACTCTTGCGTGTTGTTTGAGAAAAGTTTCTGGTGGATTTAGGCCATATATTGAGGATACGGTTCCGACTGCTATAACATCTGGACGAGATACGAGCGATGCAACAGTGGCAAATCTCTCCTGCTCGATTCTCTCATTCATTTGCATCTCTTTGTCAATATACAAATCTCGCTTGGGTAGGTATGCTTCGGGTTGATAGTAGTCGTAATGGCTAACAAAGTACTCTACCGCATTTTCTGGAAAAAGTGAAGACATTTCCTGCCACAACTGTCTAGCTAATGTTTTGTTGTGGCTTAGAACAAGTGTGGGTATATTCAGTCGCTCAATTACATGAGCCATTGCAAATGTTTTTCCTGAACCGGTAACTCCTAACAACACCGTTCTCTCTTGTGAATTTTTCAATTGAGAAATAATTTTTTCAATTGCGTCTTGCTGGTCTCCAGCAGGGTCATAATCAGCGTTTAATCGGAAACAAGAAATGGCAGGATCTAATCTGCCAATTGCAGCGCCAGCAATTGCTTTGGATAGATCGAATGGGTCTACCGAATCATCTGCCATGAAATCCCCTTGAATTCATAGTCCTTAATCATGGCCGGTATAGCCCACCATTGACATGTAGAACAGCCCCTGTAATGTAACTGGAGTCATCTGATAAGAGAAATGAAACGACGCTGGCAATCTCATCAGGACGACCCAATCTTTTCATCGGGATTCCTAATTCTCTCTGGTTTCTTTTCATAGGGGTGTCTTCAGCAACTAGATCGGTATCAATTGTTCCTGGTGCAATTACATTTACTCTTTGTCCAATTTCAGCGACATCAATTGCTAATGATCTAGCCCAAGCGTGAAGGGCTCCTTTTGAGGCAGAGTAATCAGCCCCGGTTGCAGTGCCTTTCAATCCTAATTGACTCCCTAAAACTACGATACTTGCAGATTTAGTAAGGAATGGTGATAGTGCCTTCCAAACCAAAAAAGAACCTGTGAAATTAACATTCATTGTCTGTTCGAGCGATTCGATGGTTAGTTTCGTTGCCTCCTTCCTCTCATACATTGCATGGTTCAAAATGAGTGCATCTACACCCTCAGAAATCCATGGATGATCTGCAAGAACCATCACTTCGCCAGAATCTGAACAATCTACTTTCACTGCAACACAATCACAACCGATTTCTCTAACGTTAGATATCACGTTCTCTGCAGCTTGTGCATCAGTGTGGTATGTGATTATCAAACGAAATCCCTCAGAGGCCAAGCGTTTTGCAGTGGCGGCCCCAATTCCTCTACTTCCTCCTGTAATCACTGCCAATTTTTCCATATTTTCACCTATTAGTTGATCATGCTATTGCCTGTAGGTTCCATCATAATTATTGCACCTAGGAGAACCCATCCGGTGAGCATGGATACGCGGAATAATGTAGTTTGGAAATCAGAAAAACGCTCGTGTAATAGTATAACTGCAATGTTAAGGACAGACATTACTCCCGCAGAAATCAGAAACCATAATTCGTCCATGGGATTTGAGATTGCGAAGCACGCGAACCATAGCAAAGTAAGTTGAACAGAGGTCCTTGTTGTTGTGGCTTCACTGAATCTTGATGGGAATGAATGTATTCCGTTTTCTCTATCGCTGTCTATATCCATTCGCGCGTAATTGATATCGAAGGCCGTAATCCAAAGTGCTACCCCAAGAGAAATGAAGAAAATAGTTGGATACCAGGGGAGGTTCCCGTCGCTAATCCCTGTAATTGCCCCCCAACCATGAGCGTCAGCAGCAATTGCTAACCAAGCACCTGCTGGTGCAAGGCCTAGGCAAAGACCAAGCCATAAGTGGCATAGCCAACTGTAACGCTTTGTGTATGGATATATGGCGAAAACCATGACCGGTAACCAAGCCATCATCAGCGCGACCTCATTAAGTTGCCACGCGCCAAATAAAAGCATAATTAGGAAAGCTGCTGAAAGCCCCCAAGCCGCCTTCATAGACAAATCCCCTGAGACTAAGTGACGCGTTGCAGTTCTT
Organism: Methanobacteriota archaeon; assembly: GCA_002725475.1. Classification (GTDB taxonomy): domain Archaea; phylum Thermoplasmatota; class Poseidoniia; order Poseidoniales; family Thalassarchaeaceae; genus MGIIb-Q1. Next base: position 7,187 of record PBPH01000101.1, on the reverse strand, counting down.
GGATTTACAGCATCAATATCACGATCTATGATTCTATTCAGTGTCATCGCTAACCCGCGGGCTCCTACTGCGGCAATTAGAATCCAGATGATATCAAAACTCCAAGCTTGGGTTGGTAGTTCATGCATGAATTGGTTGTGGGCGAGTAAATAACCAATTATTACGAAGGGCAATGAGAAAAGAGTATGCTCAATCTTCACAAACTCAAGTATTTTCTTGGCGTCCATATTACCACCTTGTAACATTAGGTTCCCAAGCTCGTTGCTCATATCCATCATAACCAGCCATGTTGGTCACTTTGGTAAGGGTGGCGGCATTGTGAAGTGTTAATGCGGGCCAACTTCTAATCGGATATATTGGATCAAGAGCCGAGATTTGTTGCCCCGCATCTTGCAGTGCTTGTCGTCCAGGGTGAGGGATGGGCGTAGTGGCATCCCAACAAACCCTCCTTTTCCCAGAATCAAAGTGTAAATCTCTTCCAACATCAAATCGAACAGTTAGTTGCCACAACAGTTTTCGATTAACTCCTGCCGAATGAAGTTTGACGTCATTATCAGTGATAAACAACCACCTTAAGTTTTCCGAACCTTCCAATTGCCAAATTGAATTCATCAATTGAAAAATTTTCTGCCTTTGGGCTCGACTTGCCTCTACTTGAACAGCCCAAGAGGATGGGTCAAGGATGGCTTCCATTCCAGTTATCGGACTAGGGGTGTCATCGATATTGGTTGTAATTACTAGCATTGATGGCCTTAGTTGTAGAACTTCAGAAACAGAATCTAATGCTCTAACTTTAGCACAGAATTCAACAGATACACCGGTGGCTTCAATCAATCCCCGCCGCCAATCTGGTGTGCTGTCAAAACTAGTACCCCTTGGCACCCCAAAGCCTCCTTTACGGGGGTCAGCTGCAGGTAAAGTTGTTGCATCAATTAGCAATTTATCATGTACGTTTTCCCAAGGTGAAGAAGCATCTAGTGTGTCTGCAACTAAACCAGGAACTGTAATCAAATCCGAATAAGGATCCACTTTTTGATCTAGCACATCAAGAAGTGCATTCAAGTCCTTTACTTGGTGGGTTGAATCGACAGCCACAGAGATTTTTGAGAACATCAACTGCCCGGCACCGAGAAGTCCTAGGCATGTTTTTCGTGCTTGTCTGGGATAACGTTGCTTTGATGATATGATAGCTAAGTTATGAAATCCTGCCCCTAGAGGGGTAAACAAATCGACAACATCACGGTGTTGGAAATTCAATACAGGTAGAAATGCATCGCCCATACCTTCGCCAAGATAACCATCTTCCATTGGAGGCAAACCAACAATTGTCATTGGCACCATTGGTTCAGAGCGATGGGTAATAGCAGTTACGTGCATTACAGGATAATCTCCTTCAAGACTATACAAGCCAAAGTGATCACCAAATGGCCCCTCTGTTCGAGTTTCGCCAGGTATGCAGTACCCTTCGATAACAATCTCAGCCTCTGCAGGTACCATTAAGTCCTGAGTCTTAGCTTTCACCATGTGGATTCTTTGATTACCTAGGAATGATGCAAACATGAATTCTGAAAGATTGTCAGGAAGTGGGGCTATAGCGCTGAAAATTAGTTCAGGTGGCCCTCCTAAACAAATCGCAACAGGGATTTGCTCAGCGACTTCTTTACTTGAATCGGCATGATCAGCACCGTGCTTATGCATCTGCCAATGTAGCCCGCATTCCGTGGGGCCATATATCTGGGAACGATACATTCCAAGATTTTGCTCTCCAGAAATTGGATCCTTTGTAACCACGAGTGGAAGAGTAATGAATTGCCCTCCATCATTAGGCCATGTTTTTGGAATTGGTAGGGTAGTTAAATCGGGCGTTTCCATTACGATTTCTTGACATGCGCCTTTCTTCACTCGTTTTGGGGCCATTCTCAATCCTTGCCGAGCTAGAGAAATTCCCTTCCAAGGCTTCTTTGAAATGGCGTTTACGTCAGGTTTCATCATTCCAACCAAACGTTCACCGATTTCAGATAATCTTTCGACCCCCAATGCTAATTTGACTCTATCATGACTTCCGAAGAGATTCATCACTAACGGAATTTTAGAGATATCTCCATTTGGAAGCCTTGGTTGTTCAAAAACAACAGCTTTCCCACCCATTTTCACAATTCTATCTGCAATACATCCGGCTTCCAATTCTACATCAACAGGGCGCTTGATTCTAAGCACTTCGTTGCCATCCTCAAGGGCGGCCACGAATTGCTGCAGATTCCTCCATCCCATAGACCCCCGAAGGGCTCCCACATATCAAATATCAAGGAAGGTGGTGTTAGCAGTTTAACCGAGTTATTCATGAAGCGAGTACCCCCCCCATCTACAGTTATGGAAGCAGCGGCGACAGAATGCGATGTTCTCGTCATAGGTGCTGGACCCGGTGGTGGTTCAGCAGCCCTACACGCTGCTCGTCGTGGTCTTAAAGTAGCGATTATTGAAGATCATGATGAAATAGGTACCCCAGTACATTGTGGCGAATGCATTTCAGATATAGCGGTCAATAATCTGAATCTTGAGTTACCAGATGAGGTGATTTCCCGTCATGTTGATGGTATTAGAGTTCTATTTCCAGATGGTACTGCCAAGAAACTCAGTGAGCCAGGTTATGTTTTGGAAAAACATCTGTTTGAACAATGGCTTGCAGAAGAAGCCGTTGCCAATGGTGCGGCACTCCACCTATCTCACAAACTCACTGGAATGGAACGAATAGATGTTGATGGAAAATTCATGGGATGGCGTTGTGAAGGAAAAGGAGACATGTTCCCATTTGAAACAAAGATAGTCATCGATGCATCGGGTGTTGCTGGAGTGTGCTCTAAATTGCTTGCCCTTAACCCAAGACCCAAAGTAATTGCAGGAATGCAGTATGAACTGCAACAAGTCCCCACGGATGGATATCTAGACTTCTACATTTGGCCAGAGTACGCCGAGAAGGGGTACTTGTGGATGATTCCAAAGTGCGATGGCCGTGCCAACGTAGGGCTTGTTACCGAGGACAGAACTAGGGCAAAGAAGGCCTTAGACGAGTTCATTGACAATACGCACTTCAAGGAACTTGATCAGGTTCTTCCTCCATGGAAGGAGAAGGGAAACCCGGCATTTGGGGGTACAATCCCTATTTCTGGGCCACATGAGGTAACTCACGCTGATGGCATTATGTTAGTTGGCGATGCTGCAGGTTTCACGTCTCCATTATTCGAAGGGGGGTCTCATTTAGCATTGAAATCAGCATCCTTTGCAGCTCAGACTGCTGCTGAAGCAATTGAATCTGGAGACACTTCCGCAGATAATTTGGCGATATACCATACTCGGTGGAAGAATGAATTTCCTCCTTATGAGAAAATATTACGTGGGAAGACGGCTCTTTATTCACTCAGCGATGATGACATGTCTGCAATGGGTGGTTGCTTCCCCGAAGAGATGTCCGCAATGGGTATTTCAGGTAAGGCTATGGTAGGAGTTCGTCTTTTATTTCGTAGGCCGAGCCTCTATTTCAAACGAATAATTCCAGCGATGCTTGCATTTGGTTATAGCCGCGCGAAACATTACGGTTGGTAAAGTAAATCCTCCAACCTATTTTCGCGCCGAAATCCCAATCTCCTAGCCCTTGTTCGCACACATCATGCAGTGGGTCCTTTGGGTTGCGTTGGCATCTTCAATAGCATTCCTTTTCATACCATGGCGGGAGCTTTCAAATGACTTGAAAAAATGGCTCAAGCGTGCCATAGTAATTCTTCAGATTCAACCATTCATTGTTCTAACATTTCTATTTGTATCAGATTCCACTTCTTTTGATATTGTTAGGTTGTATGGTGGTGGAGAAATGCCTCTACTGTATAGGATAAGTGCAGTATGGGGGGGTAGGGAAGGGCCCACATTGCTATGGGCGGGCTTTCTAGCCTTGTGCGGATTATTTTTCCAAAATAAAGGAAATGAGGAAACTGATATTACATTCGGAAAAATGATCAATGGGGTGATTTCAACTCTCTTTCTTTTGGCGCTCATTATGCGCCCATTTAGACTTGCACAAAGTAGTTGGGGTGGGGAATTAAATCCCTTGTTACAAACCGATTTAATGGTAATTCATCCACCATTGGTTTTTCTGTATTATTCACTTTGTATGGTAGTGACGCTGAAGGCGTTGGCATTTATCCTAACAGAAGGAGTTTCTGAGAGAACGAAAGTTCGAGAATATGTTCTCCCATCGGCGAGAGCTGCGTTTGCAGTAGGCACTCTTGGGATTGGGTTAGGTGGTTTATGGGCATACACAGTCCTTGATTGGGGGGGGTACTGGGCTTGGGATCCTGTCGAGACAGCATCACTTTTACCTTGGCTCAGCCTTCTTCTTCTTCTTCACTTACGAGTTAATCCTGCTAAAGACACCTCAAAATGGGCAGTCCCTCTAGCTATCCTCCCTGGTTGGTTTTCCATTCATGCTACAATGGTCACAAGAGCAAACGGAGTTTGGGCTTCTGTTCATGCGTTTATTGGTGATGAGACAGATGGAAGAAGCGATTCCGCAATCGGCCGATTAATTGAACTTCAAGGACAAGGAATTGCTGGTACTGAAGTAACCACTTATCTTGCCTCTTTGGTTGTCATATTATCTATCACAATTGCTTGGTTGATAATTGCTCAAAGTGATATTGGTAATCAAAAAAGATGGCGCAAGATTAGTCAATATTCTTTTTTCATGCTTCCATTAATCCCTTTATCCCGATTCATTTCCATAGATTTATTGGGTTCTGAGAAAAATTGGGTAGAGTTGTTACCTCCAGCAGCAATCTTATTATTTGCATCTACGTCATTAATTGTGTTATTATGGCCACCTAAAAACACACTACCAGAATTATTTGACAACACCCAAAAGTCCATTTCAATGGTTGCGATATTGTTGTTATCATATTTCATTGAGGATTATGTGGTAGGTTTTCTTCTATGTGTCGTGATGCTATTGAAGGCTAGTGTGAGAAATGATTCAGATAATGTCTGGAATATTACTGGGATTACAATTATTTTAACGGCTACCTATGCCTTCCTAATTGAAGTTAGCATTGCAGGAATTGCTATGCTCATATTCCTTTGGCCAGTATTAACTAAGGATTCTGATGAAGAAGAGCAACCACTATTGGAGCGAATTTCTAAATTTACTACTAGAAAAGTCCAGTTACGTCTTGCTCGCTATACACCAGTTGTCATAGGCGCGATTTTTCTTACCCTGACTTGGATGTTGATGCTGGCTAGCATTGATGGGGCGTCATTAGGTATGCATGAGATGTTCGGTAGCCCCTTAATTCTGATTGTGGCCGCAGGACTTGCAACTTATTCTTGGAAAGGAACAGTCCCATCTAGGTTCGTACCTTTCCTCTTAGCAGGATTCATTTTACTTGGTGTAATCTTAGGTGCGGTTCTCAATATTCCATTGGCTGGCGATAGTAATTCTGAATTCAGCGAAATAATTGTTCGTGGAGATGTGGCTTGGCTAATGCTACCTTTAATTGTGGTTGCAATACCTTCTCTAATCAGATTAGCATATGACCTAACTAGGAAAACAATTGATGGTTATTCTAATGCTAAGTTACGCAGTGCCCTTTCACACACAGCTCATGTCGGAATTATGTTACTTCTAGTGGGGCATATCTTCACAACAACTCTAGTTGATAGAACTGACCCTAGTCATCAAGTGGTGTTGGTAAAAGGAGACGAATTATCTCATGAAGGTCTCCATTTGACCTTCACTGAATGGACCGTGCTATCATCCAGCGACGAGGCATTCGTAGATCGATTCAATGTTGGTGATGGCTTTCTAGGTGCAGAAATCGAAGTTAGGGATGGTGCGGGTAATCTGCTTGAACAGGTCAATCCAGGTATGCTCAGATTCGATGATTCTAATGGATTCCCGAGAAGTGAGGTAGCGCGTTATTCTTCATTAACTGGGGATACAATATTCATATTTGATTGGTCACAAACTCAAGAGTTAGGTAACGCATCAGATACAATTGATATGGCTTCAGGTGAGGTTGAACTTGATAGAGTCCGGCTAACAGTATACCACTTGCCAGGTAGTCACCTTGTTTGGGCCGGCTGGCTGATGATAATACTCTCAACCTTCACTATTTGGATTACTTCATACTCGGGAGAAAAGAATAGCAAAACACCCTCTAAGTAGTTCTGACATTTACCGGCTCACTGATAAAGGGAGAGTCGGTCGGCGGCTCGCCCCGTAGGGGCGTGGAGTGGTAAATAATGGAAGAAGGAACAATTGTCTACATTGATTACGATCTGTTTGATGCGGAGTCTGGAGATTTAATTGAAACCACGCGTGAGGAAACCGCGAAGTCAAATGACGCTCATGTGGAGGATAGAAATTACGAACCACTATGCGTCACAATTGGTGAAGGGCGATTAATTTCAGGTTTTGAAGAAAGTTTAGCCGAGGCAGAAGTAGATACAGATTATGATATCGACATACCTCCAGAACAGGGTTATGGAGTGCGTGATGCAAATCTTGTAGAATATTTTGGACCTCAGCAATTAGCCCGCCAAGTACGTGATCCAGATAATCTACAAGTTGGCGGCTCTGTACAAATCGGTGATCGAAAGGGGACTCTTGTAATGTTCCGTGCAGGTCGAGCCCGTATCGATTTTAATCACGAGTTGGCAGGCAAAACATTACGATATAATTACAAAATCACTAAGGTTGTTGAGGATAGGGAAGAGATGGTAACTACGCTTCTTAAAATGACGACTGGCTCAGATGATTTTGAAGTATCATTTGATGGCGATGATGTAGATATTAAGGTGCCAGAATTTATTGGATACGACCAATCATGGGGTATGGCAAAGTTCCAGCTAATTCGCTCTTTACGTGATAGTGTAGGTGCTAGAACTATTACATTCAGAGATGTACACCCATACCGGGAACCAACTGAAGAACACGAACACGATCACGATCATGATCATGACCACGGCGAAGAAGAGTGAAACTTTCACTAGTGTATTCTTGGTGATTTGATGGAAGTATCTGAGGACGGGCATCCCACAAAGATTTCTTCAAATCAAGAATTTGCTAATTATGAATTGGTAGCTTTCACCATAATAGGATTGGGTCTTTCTTTACCAGGTATTGGGTATCTACTGGGTCT
>PBPH01000100.1 GCA_002725475.1 Methanobacteriota archaeon | reverse complement strand
GAATTCGAGGCATCTATAGACGAGGCTAGTTTTGTAGGGTGTGTCCATACAAGCAATGTCCTTGGGACAAGGAATCCTGTTGAAGACATCATAGAAATGGCCCACAGCAGGGGAAACCACGGAAAGGGGGCAAGGGTGCTAATTGACTGTGCTCAGGCATCGCCACATGAAAGACTAGATCTTACTGAATTAAATGCTGACTTCGTTGCAGTTAGTGGCCACAAGATGTGTGGCCCTACTGGAATTGGTGGCCTAATCGTCAAACCAGGGATTCTTGATGAAATGCAACCATTCATGGCGGGTGGCGACATGATTGAGGAAGTTTTTCTAGATCATTCCACATTTCAAAAAGGACCCTATCGATTTGAAGCGGGGACTCCAAAAATAGCAGAAGCAATAGGCTGGGGTGTAGCAATAAAATGGCTTTCTCAATTTGATATGCATGAAGTGCACGAGCATATTCATGATTTAGCAGCACACACTGCAGAAGAGATTTCAAAAATACCAGGAATCAAAGTGTATGGCGATCATTCTGACCCAACTTGTTCAGGAGTAGTTTCATTTCTCCACGATAGTATTCACGCTGAAGACTTGGCACATTTCCTGGATTTGGGTGGATTCGCAGTTCGTACGGGCCACCACTGTGCTCAACCATTAATGAGAAAATTGGGTATTAACGCAACTAATAGAGCATCATTTTATCTATACAATACAAAGGATGAGGCAGATGCTTTCATTGCACACCTAGGGAGAGTAGTTGGGAGATTGGCAAGGTGAAATCATGCAATTTGAAAGACATGCAAAGAGTAATTCCAATTTTGATGATACAGTTGATATCGTCAGAGAAATGATTTCAGAATCCGGATTTGGCATCATAAGCGAGATTGATGTTTCGGGAAATATTTTGCAATCGATGGGTGAGGTATATCGCCCATACTTGATTCTTGGAGCATGTATGCCAAAGCATGCAGCTCGTGGCTTGGAGGCAAGGCCAGATCTAGGTGTTTTGTTACCATGCAATGTTGCAATTCATGTTGAAGGTGAAGATGTCATTGTATCAGTAATGGAGCCCCGAGAGATGTTGGCAATTCTAGGAGACGATGTCATTAATGAATTAGCTGAAGATGTTGGCTCACGTCTCGAGACCCTGATAAATGAAATTCCCGAACGAACTACTCCAAAGACCCAAGGGGAATTTTCAGGTGGTTCTTGGGGGGCTGGAAATTGGCCACCAGAGTTACAAAAAATAATTGATGAATTTAGAGAAATTGATGATGCAATGGAGCGTTATGAGGTGCTCTATGACTGGGCAAGTGAGTGTGAAATGTTATCTCCAGAGAATTGGAACGAGGATAATAAGGTACATGGGTGTCAATCGGAAGCTCATGTCGCTTGCTCACTAGATGATGATGGCGGATTTCGTATGGTAGGTGGGGCGGATGCACAAATTGTTCAGGGCTTGATGGCAATAACACAGAAGGCAATTAACGGATTGACTCCTGCTGAAGTAGCAGATTTCCCAGCAACATTCGCCAGAGAGCTTGGATTTCAAGAAACCCTCACCCCAAATCGCGCTAATGGATTTCTAAACATGTTTACTAAGGTTCGGAAAGAAGCACGTGAAATGATTAAGTGATCTAAATGACTGTTACCAAGGAAACTGTGTTAGCTGCAATTCACCCTGTAGAAGACCCTGAGTTGGAAATTAGTTTGGTTGAACTGGGGCTAATCTATGACGTAAGAATTGAAGATTTAGATAATGGAATTCACGTAGAAATCGATTTGACTTTAACATCTCCAGGATGTCCCGTAGCACCTGAAATTATGGCAGCAGTTCATCGCGCTACACTTTCTACAGACGGAATAGATTCTGTTCATGTCAATTTAGTTTGGACGCCACGTTGGGACCCAAAGAAACATGCTAGTGAAGATGCACTAATGGATATGGGAATATTCTGATTTCCAATTAATCTTGAAGAAAAGTTGCTGATTTAACGGTGTTGGCCATTAGCATGGCTACAGTCATTGGACCAACACCACCTGGAACTGGAGACAAAAGAGATGCGACTTCTTGAACTTCAGGATCTACATCGCCTGCTAGTCTCCAACCGCGTTCCCTAGTAGAATCATCTACGCGATTAATTCCAACATCTATGACCACCGCACCGGGCTTAATCCAATCAGACTTTACCATCCCAGGACGACCAACTGCAGCAATTATGATATCAGCTGCTAGGCATTCTGCTTTTGCATCCACTGTTCGTGAATGAACAATTGTTACTGTGGCATCTGCACCTTTCGCGGCCAAAAGAAGCGCTTGCGGCATCCCTACATTGAAGGAACGGCCAATAACTACTGCTTTTTTCCCAGATAATTCTACTTCTGCCCAATTTAGCAGTTCCATTACACCTGAGGGGGTGCAAGGAACCATGCCTTCAACTCTACCTTGAACAAGACGCCCGAGATTAATCGGGTGGAATCCATCCACATCTTTTCTAGGATCAATCAATTCAGTCAACATTTCTTCATCCATATGAGGTGGTAATGGGGATTGAATTAGAATTCCATGAAGAGAGTCATCGGCATTAAGTGATCTAATTTTTTCAGCAATGAAATCTTGTTCTGTTTCAGCGGGTAATGAGATATGTGTTGATTTAATTCCTAGTCGTTCGCACGATAGAACCTTATTCCTAACATATACATGAGATGCTGGGTCATCACCAACAATTATTACTGCTAAATGGGGCTGAATTTTGCAAGATGAAATTTGCTCTTTTAGTCTGATCTCCAAGTCTGCTGCGCAAGCCTTCCCATCGAGTAGCATTGCACCCATTGGATTGTTCGAGAAGAGGGTTACACTTGACCATTTGCGCTCTCTTGAGACTGTGAGATTCAAAACTGATAGGTTCGTCCGGTGGCTTGGCGCCAACATAGCTTAGCTGGTAGAGCGGCTGATTTGTAATCAGCAGGCCGGGAGTTCAAATCTCTCTGTTGGCTTCAAAATCAGCGATTTTTATTATAATCATACTGAGCCTGCTGGTATCCAGACCAACCTTGTTGTTGTGCATATTGTTGTTGTTGGGCCTGTTGCCAAGCCGCCCATTGTAACCATTGCTCATATTGCTCGCTAGTCATTCGTTGCTGTTGCTGTGTCGCATTATATTGTTGCCACTGAGCATATTGCTCTTGAGTAATCTGATTTTGCCCCCCATGGCCTCCTTGATTTAGATAATTAAGATAGGCTTGCATCTCCATTGTTGTTTCCGATTGGTTTGTATTCTCTTCTGCTTCAGATATTGCATCTTCGTTCTCTTCAAACCATTCCTTTTCGTTATTACCCCCAGAACGTAATCCAACTACAACAATTAGTGTTAATATTATGAATAATCCACCTATAATTCCCAGCCATTCAATTGTGAATCCTTTTGCATCAAGGTCAGAAAGAATACCCGACTCTGGTAGGTCATTTACTGTAACCGAAATCCCAGAAGCAACCTCTTGACCGTCCATTGTAACAACAATGTGATAATGACCAAGATTTTCAGGAGTCCAATCGATGCGGGCTTCACTTGATGTTCCTGATTCAACTCCTACATTTGTAGGGATATCAGTAATACTTCTACGCAAACCCGCAGAATCTACTTCCTCTAGAGTAATCTGCGCATATCCATAAACTTGGCCAATATTGTGCACTTCTATTGAAACTACTATCGTATCTCCAAGATATATTTCACCACTATTTGAATAAGTCAGATCTGAATCTTCAACTAGAAGAATTGCTTTCAATTGTTGAATTTCCCAAGATGCAAATGGGCTCCTTTCCGAATTGAATAATATGTCCGAAACCATGTTTTGACCAACCATATCCCGGCCAGTTATCCAAACATGAAGAGATAGTTCTTCGGCTAACATTTCAGCTGGAATTGCTGTTTGCAGGTCTATTGTTGCTCGAACTGGAATTGCTGAACCTGCAGCATTATGTCCTGGCAAGGTAACTGGGCTTTGCCCCCTAGCAATTTCATCACCCTGAGGATTTGAACCATGAGTTACTAGCCAATGAAGGGATAATGTTTCAACATCTAGTTGTTCCATCTCCTCAACTTTCAATTCAACCATCAGAGAAGATAGTGAGGATACATGAATTTCGTTTGAAATTCGGGGGCCAACAACAGATATTGGAATCGGAGGTGAATTGTCCACTGTAATATAGAACATAGAAAGACCAGGGTCTGTTACATCTCTGGCTTGAACGTGAAGTTCAGTCAATTCAAATGTTAGCAATTCAGCTGATTCGGAGTCGGAAGATGCGCGAAGAGTTGCAGACCAATGCCCATTAAGAGTGCTTACTATCACAGTTTTATCTCCAAGCAATACTTTCACTTTGATTTGGTCTTGAGGGGCGTCTCCCGTAGGTGAGAATGCAACCATTCCAGACACTGTAATATTGCTCCCTGGAGCCACCCATGCGCCATTAGCAGAACGTTTGCCTTCTTCAATTTCTAAATTGATACTATCGGATAAAACCCCTAAATCCGCCAGAAAACGCCATCTCAATTCGGGCAATGCTACCCAATCGCCCTGCCCTGCACGATCCACTACCTCAATATCTGGTTCTCTCCTCAAATCACCTTCATCTGGAATTGTCCAAGCAAGTTTGAAATCAACCACTATTTCCATTTCTGTTGTGAATGCAGACAGGTTATTCTCACTAGCAACAATCTGACATCCCACTAACTGAAGGTGTTCGCTCATTGATGTACAATGTTCGTTTAATGAGTCCCAAACAACTGTTAGTTGATCTTCTACAGAATTACCCGCTAGATTAAGAGTGACTTGGCTAACATCTGAATAACCATTTTCCTCCTCAAAAGGAATTGTGATTGAATATATTGGTGATGGGTGTAGCCAATCCCTTGGGCCATCATTCCATGTAGCGCCGTCTCGAATTATTTTCGGGGCTTCATCTGTCATCAATTGATAAATAAACAAATGTGAATTATTGAGTTCGCTCCCACCACCAATCACCGTATTACCTGCTGGATCTGAACCTACGAGATAACCTGCAACAAACTCTCCTTCGATACCATAAGTGTCATCGAAAGTGAATGAATAATTTCCTCTAGTTGCTGACAAATTAATTGGGAGAATTAATTCCTGTGGAGTGAATTCTTCTGAATCAATTTCACCGTCCCCATCAATATCTTCTTGCCATTCACGCCAAAGCATGAGTGTCACCTCTTCTGGTAGAACAGGATTATCTGATAATTCAAATGTCAGCGTTTGTGTGATTGATGGTTCAAGATGGTCGTGTGAGGCCACACTCTGATTGATTACTTGTGGTGAAATAGAATCTATTTCGAATGTACGATTCAAACTAATTGTAGTTACATCACTACCTCCTGATAAAAGAGCGGTTTCGATTGAATATTCAACCATTCCCGTAGCTAATGGTGTCCGAGTATTAAAAATCGCTTTGCCTTGATTTAATTCTGTAGTTTGGCTTTTTAGTACCCCATTCTCAATTAATCTAATTTCTATATCTCCACTGCGTGGAGCAAACATATCCTCTAAACCCTCAAAATTGAAGTCTACTTCTACAGAAATATTCGAATCCGATTTCAAATATGATGAATCTTGAGGTATTACGATGGATTGATCATTTAGAACATTCCAATCAGAAATGAATACATCATTCTCAACTCCTTGAGAGGGGCCAGGCCCAAACAAGTGTACCCATGGCAAAGAAATCAGACCGTCTTTCATCACACCACGTAAAGTAAGTGACAATATTTCTTCATCATCCCATGATGCATTAAGTGAGAATTTTAGGGTCGGGTGTAATTCACAGCAAATCCCTGGACCTGTGGAACCAGGGGGTACACTGTATCCACCAGTGCTGAATATTTCAGGGATTACAATGGCATTCGAATCCCCTTCTAAAGAATCTCCAGGAAGGGGGGATGAACCCAACCAAACAGTGTATGTGACAGCATTGTTATCTCCAACAAGGTCATATCTTAGTGCTGCCAATTCTCCTTCCAAGACAGAAATATTGTGGCCAAACTCAAACCACTGCCAAGATGGTGAAAGAGTGGCAGAGAGATTGGATGCGTTTTCCAATTCTATGTTAGTTGCTAAACCAGTATTCAATTCAGTGAGGGTTACTTCCATAGATGCAGGGAATTCCCAACTCATTGCCAAAGGTACGGTAACCCACCCTGAATTAGGTGTCATGCTGCTGGCAAGATTGTTTAAATTCAAAACAAAATTAGAATCTGGTACAAAGAACAGTGATGCTACTGAATTGTAAGGTATGGCAATCCCTCCTAATCTTGCCCCCCCTGAAGTACCATCTAATGACAGGTCTGCACGTATGTATTCAACTTCAGAATCACTCCATATTGCTTGAGCGCTAGCCAACTGAGATAGGAAATTGGGTTTGTCGGAAGATTCTACTTTGAAAGCTTGAGAATCGTAGCCAGAACCGTAACTCCAAGATGATATCAAATTGTTACCAATATTCAAATCAATATGTAGATTTGAAACACCTGAAGTTAGTTCAGGACTTATTTCAAAGATGAAATCACCATGAGAATCCTTGGGTATCCAAATTGGAATGGAATGTAGAGCAGGGAATTTTAGGTCGATTGAATGATTACCATTTTCGAGAACATCCTGCCAACCCCATGTGCCTATTGATTGATTTGTGATTCCCCACTCACCTCTTCCTGTACCTAAGAGATCTATCGATGGTGATGACGGAAGACCAGCACCATGAAGTTCAACTTCAAAATGCTGTAAATCAAAACTTGTACCCTGAGAATTCCATCGAAATTGAATATTGTTAGTTCTATCTTGGATTTCGTTGGGCCCATTTGCATTCAATGAAAACCAAGTTGCACCATCTATAGTAGCCTCCAAAACCCCACCACCAGAATGTATGATTGCTGTTGTAATCTTGCTAATAGGGCGTCTAGAATTCATTGTTGGCGAATAAGCGTAACCAGAACCTGTAATACTATCCCCATCCCAACTACACGAATTTAGGGCCCAATCTGTTGGATTCTCATCAAATGAATTGACAAATTTCCCCTGTATATGTACCCCATTTACTTTAGTAATTGAGCCTGTACCTTGTGCAGTTAAGGTAACCTTCAGACGAATTGAGGGGTGTTTTGTCCAATCAATACCACCTAAATCTGCCCAATTTTCCGAACGATCATTATATCCATCTAGAATTGTGCCATTTGAAGCGTCGAGTACCGACCAAGATACTGAACTAGATGATGAATCTGTATCGATACTCATCATCCCGTATGGCCCGGGTAATGAGCGGAATGTTGGATTCGATGCATTAGGCCCAAATGCAGGAGTCGTCCAATTCCCCTGACCTCCTGGTTTTGTTAGCCTTACATCATCAACAAACCACCAATCACAACACGTCCCTGAACCGTGAGGTAGCCTAAATCTAAACTGGAAGTTAGAATGAAAAGCATCATTTGGTAGATTGAACTGATCATTTCTATTTGTATATCCCGGATATCCTTGGTGCCCATAATAGGTAGTAATTGAACCCCAGCTTCCTGAAGAACGCTTGTACTCAACATAAAGATGCTCGCTTCCATCAGGATCCTCACCGCATCCACTACGCCCTTCAGTCATCCATAGGGACATCATTCCGTGAGAGAGGGATGAAAGATCAATTGTGTTGGATGTCACAGTTACAGTGCCATGGCGTAGTGTCAAAGAACGACTGCTACTACCATTTGTACCACAAGTCATGGTATTTATCAAACCGTAATTGGTATTGGATGTAGACCATCCAGATGGTAAATTACCAGAGTTTTCAAATGACCAGTATTCATCAATTGCAGATACCTGAAGCCCTGAAGAATTATAGTCAACTCCTTGGGATAAGGCTCCTGATTGATTGAAATCACTGGATTGAGTAAATGAGTGCCCTTCACTGCGTGAAAGTTCCAAAGGGGCCAATTCAAGACTTATATTTCGAACTGCTTGATTTTCAGGTAGGTCTAACTTAAAAGAATTAGAAACGGTGGTTGGATAATTAGTAATTGAAATTATTTCTGTAGAATTTAGTGATGCAGAATCCAAATCCAATCCGTCCTGAAATAACTCTTCTTGATGCAAATTGTTAGGCAATAAAGAACCTAAAGATGAGGTGAGCATCAGAAGAATTAGGATGGTGGCACCACGCTTCATAGACCCTCCCCCTCCATACCGAGTAGTTGAATCGATAGTGAATCTTTCTCTTACAGAGAAAGCATTTTTCAAAACCCCTCAACAAGCGAATGGTTTGATTACCACACCCACGTTGGATGGTCCGGCGACTTCTGGCCCCTTAGGTGTGATTCTGTGGATTTAGGCGAACTTGAGAATACCTTTTTGCCCTTAGAAAGTAGGGTAAAGACTGGTTCTGATGTCATTTTCTCATGGTACGGACGATATCAACAAGCAAAGGCCCTAGGCGAGCCGGCAATCAATGGCACGGTTGGAAGTTTATTGGAAGATGACGGCTCACTAGCAGTCAACAGAGTCGTCATGGAAACAATACGCAAACAATCTGACATTGATTTTTCTGCTTATGCCCCACTACCAGGCCTTCCAGAATTCAAGCGCCTGGCATCTGAACTCGTAATTGGACCCAGACTTGCAAGTCTAAACGATATCGGGCTACACAGTAATGCTGTAGCAACCCCTGGTGGTACAGGTGCGCTATACCTTTCTGCAAGAAGTATGTTGGCAGTAGGGGATACTATCCTATTCCGTTCTCGCCGATGGTCTCCCTATGACACGTTGGCAAAAGAATGCGGACTACCAATTGCAGAATGGCCAATCCTACCTAAGACGGATAGCCCTCATCCCAAAGTTGATCTTGAGGCCTTAGAAAATGAATTGGAAATGATTGCAATCAATCAAGAAAGAATTCTAGCATGGATTAATGATCCCGCCCACAACCCTACTGGATTGTCTTTGGATTCAGATGGTAGAGAACTGGTTCTAGACGCTTTCATCAACTGTGCAACAAACCATCCTGAAAAAGGAGTTACTCTATTCCTTGATACAGCATATGCAATCTATGCTGATGAACCATATGGGTGGTCAGAAACAATTCATAAGAAATTCTCTTGGGCTGATTGGCCTGAAAATTTCCTTATTTGTTGGGGATTTTCGGCCTCAAAATCCCATACGATTTATGGTATGAGATGTGGAGCAATTGTTTTCCTGCACCCTTCAGAAGATTATGTTGCAAGGCTGGGGGAGATCTGTGCGGTTACCGGACGAGGAACTTGGTCTCTAGCCCCCAGACTGCCACAATCTACCTTGATGGCAATACACAGTGATGAAGAATTGGCAAGTTCATGGAGTTTAGAAAAGGTTAGACTGAAAGAAATGCTTGCTATTAGAAGGAATTTATTCAATGAAAAAATGTCTCAATCTGAACTTCCATTGATGCCTTCTGATGATGGGTATTTTGCATTTATTCCTTGTGATGACCCAGTATCTATTGCAGAAAGGGCTGCAGAATCACACCTCTATGTGGTACCACTAGAAGGTGGTGTTAGAATCGGCCTCTGTTCTATTGGAAGTAATGATATTGTTAGAGCTGCGGAAATACTCATAGAATCATGGCATTCCCTCGCTGACTGAGAGGTGTTACATTGGCGAGGAATATACGCAACAACCTCTTTATCGCGTCTTGGCTCTGTATTATGCTTTCATCGGGCATTATTTTCGCAAATCCAGCATATATTGCCATTGGAGCCCCAATAGGTTTGGCTGGGGCAGTAATGTTCCTACTTGCCTTTGTTAGAGTAGAGGAACCTAAGCCAATGAGTGAAAAGGATATTCGCGACTGGATTCCTGAAGTGGGAGAACTCCCCGATGGTGCTGAAGGAAGTGTCATGTATCGGATTGATACTACTCTAGACGAGCCTATTCGTACAAGCGTATTGTGTGGCAACTGTGGAAAATTGACTTGGAGAGATGGGAAACGTCCTCTAACTTTTACTTGCCCCAATTGTAACACACTTCTATGGGATAAACCAGAAGACGAAGAAGAGTAGTTTTCGGCCTTATATTAGAATAAGCGTCAAAACATAACGGCCTGTCGAGGACTTGAGAGGTGACATTGTGGAGTTGAGTAACAATGAGCGCCGGATGCTAAAGGCAATGCGTGGCAAACCTAACGAAGTTTGGCAACTTGATGAACTACTAGATGCCTGTGAATGGAAGGATCAGGCACATGTTGCAGGTGCTGGAGGCACTTTATTTGAATCAGAACTAGTAATTCAGACAGAGCAACGTAGCAAGATTTGGCGTCTTGCTTCAGAAGGAGATAATGCTGCAAAAAATGGATTGCTTGAACAGAGGATTTGGAACTGGCTTTCAGAACAAGAAGGCGATGTGGGGATGCAGGATTTGCAGAAGGCGAATGTAGTTGAAAAAAGAGAAGCCGGAGCAGGAATAGGCCTTCTAAAGGATTTAGGAATTCAACTTTTGAAGGGCCAATTCGAAATTCCTTCGGCTACTGGGGCAATTGAAGCTACTCTAAAAATGAGGAGCGAATTCATTTCTAATCTTGCAGCGGCTGGCGAAGAGGGGGCTCCCGAAAGCGAACTTAACATTAGCCAAATTGATTATTTCGCGAAAAGAAAGGGGATTATCACTTCCAGTGAAGAGGTTATCAGAACGTGGCAATTAACTCCAAAAGGAATCTCCGTAAATGTTGATGACCTTCAAGAGCGCCTATTGGTTGCCGACATTACTCCTGAATTATTGCAAGGTGACGATTGGAGGGATGCCGATTTCAAACCTTATGATGTAACTAGAGAAGCACCAACCCCAATGATAGGGAAATCTCATCCAATGCAAGCTTTGATTGAAAGAATTCGTGCCATCTTCTTAGAAATGGGATTCACTGAAATTGAAGGTGATTATGTGACCACCGCTGGTTGGAATATGGATGCCCTATTCATCCCTCAAGACCATCCTGCTAGAGAAATGCAAGATACATTCTATCTTGATAATCCTGAATCAATTCCAATACCAAGAGAAAGAACGAATCAGTGGGCACAAGTTCACGAGAGTGGTGGAAATACTGGAAGTAGTGGATGGGGTGGTGAATTTTCATCCGACATTGCTGAAAAGGGAATGTTAAGAACTCATACCACTGTAAACACTGTAAAGCATGTTGCTGATAATCCTAATTCACCATGCCGTGTATTTGGAATTGGCAGAGTATTTCGTAAGGAGAGCATTGACAAAACCCACCTGCCAGAATTCCATCAGATTGAAGGAATTATTATGGAGCCAAATGCTAGTCTTCCAATGTTAGT
Source organism: Methanobacteriota archaeon (assembly GCA_002725475.1). Classification (GTDB taxonomy): domain Archaea; phylum Thermoplasmatota; class Poseidoniia; order Poseidoniales; family Thalassarchaeaceae; genus MGIIb-Q1. Next base: position 5,672 of record PBPH01000100.1, on the reverse strand, counting down.
GACTACTGTGAAAGAATTCTATGCAAAAATGGGTTATCCTGAAGTTAGGGTTAGGCCAGCATATTTCCCTTACACTGAACCATCCCTAGAGGTAGAAGTAAAATGGAGAGGAGAATGGCTTGAATTAGGTGGGGCAGGAATTTTCCGACCAGAAGTTACAGAACCATTAGGTGCAAAATGGCCAGTTTGTGCTTGGGGTATGGGTCTTGAAAGATTAGCAATGCTAGTGTTTGAACTAGATGATATTCGCCAATTATACGTTTCTGATTTGGAGTGGTTAAGTAATCAACCAGTTCTTTAATCGGGGCGACTCAATGTGATATTCATGCCACCAAAAGCGAACGCAATCAATAGCATGGTGATGCTGAAATCTAACCAAATTGGAATGGATTCATCAAGATACTCCGGTTCAATAGGTAATGGTTTTGAATCTACTAAAGCCTGAGTATTGTAACCATAGTGCCCGTCTGAATCGTAAGAACGCCCATTTGAATCACGGCCTGGGCCGGGACCTGGGCCGGGACCCTGGCCTTGGCCGCCACCTGCAGATGGTTGAGAGTCTAGATCAGCAACCCCATGGTAACACATCAAGAAATATGGAAAGCCAATCATTGACACCTGGTTATTGTTAGTATCTGTTACCAAGAGAGGGGAAGCTGAAAGGGGTGTGCTAACATAATGATAAATTCCGTTTGGATATTCTGGAGTTGGTCCAAATCTTCCATTACAAGCATCTAAGTCGCCAAGCCCTTGGAAATAATTCCAATCGTCAATTCCATTGTAACCTTGATCGCCGCCGTCCTGAGTACGCTCAATAGCATAAGATGAAGTGATTGCCCTAATTGTTTGGCCATCGTTATCATAACCATACATGCCATAAATAGGATAGCCATCAAAAGCCCACCCTATGATTGGACTGTGTTGCTGAGATTGTAGTTTTGTGATTTGGTAATCACTCATATCTTCACCAGATGACGGGGCCCAATATTGGCATTGAGCGTCATAATGGTAATGGAAATTGTTGCCTGCTGAATGGCTAGTACACCAACCCATGAAAATAGGTTGCCTATCTTCTTCAAAGTAATCAAAATGAAGAGCTACCGCGTCGCCACCAGGCCCTTCCTCTGGACCATACATTGGGACCCCATTTACTGCAACTGCCACTGGACCTCTGTTAGGCGCACACTCCCATTGCCCCTGTGCTCCAGGGCAATTGGTTGAGTCGTGTCCGCCCTGCGTATCATTTACAGGATTCAAAGTAATATGCCATTCCAAATTTACTTCATCAGTACAACAACCCATTGTAGACAAAAAGTCATGATTTGGAATACCATTTGAGTCAACTACCATTTCGCCATTCTGGGTTGATACTGATAATTCGCATTGGAACCACGGACCAGCATTGTCGTCATTTGCTCCCGAACTACTTGCGCCATTTGTGTTAGAATTATATCCCTCTTCAGCATTGAAATCCTTCACCCATGCACCCTGGCCATTTTGACATAACCAAGAATCTTGAGGGACCCATGTAATCTCACAACCCATTGCATCTACAGTTGTACCCGAGAGAGTATTTGGACATTGATCAAGAGAATCTTGAACGCCGTCCCCATCTTGGTCTTTTTGAGAGTCAGAACAACCATTTGCATCGGCAACCTCAGTAGCGGGAGTATTTGGGCACTGATCCCCTGCATCTGAAATACCATCCCCGTCTGCATCTTTTTGTGTATCTGAGCAACCATTGGAATCAACAATTTCTCCAGTATAGGTATTTGGGCACAAATCATTAGCATCAGTTACACCATCCCCATCACTATCGAGTTGTGAATCCGAACAGCCATTTGGCCATACTGGTTCATCACTGGGGGTGTTTGGGCATACATCATTTGCATCTACAATCCCATCATTGTCTTGATCTGAAATACTTTCTTCAGGTGGCTCATCTGGAATGGGTAACTGATATGACAGGTTTCTTGCACGACTGTCATAGACCCCACATGTTACCCAAAATTCCCCTTGCTTAGCAACCGTATCTTCATCAACGGGAATGCTGAATTTACTTTCAGAAGCATTGACAAATCCTTCTATTGTTGATTGACCATCGGGCCAAAATTCCACACTACATGACGAAGGGAACAGATGAATTAAATCACCGATAATCCAGCCTATCGATTCGTTTTCTAATGGCGATTCATAACCTAATGTGACCAATACCATTTCTTCAACAGGATAGTTAAGATTTACATCTACTATCTTTGAATCACTTGACTTATTACCTTCATCAATGGCAATAATTTGAACAGCCCAAGTGCCTGGTTCTTCGTAAGGCAACAAAATCTCCCAAATACCATTTTGGTCTGAATTTACAGACATTGTAAGGGCAGGTGTGCTTAGTGATTCTGCTGAATAAACCGATGCAGAAATGACTGTTGAACTAGGTGATTCGTCAACTACCCAGCCAGTAATTAATACCGGGTCACCCCATGAAAAGTTTGTAGCCCCCACAAATAAAGTTGGGCTTCTGTCTTCGTTATTCTGTTCGGGAACAATGCTTTCATCATTTGTGGAGATATCTTCGCCGTTTTCATTTTTTGAATCGTCATTTTGACTCGATGCGAAATATATTGCAAATCCTGAACTAACCATCAACCCAACCAATAACGCTGTCATGATGCCGATTTTATTATCCATGACTCTTGGACTAAATTATATCTTATAATATAAATCCGAGAAATCTATTCTGAAATCAACTGTCGTACATCTTGAAGAGCTAGTTCTGGAACCCAATCAGTGTCACCCCACCATACTCGCTGATTGCCATTTTTATCCACCAATATTGTACCTGTTGAATGATCTACTAGATAATCAAATGCGGGATGATGACGTCCTTCAGTAGTTTGATTTTCATTTGATTCGGTTGAGTTATATCCATAATCATCACTAGCCACTGTCTTTAGACCAACGCCAAAATTACCCCAAACCGGCTCTAAATGTTCTAGTTCGCCAGTAAAATGGTCCCATTCTAGTGACATACCCTGGCGATATGAATGTAGGGTTGCTGAATCGTCTGACCATGGATCAACAGTAATTGAAATTACTTCCACATGATCTCTTTCTTGTTCTTCTAGCGCCCCATACAACCATTTGACATTCGCTGATACTATTGGACATACGTCTGGACAGCGAGTGAACATAAAAATCACAATCAATACCTTGTCTTCGTATTCTGAACTATTAATTGACAAATTGTCCTGATTAATCAGTTCAAATGAATCCATTGCCACTGCAGGATATATGTCATCTCCATTGAAATTATCTGGAATTTGAGGTTCTCCCATACACCCAGACATCAATAATGTGGTAGCAATGAACAGGGACGTTAATGCGCGGCTCATTTTATTCACTCATTAGGATAAAGAGGAGGATATGGATATCTTGGATCAATATCTGATTCCATCTGGACAACATAGATTCCACTAACCATCTCAGAAATTAGGATATATCCGCGAGGGTCATATTGCAAACCCCAATCGAAAGGAATGATACATGATGCCCAACAATCAGCCATGTCGTATTCTAGAGTATTTACAGGATCTTCAATCCAAGTAGGTCCCGCAGGGATATAGTAGCCCATTGTTTTAGTCTCGGCTAGTTCTTTTATTCCTTTGAATCCCAATTCTGGTGCTGGAACTCCATCCACCCAAACAATATCCTCCCAAATATGCCCGTGATCTGTGACCCAGGTTCCTGCATGATAGTGAGCCCAGTAAACTTCCCCGTTAAGGCCAGTGTCGCCATTATGAGGGCTGAAAATATAGCCACCTGGAATGTAGTGTTGTGGATGTTTTGATCCATTGGCTAACGTCCCCTCCCCAGGTAATTTCCACTTGCTAACTAGGAAAGGCTTCGTTGGATCAGTTGTGTCAATAGTCCAAACATATCCAGTATGATTGGAATTTGAACCGTATTCGGGAGCTATTATTGTGTAATGTCTCCAATTGTCTCCATGCTCTGGATCTTCAGGGCCAGTTCCACATGAAGATGGCCATGTTGCCTGAGCAACGTATTCACTTATTCCATTGCAGATCAGATGTTCGTAAGGGACGGCATAGTGAATGTTGTCATTTCCTTGGTTAGCATCTAACCATTCTTCGGGACTCATGTCTGCATGACCGCCACCCTCTGGACCATACCAACCATCATTTGCAGTAGGGCAACCCAGCCAACGACCAACCTCGTTGTCCTGTGGCCATGATACACCTTCAGGGTCTGGAACATCTGGTGGATTAGATACGTCCACTATTCTCAACCCAGCACCCCAATATGAAATGATTAGCATCTTTTGCTGAGTAATTGGGTGCGTGAAGAAAACATTGTCATGGTTGAAAATTGAGCCACCACATGTTGTATCAATTTCAGGAGAATAGCCCCCCCACCTAACAATTTCACGACTTTGGTTCTGTTCTTCATCGGTCTGAGTAGGTATCCAAGATTCCAAACCCAAGGGAACGTAGAAAATCTGTGTCCCCTTGTAATAAGTTCCTGAACTTCCCTCAACCATCTCAGGATACGGATCCGCACCAAATAGGAATAGATGGCATTCTTCACCGTTCCAAAGAGGATTTGCAGGCTCCCAATCACAGTATACATGGACATCTTGGTTATGGAAACCTGCAGGGGGATTATTCCACTCTGCAACTTTGATTGGTTCCAATTTGTTACCAACATAGACTACATCCAGGCGATTCATCCCACTGTTTGCATCATCATCATTTGGAATTGGATCCAATTCGCTATTTGTTAATTCGTGATTGATAAGTACCCAATTATTGTCTGGAGTGACTTTGATATCAATTATTCTAGCAACCTCTGCGTAGTAGGTTGATAAGAGAGTAATGTTGTTGGGTCTCGAGATATCAAGAATCTCAAATTGATTATATGAAGATACATATGCGTAACAACCACCTGTTCCATCACCGTATATGGCACAATCATCAAGGAAATTTCCTTCAATTGCAATCTCTGAGTTGTCACCCGGTGTCGGGCCAGTGTTCTTGTATTCAGGGAAGCAAGGACGACCTGCAGTGTTATCCAACTCAGGTGGAGGCTTCTCATTTCCATCGCAGTTTAGATTATGATAGTCAATTAATCTCATATTATCGGTTTTCAATCTATGCGCGATTAAATCTGTATGGCTATGATTTTCATCCTCAATTTCTATTACGGGATCGACCCAATTAGCCATGTGGTCATCGGAATCTCCATCACCCCCACCGAAACTAAATGCAAACCAAGCTGCAGAGGATAGAAGGCTAAGTGAAACTAAACCAACAAGAGCGTAGATAATCATCTGTTCCTGCGTTGCTGCAGAATCGTCATCTACCATCAATCTCCTCACATTATCCCCCCTATCGCCCTACGGGCGCAACCTTCGCTACCCCAATTCATTGATGACCATTACGCTCAACCTGTTCCTTTAGAAATTAGGAAATTGTGATTAAGTATTTTGAGAACTAATCTGACCTTCGTATGGTTTGTCTATATCTAATTGTACAATATATAGTCCTGAAGTAATGCACGAGGTGTATATGTATCCCTTATGATATTCAGCAGCCCACAGGAAAGGAACCCAACCAAAGTCATAGTAATCAGAGTCCAAGACAACACCATCT
>PBPH01000099.1 GCA_002725475.1 Methanobacteriota archaeon | reverse complement strand
GTCAGCATTCAAGCATTCGCCTCTCTGTAAAGTAAAAAATGACTAAAAATGAGAAAAAGGGAAAAAGTGGTGAAATTATTGATGCATAAAGGGCGTAAGCCCTTTTTATGAATAGCAATCCGGAAACATGGCAAATGGGGATATTCACGGACCATTCCCCCGAGCAATCGTGCTCTCAATGTTAATGACAATCGTAATTTTTTCACCAATTGTTTCTGCTTACGATACTGATGGTGATGGTGTTGATGACTATTATGATGACTGCCCCTTAGCGTGGGGTGACAGTACCGTAGATAGGGATGGTTGCCCCGATAAAGACGGGGATGGAACCAGTGATGTTGCTGACCCTTGGGTGATTCAAGCAGGTGGTTTCTTAGAAGACAGTCGCCAATCAAGTAGTGATGATCATTATGTGTCTCTCTTTAACTGGAATGGAAGCAAATACTTGACCACTGAATCTACTGGTGGATGGGGTAGTTCATCGGGTTGGATGAGAATTTGGGATACTAGTACTCAAACTAATTTGAAGTCAGTTGAGTTTAGTGGTGAATTTATTCATGACGCTGCTTGGTCACCTGATGGTGAATTTGTTGGAGCTGTGATTGGAGATGACACATTGAAAGTGTATTACTCTAGCAATGTTACTCCTCTATTCTCGGTTAGCACCGATGTAGGTAGTGGCGATCAACCCAACGAGTTGGCTTACAGCCCTGATGGAACAATGATTGCTGTTGTAATTGGAAGATCTGGAAATGGTGGAACTAACGGGGAAGTCCAAATATATGATTCATCGAATGGTTCTGAAATTACATCATTTAATCCAGCTTCAGAAGATAGATTCTACTCGGTAGATTGGAGCCCTGATGGAAGTAGAATTCTGATTGGGGGGCGGGATGATGTGTGGATTTACGAAACTTCTAGTTGGACCGTGAACCGATCAATCAACACAAATAGAGGAGCAAATAATGCTGTGGCATGGTCTCCTGATGGAAATACTATTGCGACTTGTGAGGCTTGGGAAAGTTCAGGGGCGCGCGTTCGAATATACGAAGTAATTAGTGGCCTACAAAATTGGGATTATGATACATCCACATCTTGTAATGACATTGAGTATTCACCTGATGGCACCCAAGTTGTTGCCGCCCATACATACTACCAATCAGATGGGGCGAGTTTACGAGTTTTCAAGGTCGATGCAAACACCCCCACAATTGTAGATACCATGTCTGCACCTAGACCTGGCGGGTGTACTAATTCTGGAAATTCAAACAATTGTGGGAGCATCTACGGAGTTAGTTGGCATCCTGATGGAGATTACGTCATCTCCGCACATGGGCGAAATGACGAGGGTATTTATCACTGGATTGTAGATCCCGATATAGATAATGATGGTGTCCTAAATGCAGATGATGCGTTTCCAGAGGATGGGACGCAATGGGATGACACGGACAACGATGGTTATGGGGATAACCCTGCCCCTGCAACCGAGCCTGACGAATGCCCAACAACACATGGAACTTCAACAGAAGACCGTTATGGATGTCCTGACGGGGATGGTGATGGTTGGTCTGATGCAAATGATGACTACCCTACTGATGAACACCAGTGGGCTGACGCTGATGGCGATGGATACCCCGACAATACAGCAGATACTCGTGATCCCAACCCCTATGGAAGTTTAGATTGGTTGCCAAACAATCCAACACAGTGGGATGATTCAGATATGGATGGATATGGAGATAACTTTGCCAATTCCTCTTGGGTTGCCATACGTCCATCTGAGTGGCCAGGAATTCTAATTACAACTATGACACCAGTCCAGATGAATGATATTGATGTGTTCCCATTAGATATTGAACAATGGAATGATAGTGATGGAGATTGGTATGGGGATGAGCAGTTTACCAGTCGCTCCGATGGTTGTATCCATGTATATGGTGACTCTATTTGGGATCGGCTTGCCTGTTATGATACAGATGGTGATGGATGGTCTGATCCCGACTCTGAATGGCCTGCTTGTATTTCGGGGGCTGGAACTGGTGATGCTTACATAAATGACCCAACGCAATGGTGTGATTCAGATGGTGATGGTTTTGGTGATAACCAAAGTGGCACTAATGGCGACTCCTGCCCAGGGTTTAGTGGCAATTCCACAATCGACAGATCCGGGTGTAAAGATTCTGACGGAGATGGTTATTCAGATGCAGGAGAGCCTTTCCCGGGCGACCCAACTCAGTGGTCTGATAGTGATGCTGACGGGTGTGGAGATAACATGGCTGGTAACAATCCCGACCTATTTCCTTCGGACCCCTCTCAATGCGGTGATCGAGATGGAGATGGTTACGGCGATTATCCCGTAGGAGAAAATGGTGATTGGTTCCCAGATGAAATTACCCAATGGTATGATACTGACTTAGATGGATATGGAGATAACTATGCAAACGCTTCATGGGCTTTTGATAGAAATCAATCATGGCCTGGTTCATACGTAGAATTTGCATTCGAACCAGATTTGTGCCCAACACAGTACGGACAGATGGATGCAGTGGAAAATCGTGGATGCCCAGATTCTGACCAAGATGGAGTATCTGATAATTTGGATGCTTTTCCTGAAGATCCATTCAAGAGCTCGGATCGTGATGGAGATGGTTTTGGTGACGATCCTTTAGCACCTGAAAGAGATGACTGCCCGGACACATATGGTACGAGCACTGAAGGAAATACGTTCGGATGCCCTGACACTGATGGTGATGGATGGGCCGATAGTCGCGATGATTTCCCCAATACGGCTAGCCAATGGAAAGATAGTGATGGAGATGGTTATGGCGATAACTGGGGCAATTCTACTTGGAATGCAACTAGGGAAACAAATTGGCCTGGTGAATTCATCGATGGAGCAGAATTATCTGATGCTTTTCCTGAAGATGAAAGTCAGTGGAACGACACCGACGGAGATGGTTGGGGTGACAACCCATTTGGTACTAATCCTGATGATTTCCCATTGATTCCATCTCAATACAAAGATAGTGATGGAGATGGTTACGGAGATAACACGACTAGAGACGCCTATCAGCCAGATGATTGCCGTTCTAAATTTGGCACTTCCTTTGAAGATCGCTTCGGGTGTGAAGATGACGATGGAGATGGTTGGTCGAATCAAGGTGATTTTTGTAGATATGACCCTAATGTTTGGGAGGCGCCTGGACCATGTGAAATAACCGAGCCAGATGATGGCAGTGATGTTGCTGCAGAAAAAATGTCATTGAAAGAAATAGGCTCATATGCAATTGGTATACTCGTAACCTTGCTTCTATTATCTATCCTAATTGCCATGATTGCTAGACAAGCGGCGAAGAGAAGTGGCCAATTGATGAGACAAAATCTAGCTCTTCAGGAACAAATCTTCGAGGAAGAAGATGAGCGGAGACAACAATGGATTGACTATTACGTAGGCCAAGGAGATCTTGAGAAGGCGAAGGAGTTAGGTTGGGTTGAAAAGGCTGAATGGCAATTACATGAAGAAGAAAAAGAGAAGAAGGCTGTTGAAGAAATTCAGTCCCTCCCCGATGCACTTGATTTAGATGACCTTCTTTGATGATGGTTGAAGCGTAATTTCTATCCCTTACATCATTACCCCATTAATTGAGGAATACTTGTGGTAGACCCATTTGACACTACACCTGCTCCCGCCCCAACAGCGTCAAGATTACGCGCATTGCTCTCGTCAATGCACAGCGGTATTTTGGAAGTCGATGCAAATGGGGCGCTTATTCATGCAAATAGAGCCGCCTACATGATGATGCCTGATTTGCCACCCACTCCCGCACCACCTGGTTGGGATATTGAATTTGGAGAGGGTGTTTCATTTCGTGATGCTCATGGGACGCCCATGGGTGCTGAAGAAGGGCCTTTGTTCGAGGCCCTAAGAACTGAAGAACCTCAGCGTGATTGGCAATTCAGTATAGAAATGATGAATGGAAGAATCATTCATTTGATGGGGACTGCTGAACCACTGTTCAATCCAGAAGGATTTCTTAGTGGAGTGATTTGTTCATATCAAGATATTACTGAACTAATCAACTTACAGCACGCCCTTGAAAAACAACTTACTGAAACAAAATCTGCAAACCAAGAATTGCGGCTGACTCATGGAGAACTTTCTCGCGCACACAACTTGCAGGCAGGCTTCATAGCTAATTTCAGCCACGATCTAAGGACCCCTCTTTCAGGAGTACTAGGGTTTGCAGATTTATTGGCAATTTCACCTAACATTGTAGAGGAAGAAGGTGAATTTTTACAGGAGATAATTGATTCAGGAGATTCCCTTAGAATGATGATTGATTCGGTCATTACCTATTCAAATATCCTTTCAGGAAATGTTCGAATTGTTGCCGACTGGCACGATGTAGATGCATTAGTTGAGAAATCAAGTGAAGCCGCTAGAAGATTATGCATTAGAAGAGGTTTGGACTTCAAAATGGAAATGTATAGAGCACCTGAAAAAATATGTGTTGACGAGATGCGGTTGCAAGAAATACTAGAGCAATTGCTTGACAATGCAGTAAAATTCACTGAAAAGGGAGAGGTCTGTATCCAGGTTTCTACTGAAGAAGATAGAGTGATTTTCGAAATTACAGACACTGGCCCCGGCATTTCTGCAGAAGCTGAAATGAGATTATACGAACCATACTCAAAGACACTTGTAAAAGATGGGCAATTGAGACGTGGAGTTGGTCTTGGATTAACTTTAGTAAAGGCACTTTGCGATTTGATGGGTGGAAAAGTGGATTACGTGACATCTACGGGATACGGAACTAAATTCAGAGTAGAGTTGCCGCTAATTTTTACTCCCGCCTTAGATTAATTGCTAAATTATGCCGCTAAATCATCATCAAAACGAATGAAATCTAGGTTATTGAATTCTTCAAGTGTTGGGGAATTTAGGGCTTTGTTATGAGTTAAAGCGTCGGCTATTGTAACCCAAATTGGTTTTGTTCCATCTATCCATTCATAATTATGACCTGGTATCAGCCACCAATCCTGAGGCAATGAAAGTAATGTGTTTCTAGCAAAAGAGATACTGCGCCATTGAGATTCCGCGTCGCCTCCCGGCAAATCTACTCTTCCCGAACGTGCAGTGAAAAGAAGATCGCCAGCATGAAAAACGCCATGTCCATGGAAAGTTAAGTGCCCGGGTGCATGACCTGGAGCATGTGTCACATGAAGAGTGATCCCCCCGGCTTGCCATTTCTCCATTGTATGTTCTTCGTGCTCCCAAGTTTGCGTGTAATTTAGTTGTTGGAATAACACCCTTGACAATAAATTAGGATAGTTTGATTTTGAGTGGCCTATTAACTCAATTTCTGGTACTGATTTGAGTAACTTTTTGACACCCCCTACATGGTCTCTATGTGTGTGAGTGATTATCACGTGAGTTGGTTTCAAATTCTCTTTTTCAAGCGCAGAAAGCCACTTTATTGCATTTTGTGGATCTACAATTACAACTGTGTTGGTGGCCCTATCGATGAAAGCCGTGTTGACATTTGCAAAGGGCCCTACCTGTGCCACCCAGACCTCAATTCCATCATCTCCGGTGCGGCGATCGAAGGGGCCATTTGCTAGCATGGAATATATGCGACTAGATGGATGAAATAGAAATTTCCTATTTCACCTTGAAGGGCTGGACTTAAGTGCGAAGGTGTTTGTCGCCTCTAAAGAGGCGGTACTATGAGGGGACCTGGTTCGGCAAGTAAAATTCTGATAATTCTGCTTGCTTTGATACTAATAGCACCCTTGGCCAGTAACTCCGTAAGTGGAGATTCTGATGATATTGAATTGATAATCACATTTGATGAACCAGCATCTGGTTCTCCATGGTATTATGGAAATGAATCCCTATCTATTGACATAAAAATATACAACAGTGGGCAAAATACTGAATCTATCGAATACAACCCCTCCTGCCCTGTTGAAATAGAAATGGTGAATTCTGAAGGCGAGGTTTTCTCCAGCTTGCATGAACACAGGGCTTGTCAACAACAGCGAAGAGCAATCGATATTCCCGCCGGACAAACAAGAAGTTTGGATAGTTTTGATTGGAATTGGGAAAATGGTGTTGGAGAAATCGTTGAAGGGGGATTAATTACAATTAATTTCAATTTTGAGAATGGTTACGCCGTTCATTCTAACAAAATTCAATTTCAACACACTCCAGTTACAATTGAAGGATTATTGCTCGAAGTAAATACAGCTTCACCACCAGGTGACAGAGTTGAATTCTCCAGTAATGAAAAAATCTATTCACATGTTTCGTTAAGGAATATTGACAACGCGCCAATCTCGATAGATGTTGATGAGGGGTGCAAAGTAACCCTACAAGCCAACTCTATTGAATCAACTTTACCAATTATGATGACTGATTTGGGATGTGGAAGTGGAATAATTGGAGTGGGTGAAGCCCAATCCCTAGGGTGGTTTAATTGGGATTTTTCTGAAGTTGGAGAAAACCCCACGCCTGGTGTTTGGACTATCGATGTGGCAATGAGTGGAATTGAAGGGCTGTCTGGAAAAATTATTGCAACATTAAATGGAAATAATGGTCAAGAAATTTATACACCACTCAATATGGAAATTGACATTATAGGAGATGAAGGAGGAGATGGCCTAATTACTGATTCAGATGTAATTCAGATTACTACGAACATGGTAAATTATCAAAATATTCCTGCTGAGATGCAATTTAACAACACTTGTCTAATCACAATTCATTTGATATCTGAAAAAGGAAATATCGTTGGTGACACGCGCAGTGATGACTCATGTGAAAACCAATTTTCTGAAATGAAGGTTAGCCCCACTAGCACCTATCAATTAGACCAACGTATCTGGTTTATGGCGGATCAATCCGGTTGTGAATTAACTGATGGATCATATCTAATGGTAATTAATGTACCAGAATATAACCTCTTCAAGGAATACCAATTTTCCTATGATGGCACTGATTCAGGAGCTGAATGTCACGCCTCTATGCAAGATGTAAGTCAAGCAAAATTACACGTAGTTGATTTAGTTACAAATGACGCTGGCACAAATCAAGAGTCCGTAACATTCGAACTATATTTAGAAAATCAAGTTGATTTAGATATTTACTGGCCACAAAATTGCCAACTTGAATTAACTCTGCAAAAAGTAGGCTCTTCACAACCACAGCAAATATGGTTAGAGGGTTGTAGCGGTAGTGGAGGATATATGGGCACTATTTCGGCAGGCAACGGAATTAACTACGGACCTTACACCGTTGAATTTGCTGGGCTAAATGCAGGTAATTGGGGTTTAACAGTTCAAACTACAGGAACTCCTAGTTTCACAACACAATGGGCACATACTTGGACTCCACAAAATGAGGTGTTAGAGGAAAACGAAGACACTGTAGAGAGTGATTTATCAAATAACGAATCACAAGAAAATACTGAACAAACTCCTACAATTGATTGGATGGCGGAAGGCCATTGGGAATACGTAACTACTGAAAGTGGTGGGTGCTGGATTTTAATTGATATTCAAGGTGTAGAACACGCATATGCGTCTAGTACTATTGAAAATTGGCAACCAAGAACAAACTATCGCGGTGCATATTGGGTTGTTCAAACTCTAGAAAGTAGTGATGCTTGTTCATTTTGTGAATCTAATATCATTGTGAATGATGTGTTAGGAGAAGTTTTTGTTGAGCCTGTTTTAGTTGATGAGAAAGTTGAGGTTGAGCAAAACAGCGCACCAATAATCTCTATTCCAGCAACTGCACCTGCAATTGTCACAGTAATTGCTTCTACCAGCCTTTTAGCAATAATTGCAAGCGCATTAGTTCAAGTTGAATGGCTTAGGTTACCCGCAACAAAATATAGCCTATTGCTCATTGGAATGGTACGCAAGAGAAATGAAAGAGGAGGAGAGTATCAACGTGGGCGAATTGTCGCCTATATTGAATTACATCGTGGAATTCATTTCAGAGCATTACTGGGGGCACTTGATATGTCTAATGGACAACTTACCCACCATTTATCTGTTCTTGAAAGCGATGAGGCAATATGGAGAAGGAAGGATGGCCGAAAGGTTAGATATTATCCCGCTTCAATCGACTCTAGCGTATCTGATGATGATTTGCCAGTACCTGTACTTACGCCGGATCCAAACAGTCTTCAAGGACAGATTCTACAAATTCTTGACATTCATGAGAATGAGATTCTCAATTTGTCACAGAAAGAGTTGTCAGATAAGTTAGAAACAAGCCAGCAATTGGTTTCATATCATCTCAAATCTTTAGAGAACTGGGGATTGGTTGAGAAAGAAAGAGTTGCATTAAGATACAGATATCGCTTGACTGACCGTGCATTGATATTGCTTAATTCAACTGAATTGCCATCCCTGGGGGATGATGCATAATTATTCGGTTCCTTGATAGATACTGATGGAGTCGGGTGACGACAAGCAATATTCAATGGTGCGGGGTGATTCAATGGAAGAAGAGTATTCGCCAAATATTATTGAATCAAAATGGCAAAATAAATGGGATGAAAAGGAAATTTTTGTTGCTGATGTCAAATCAAATAAAGAAAAATATTACTGCTTAGAAATGTATCCATATCCTTCTGGGAAAATGCACATGGGACATGTTAGAAACTATTCGATTGGCGATACTGTAGCTCGCTATAGGCGGGCTCGAGGATTCAATGTGATTTACCCCATGGGATTTGATTCGTTTGGTATGCCCGCTGAAAATGCTGCAATAAAGGAAGGAGGACATCCTCGTGAAATTACAAATAGAAATATTGCTAGCATTAAGGAAGATTTCAAAATAATGGGATTTTCTCATGATTGGAATAGGGAATTGATGAGTCACGATCCAAATTACTTCAAATGGAACCAATGGTTTTTCTTGAAATTCCTAGAAAAGGGCCTAGCTTATCGAACCTTTGCAAATGTGAATTGGTGTGAAGATTGTAATACTGTACTTGCTAATGAACAAGTCCACAATGGTCGTTGTTGGAGGTGTTCAAGTGAAGTCGAACAAAGAGACATGGACCAGTGGTTCCTTCGAATAACAGATTACGCCCAAGAACTATTAGACTCTCTAGAAGATATCCACTTTCCAGAACACGTTAAAGCACTACAACGAGATTGGTTGGGGCGTTCAGAAGGAGCGCTAATTAAATTCAAAGTGGATGGTGATGAGGGTTTGGTGATTGAAACATTTACCACACGCCCTGACACAATTTTTGGAGTGACATTTGTTACACTAGCCCCGGAAAATCCATTATGTGAGAAACTTGTTTCAGGTCATGAAAATGAAAGTAAGTGGAGGGAATTGAGAAAAGAATCCACCATGCTTAGTGATATGGACAGAGGAATGCTAAAGGAGAAAAAAGGGGTTTTCCTCGGAAGATATGCAATTAATCCTCTTAATGATGAAAGGATTCCAATCTATGCGGGTAACTTTGTTATCGCCTCATATGGCACTGGTTCAGTGATGGCTGTTCCTGCTCATGATCAACGTGATTATGAATTTGCTATTGAACACGAATTGCCAATTCATAAAGTATTGGTTGAAAATAATGAAGATGCTGATATGGAAATTAAAAAGGCATTCGAAGGCTATGGAAAAATGGTTAATTCTAGTCGTGAAGGTTTTGATGGATTATCGGGTGATGATGCAAAAAGAGCTGTGATTGATACATTGGAAAATGAAAAATCAGGTAATGGAATGATTCAATGGAAATTAAGAGATTGGCTCATATCTAGACAACGCTATTGGGGAACCCCTATTCCAATAATTCATTGCAATCAGTGTGGTCTCGTTCCTGTTCCTGAAGAAGATTTACCTGTCTTACTACCGGACGATGTAACCTTCTCTTGGGAAGGTAATCCAATTGTAAGCTCTGCTACATTTTCAAATGTTGAATGCCCAAAATGCGGAGAGCAGGCACGAAGAGAAACTGATACAATGGATACGTTTGTTGACTCGTCATGGTATTTCATGCGTTACACTGACGCTTTGAATATAGACGAATGTTTCAGTAAAGATGCTGCTGAATATTGGATGAATGTTGATTTCTATTGTGGAGGAATTGAACATGCACAGATGCACCTCATATATGCGAGATTCTGGACAAAGGTGTTGAGAGATTTAGGACTTCAAAAAGTGGATGAGCCTTTTGAAGAACTCTTATGCCAAGGAATGGTAAATGC
>PBPH01000098.1 GCA_002725475.1 Methanobacteriota archaeon | reverse complement strand
CCGCCTGGACCCATTGGAGGCATTCCGCCTGGACCGCCCATTGGAGGCATTCCGCCTGGACCACCCATTGGTGGGCCTGTAGGAGTTGGAGGGGTTAGTAGAGGATCTGGCGCCGCCTCTGGCATTGGTGGGCCTGTTGGCGCCATCTCTTGCATTGGTGGGCCTGCAGGGGTTGGAGAAGTTAGTAGAGGATCTGGCGCCGCCTCTGGCATTGGTGGGCCTGTTGGTGCCATCTCCTGCATTGGTGGCCCCGAAGTAGGAGTGGATTGAAAGAGGGGGTCTGGAGTCACTGATTGTTCATTTTCAACCTTATCTGATGTTACAGGAGTAGATGCTGCGGCGTCCAACTCTTCTCTGGCCCGAATCATGTCGTCCATACCCGACTTAAAGACGTCCTCAACGGTCTTTCCCGAGTTTTTACCATCACTAGTCATGACGCACGCCGAACCTCGCACAACGGATGAAGTCTTGAATGCGTTGGCCGATTGTCTAACCTCAAAGTTACTCAATAGCCTTGATGAAGAGATAACTCTTCGCCCACCCATGACCTTGGTCGGGGTGCTTGTAAATCCCGATGCTGGGTTGGGCGGTAAGCTCGGATTCAAGGGTAGTGATGGACGGGCTGAACAAGCGCGAAGTGCTGGGGCTGAAGATAGATCCGGTCCAAGAATGAGTCAAACACTTCAGAGATTGATGGAACTTGGAATAGAAAATTTGGAATTTGTCGCTTGTGAGGGTAGAATGGGTGCGGTTTGGATTCCAGATGAAATAGAGAACGTTACCAAAATTTACGGTGCTGAACCTAGTTATGCTAATGATACAAAACAGGCAGTCAAAGAAATGATTGAGAAGGGTATCGATTTACTCCTATACGCTGGAGGGGATGGAACTACAAGAGACATCATTTCTACACTTCAAGAAATTAGTAGAGAAGATTTACCATTAATTGGGGTGCCTGGTGGAGTGAAAATGCATAGTGGATGTTTTGCCGCCAACCCTAATTCTGCAGCAGAGGCCCTACATGCTTGGTTAAATGGTGACCTCTTGGTAGCTAACACTGAAGTAATGGATCTCGATGAAGAAGCCTATCTAAGAGGCGAATGGAGAGTGAGATTGTATGCTGAAGCAATGACTCCATCAGCCCCCAGATGGATGCAAGGTGCAAAGCAACGGGTTGAGGCTAGTGATGAGTCTGAAATCATTGAAGGAATTGCAAATCATATTGGAGAAATGATGGAAGAAGATTCTGATTTGATGATTATTTGGGGTTCTGGCGGCACCCTTCGACGTATGGCAAAGCACCTAGGGTTTGAGAAAACAGCACTTGGGATTGATATTGTTAAGAACGGGAAAATTATTGCCGAAGACATCAATGAATCAGTTCTAATCGAAAATCTCTCTTCCCATGGAGGAAATTCACTCATACTTCTCTCACCAATGGGTGGTCAAGGATTTTTGATAGGTAGAGGGAATTTACAAATATCTCCTGCTGTAATTCGAATTGTTGGAATTGATGGAGTTCTGGGAATCGCAACACCGGCGAAACTATTGACATTATCATCTCTGAGAGTTGATAGTGGAGATACATCGTTAGATAATGATTTTCGAGCAAAGAAATATCTCAAAGTATTGCAAGGCTACCGTACAACTCGCCTAATCAAAATCTCCCAAGAATAGTTATTCAATTCTGGAAAATGCTGCTTTAACTAAACCGAAAAAAGGCGGACTAGGTCTTGTGGGTCTGCTTTTGAATTCAGGGTGATATTGCGTTCCAAAGAAATATGGATGCCCTTCTAATTCTATTATCTCCATACGTTGGCCCTCAGTATCTTTGCCGACAAAGCGAAGTCCTGCCCCCTCTAATTGAGATATCATATCTGGATTAACCTCGTAACGGTGTCGGTGTCGCTCGTGGATTTCCATATCACCACCATACAACTCGTAAGCAACACAATCTTCAGTCTGAATGTTGGTCTGACGGCTTCCTAGACGCATTGTACCACCCATGTGAGTTTTGCTTCCTTCAGGCATGAAAATGACCGTTGGGTGGGGGGTATCTTCGTCAAACTCGGTACTATTAGCACCCTCAAGACCGAGGACGTTTCGGGCAAATTCTATGACGGCAATTTGCAAACCTAGGCACACCCCTAGATATGGTACGTTATTCACTCTAGCAAAATTGGCTGCGAGTATTTTGCCTTCTATTCCTCGATTTCCAAAACCGCCAGGAACTAATATTCCATCTGCAGATTGTAAATCTGACCATGATTGTGAATACATTTCAGGCTCACTTTCTTTAGATTCAGGTTCAAGTGATGCGGCTTCAACCCAACAAATGTTCATCTTTGCGCCTACTTTGAATGCTGAATGTTGCAATGCTTTAATGACACTAAGATAAGAATCTGAAAGACCTGTATATTTACCAACCATGGCAATTGTAACTTCCTTCTCTAATGAATCAACGTGGTCAGCCATTTTCTTCCATGAGTCAAACAGAGGACGTTCTTCTCTCATTTCTAATTGTAGTTTATCTACAATCATTTGAGTTGTGTTCTGTTCTTCAAGCAAAATAGGAACGCGGTATATGTTAGAAACATCATGTGCGCTGAGAACGTGAGTTTTGTCTACATGGCAAAACAACGCTAATTTCTCTTTAGTTGCATCCTTCAATGGTTCCTCAGAACGACATACTAGAAAATCCGGTGAGAGTCCTGCTGCTCGCAACTCCTTTACAGTATGCTGACTTGGTTTGGTCTTCTGTTCTCCAACAACACCCACTACTGGAACTAGGCTAACGTGAACA
Source organism: Methanobacteriota archaeon (assembly GCA_002725475.1). Lineage (GTDB taxonomy): Archaea > Thermoplasmatota > Poseidoniia > Poseidoniales > Thalassarchaeaceae > MGIIb-Q1. The sequence goes on along the minus strand of PBPH01000098.1, from coordinate 2,364 downwards.
AGGACAAAGTTTTCCTTTCCAACACGAAATTGAAATTGACGAAGTGCTTCAATAAATGGGGCGCTCTCAATGTCGCCAACTGTGCCACCCAATTCAACTACACAGACATCTGGCTGATCACCGTTTCCATCTACTGGAATAGAAGCAACCCTCTCAATCCAATCTTGAATTTCATCAGTAATATGTGGAACCACTTGTACGGTTTTTCCCAAATAATCCCCACGACGCTCGGCCTCGATTACCTTGGAATATACTTTACCTGTAGTCAAATTATTATCACGCGTAAGAGTGATGTCTAGAAAGCGCTCATAATTCCCAAGATCTAGATCTACTTCGCCTCCATCATCTAGAACAAATACCTCACCGTGCTCAAAAGGACTCATTGTTCCAGCGTCGCTGTTTAGATACGGGTCAATTTTGATTGCAGTAACCTTGTAACCAAGCGATTTTAGCAACATTCCAATACTACTTGCAGTGACTCCTTTTCCTAATCCTGAAAGGACTCCGCCGCTGACAACAACATACCTCATGGCAATCAACGGGATATGGACCCGTTGGGTATAGCATATCAACATTAGCGCAATTCTAGAAGAAAGGGGCTGTTTGATTCAGTAAAATGTCAAGAATCGTTTGGCCACGTATCTTCAAGTATCGACTTCCCTAGCGAGTCCCGATGACCGTGCAAGCCGACTCATGCATCCTAGTCACGGGAGCACTTGGTCAAATCGGCACTGAACTAGTAAATGCGTTGCGGCAGCGTCATGGCTCTGATTCTATTATTGCTACAGACTTACGCGAAATTGATGGCCATTCAGTGATTGCATCTGGGAAATTTGCAATCGCTGATGTGTTAGATAAAAAAGAACTTGAAAACTTGATCATCAAACATTCTGTCGGCACCATCTATCATCTGGCAGCAATTCTTTCTGCAACCGGTGAAAAAAATCCTGAACTTTGTGAGAGGGTGAATCTTGGTGGTTTAGCTAATGTTCTTGAACTTGCCAGAGAACATAATTTGCGAGTTTTCAGTCCATCCTCAATTGCAGTATTTGGGCCTGACTGCCCCCCCTTTGCTCCACAAGATGCGCCCCTCAATCCAACCACTATGTATGGAATGACTAAAGTTGCAGGAGAGGTGATGGCAAAATATTACTCTGAAATTCACTCAGTAGATATTCGAGGGCTTCGTTATCCTGGTCTAATTTCATGGAAAGCGCCGCCCGGAGGAGGCACAACTGACTATGCGGTGGAGATTTTTCATCACGCCATTAATTCGAGTTCCTACAATTGCTTCGTTCGGCCAGATACAAAATTACCAATGATGTATATGGATGATGCAATCAGAGCCACTCTAGAATTGATGGACGCCCCAATAGATTCACTTAGTTCAGCACGTGCTGGATACAATATTGCAGGGTTATCATTTACAGCTGAAGAATTAAGTGAGGAAATTGCAATGAGAATCCCAAATTTTATTTGTAATTTTGAACCTGACATTAGACAGAAATATGCGGATTCATGGCCGGAATCGATTGATGATTCATTTGCTCAAAAGGAGTGGAATTGGTCGCCTAAATACAATTTACAACAACTAGTTGAAGAAATGTTGAAGAATTTATCATGAAAAATAGGGGAAATAGAAATGGGGAAAGTGGATAGATTCTATGGGGTCAGAATAAGTACTGCTGCAAATATTGCGATTTTATTGCTAATTACGGTTTTAGCATTGATTCATTTAAAATCGGTTATTCAGCCATTTATCGTTGCAATACTACTGTTTTTCTTAATTAATCCTGCAGCTAAATGGCTTGAGAAACGTTATGGCCATCCCCTAATTGCTTACGGAATGTTAGTCTCTTTGACAATAGGAATTATTTTCTTTATTGCGGTGCTACTTTATTCGAATCTCCAATCATTTTCAGATAGCGTTCCTGAACTTACGGAACAATTCAATGAAAAGGTCACATGGCTGGAAGGAATCGCAATTTTTGGACATTCAATTGATCTTCGGTCAATCGCAGATAATTTTGGAATCGATTCAATTGAAGCATATTCTACCAGTTTTCTTGGCACAATCACAGGCTTCTCTAGCGGAGTTTTAACTACTCTAATATTCTTAATTTTCATCGTTCTTGAAGCGGAATCATTGCCGAGAAGATTGAATGCTGCATATCCAAAATACGTTTCTAAATTTGAAAAAATAATAGGTAGTTCTGGAGAAAGTGTTAGCATATATGTTGTAACTAGAGCTTCGGTAGCTTTTGGTCAGTCTTTAGTTGCTGGATTGATTCTTTTTTCCTTTGGAATCCCTGGTTGGTTCCTTTGGGCCTGTATCGCTTTTCTGTTAGATTTTGTACCTTATAT
>PBPH01000097.1 GCA_002725475.1 Methanobacteriota archaeon | reverse complement strand
TTCGTCTAGCTATTTTCAATTGTTGTCTTTCTTCAGGATCTTCTCCAATCCAGACAAATACAAATCTAGCAATTGAAGCAATAACTATACCCGCCACTGCGCCATAAATGATTGCAGACCAAGGGATTTCAAATTCTTCAGAAATAATTTCTGATTTTGAAGGATATGATTTTAATGTTTTAATTTCTGAGCCACCTGTGCTCCATTCCAACTCTAAATCTACTATGTTTCCTTCAGGCCATGATTGGATAATTATTTCTCCAGATTCGCTCCCCCCCGCCTCCACTAAAGGTGCGGAACCTTGCCACAATACTTCATTAGTTGATGATAATCTAAGAATCAACAAGCCTTGAGAAATGATGTCATTACCATCATTTGACAATGTGTATGATATTTTTACTTCTTCGCCACTAGAGGGGACCGCGGGAACTGCACCCCCCAATATTGAACTCGGCGATACATCAGGAGGTGAAATCACAATCACGTCATCTAATGTAGATATTTGAGATGCAGACCATCCAGACACAACTAATTGTGCCCAAAGTTCGTCAGCATCACTAGGTTGCCCTAAAGAGAATGACAAAGAACGCATTCCAGGAGATAACATTACATTAGAACTTATCACGGTAGTTAGTTCTCCTTCAAATGAATAGCCGACATTAAGTTGTACGGATCTTGAACGACCTTCAGATAGAGCTAGATTGATGTTGGTGGAAAGCCCATCAGATGTATCCCATATGTTTGATAATATAGATAATGACAACTGTTGTGAGGGGTTGACATCAATTGTTACTTTTCCAGAGAGATTCAAATCAACCAATCCATCTTCACTAATTACAGCCCAGGAAACTTCCCTTATTCCCGAGTTCCCTAAAAGAAGATGAGTTGCAGTTAATTGGAGGCTGTTGCCCACTTCAAATTCGCGATTTAGTCCTTCGGACACCCCCCCTGAATCTGAAATCATCAGTCTAGCATTTCCTAGAAAATCTCCACCGTTGTGTACTATTATCGATGCATCAAAAGAATCACCAACATGGAAATTTGTACCTTCTATCGATATTCCAGTGCTACCTGCATTCGAGAAATGGGCTGCATCCATATCATATACGTGCAGAGTCGATGTGACAGAATCGTCATGAATTCTAACTGAAACTTGTAATTCACAGAGCAACGGGCCCGGCCTAACTAGGAATGTGATATTTCTAGATTCATTGGCACCCGCCGGTATAGAAAGTGATGAGTTGATAAGTGCAGAATTTGAGAACGTACAAATTAGGTTACCCGACCATGCCACCTCACCATTATTGCTTACATTTAGAGTCCAAATTACATCATCACCTAATTCTGGCGAGGAATTATTCGACTCTGCAAAAAGTACCAATCTAGATAATGGAGGTGGGCCAACAACAATTGTTTTTGTTGTTATTTCATCTGAAAGATTTACACTTAATATCGTAGAATTATTTTCGAACAATTGAGGAATTGTAAAATTAGCTGAGGATGATGATTGAGGAGAGACACTAAAGTTTTGGAAATTATAATTCAATCCATCTACTGAAAATCCAATTGAACCATTCCAACTGACCTCGCCAGTATTTGTCACAGGCACCAAAGCCCAACCACCGTCACCATCTCTGAAGGAAATATTTCCACTGGCCTGCCCGTCATCCAAGTTTACTGGAGTGACTTGCCAAGTACTGGGACCACCTACTGAAACGTTGGCAGGTGCAAGCCTCTTCACAAACTGACTAATTTGATCGGTATAGTTTCCGCTAGAAATCCCTACGTCACCGTATAATTGTAGAAATAATGTGTACTGTCCTACTGCCAATTGAGAAATATTGAAGAATACGGTCAATACCTCTCCAGCACTGAGATTCAATGAGATATTTTCAAACGCAATTACATTGCTTGAACCTTGAACTAATGTGAAATTTAAGGAACCGATTGAATTGTTATCATGGGCTTCAACATCGATTGAAATATTTACATCCCCTTGTCCAACCTCCATGTCACCTAATAACGTTAGAGAAGTTGAATCCAACAGCAACCCTTGGCCTGAAGCCGAAACTGTTGGAAATAAGGGAAGAAGAAGAACAATTGCTACCACCAAAGCAGTATTGTGCCGAGCACAGGGGGCCCTCATACATATCTCTAGAACACACCAGTTGAATGACCTTTACTATCAAACAGATACTAGAAGCCTAAGTTTATGAAAGGCGAACGGTTCGACAACTTGCCTATGGATGTCAGCACACTACTTGCCATGACTCCAGAGGAAGTGGCACAAGCAATTATCGCTCGAAGACACGATTTAGCAGAGGCACTTCCAGAAATTGTTAGAGAAAGAAAAAAAGAACTGGATTACCTCAATCCTTTAGTTGATGGAACACTAAAGGAAAGGGATTTAGCCACAAATAATGTTCAAAATTTAAAGCAAAATAGAGATTCTTCTAGAATTGAAGCCAAGGAGTTACGTGAAAAATTAGGCATTTTACGGGAGAAGTTAATCGAAGAAAAACGGCTAAAAAATCCAAACCCTAGTTGGGCTAAAGAAAAATTAGCTAGTAAATTGGCAGATCTAGATGAGAAATTGGAAACCTCAGCGCTTGATATTAATGCAGAACGCAAATTAATTAGAGAAATGCGGGAACTAACCAGATCACATGAAGAATGGGTCACTAATCGAATTGAATCAGATCCTGAATTAAAAGAATATCAAGATGGTTGGAAGAGGCATAGAGAACTTCTTGCTGCAGCTGACGCGGCTCATGATGAACTAGTTGAATTGGCGAAGGTTAGTGAAGAACAACACAAAAAGTATGAGGAACATCGAGATGTTCAGAAAATTGCTCAAGCCCAGTATAATCGAGCAAAAGCACTACAATCAAGTGCTAATGATATAGTAAGTTATTGGAACCATAGGATTGAGAACGGGTTTGGCGACCTTAAAGACGGCACTGGAGACCTTCTAGCTGCTGCTAGAATTGTTTCGGATGGAAAACCTTCGAGCATGCCTAGATTACCCCCAAAAGAAAATTCAGGGGGTGAGGAAGAATGACTGATTCAAGTGGTGAGAAATCAAGTAAAAAGAAGGGTAAAGGGAAGAATAAGCGTGATTTCTTTGAAGATTTAAGAGAATTTGAAACACACCAGTTAGAAGAACTTTTGAATGATAATAAATTATCTATGAGGGCAATTGAGTCGCAACTCGATTCGATGGAGAGCGAAAGGAGTTCTCTAATTTCTACAGTTCAAGTTTTACGAGTGGCTCTTGGCCAAACTGGAAAAATAAGTAAAGAAAGACAAACTCTTCTATCTGAATTAAGATCAAGAACCCCTCAAATTAACGAACAAAAAGGAATTAGAGATGATATTAACGAAAGAGTCGGCCCCCCATCTAATGTTATCGAAAAATTGCTAATTAGAACTTGGAGAGATTTGACAATTATCAGAGAAGATGCTTCGCGCGCGCCTCAATTGGCCAATGAAATTCAAAAATTTTCGTTTTTCTTTGAATTAATTGAAATGCACAAATTGAAAAAACAATCTGATGCGGCGCACAAAAAATTTGTTGATTTAATCAGAGCGCAAAAATCAACAATAAAAAAACTGGACGAAATGAAGGAAAGCAACACCGATTTGGAAGAACAAGCATCAGAAGAAAATCCAAGACTTTCAGGGACTTCAATAAACCGTAAAGAAGAACAGAATTTGAACAAACGAATAGAGAAGATGCTTGATTCAATACGATCTAAGCGTAGAGAATTAAGGGCATTAAAGAGAGAAAATGGAAGATTGGAATCATTTATTAGAATTCGGAAAGGCGATGAACAACGTGGAATAAAAGTACGAATGAGAATCAATTCATTGAGGGAACATGCGGTTAGCGGGGGTTCTCTTTCGGTCGAAGATATGTCTCGTTTGTTAAAGAGTGGTGGTCTTTCACAACTCCAACAAACAGAAGAAAATACCAAGCCAAAGAAGAAAAAAGAACGAAGAGGGGGGAGAAAAAGATCCCAAGCCCGCCGCGGTGTTGCTCGAGCCCACAAGAGAAGGGAAGAGTAGTATCCAAGACCCGATTTGTTTTATTGACTGCTAATCTTCCGCCATTGCATGAGGGGAGAGATAGTTTCTGAAATCGCTTCTGTTGAAGGTGTTTTGTGGAGCGCAATTACATCTAATGAGGGATTTGTTGAAGAGGTCCGTGGAGCTCCTGCAAAATTCCTTGAGTCTACTGCATCTTTGCTACCGACTATGATTGAAAGTGTTGGCCCGATTCTTTCAAATGTGAATCTAGGGGAACAAAATATGGTCACCATAATTGGAGAAAATGGTTCAATTGCAATTTCTAGAATCAATCTCCAATATTCACTTGTTACTCAAATGGATGAAGGAGCAAATCTAGGATTGATTCGCAGATTCATGAGTGAAAGTGTTGATAGACTCCGCCCTATTATGAATTAAGTCAATACTTCATCCAATCTATCTTGCTCAACAGCCCTTCGTAATTCCATCGCAATTCTTCTGCCACTACTCATCGGTTTTCTCCATGTGGCGTTACCATATGGGTGCCCTACGCTGACATGAACATTTGTCCCACCACCTAGCCTTGGAGCAACATCATAAATGTAATAATCCATATCTTTATCAATACAAGTTTGAAGACAAAAAGGACCTATTACCCCTGGGTCGTAGTGCTCCTTACTTGCATCTATAAATTTCTCTCCGAGTTCAAAGGCTTTCTCAAGAAGACTCTCTCGAATGGTGGCAGTATTATGCCCCACAACGGTCATCTCAGGTATTTGCTGATGTATTGGCATGGTCATTTGCTGTGGTGCTGGAAGGCGTACGTGCCCATCAAGACTCGACTCAAATCTCCAATCCACCCCTAACAATTCCAACCTGTTGTCAGCATCCTCTAATGGGCTATAAAAGAAATTAAGATTGAAAACTGGACCTATTACGTATCTTTCAATTCTAGCACCATCTAGACTTTCTTGGTCAATTACACCCTGACTTAGCAAAGCTAGTGATTTTTCTTGATATTCTGCAAAAGATGCGCAAGTGAAGAAGCCCCTTTCAAGTTGCTTCTCCGCATGATGTAATTTTACAATTACCAAACAGTCGATATCCTGGGGGTCATCAATTGCATCGGGATAAGGCAAACCTGCCTGTTCTAGAATCCAATAGTAATCTTGCTCTTCAGTGCGTTCCTCCATCCTAAGCATATTCCTACTTCCGAACATAGGTACTCGAAAATCATCCTCAATCGCACCAATTCCGCAATAGGAAGTGAAAGAGCGATTGGGGATATAAACTACATTTCTTTCCCTCATACTTTGTTGGAAAGAAGGGGACAGAACATCATCAAAACGATCCAAAACTATCGCCTTGTCAACCATGCCACGAACAACCCTACCAGACTGGTTTCTTCTAGTCTTGAAATATTGCGAGTATGTCTTTTCCCTTCCCTTTTGACAATAAGCAACTGTTGGGAACCCTTCTTCAATTGCGCCGTCACAAATATCCAGCGCTGAATGGCTAGCGGTCATCCCAATTCGTAACTTCATACGATCATAATCTTCTAGAATTTGTGAAATTTGAGATTTATCAATCATTATCGAACACCTATTCTTTCCTCTGCATTGCCATCAATTGCTCAGTTGAAAGTGATTGCCCTGACATCAATGCACTCATCAAATCAACATTCTGAGGTGTGGCATCTGCCTTAGATGGCTGAATTCCATCGGCACGATCTTGAATAGATTTCATCAGGTGTCTTGCACTATATGCACAACGCATTGCAACAACATAGTATTGATGCTGTTTGTCCGCTTCTCGTTTTGCAGCAATAAATGCTCGATGAGAAAGTTCATGCTCATCGTTCATTCTTTTTGTTTCTTCACGTAATTTACCCATTAAATCATGAGCAGATTGTGCCGCCTCTGCAGATTCTATTACCTCCTTATGAGCCGCTTCTCTAATCTCATGCAACCTTTCTAACTCTGCATTATTTCCTGAGGCGGATTTAACATCATTTGCTTGTTCCAAATCTTTCAATTTTCTTGACAACGATTTCATCTGATCTGAGAATTTTGAATCACTGATTTTACCAGTCATATGATCCATCTCTAAATTGCTCATCTTTCTCTTAATAAAATCAGGACTATCGCCCTGCTTCCCTCTTTTCTTATTATTTTCTTCCGGACCGAATAACTGCTCACGTAGTGAAAAATATTCTTCATTTGCAGCTTTTCTCTTTACTTTGGCTTCCCTGGCCCTAGCGTTCTCTTTATCTCGAACTGTTCTTTGCCTCTCAATTTCATCGTACAATTCACGCTTTTGACCATTAATTTGGTCCCTTCTTGAGCGGTTTTCAACAACTTTTGTGTTCCATTCATCACGTTGTTTCTGATGTTTTTGTATGAAAGACTCTGCTTGTGATTCTACTTTTTTCAGTGCATTCTGCATCTATCACAAGCCTCCAAATCCATTCACTCGACTACTACATGCCGGAACTGCGCACTCCTTCGAGATAGGTGAGGCATTTAACCACTATGATATTCTGAATAATTGCTTATTTGCAAATACCGTCAAACAATTCATGCTATGTAAGATAACGATTAATACCAAAGACAAAATCGGTAGGGTGAGCGAGATGTTTATCGGCGGCATATCAGGAATGGAGAGAGTGATTAGTCACGACGTAAGCCCACCGTATCTCAGCTTAATTACAGGACCCCCAGGTTCTATGAAGACAAGTTTTTCTCTATCAATTATTTCCAATCACCTCCGCAGGACGGGAGGTTTTGGACTATACTGCACAGTAGAGGAAACTGTTGACAGTTTGCTAAAAACTTGTAATTCGATGGGATTAGAATTACCCCCAAATCTACAAATTACTGATCTAACAGAATTAAGAAAAGAGAATGAGGCAATGGATTACCTAAAATTTACTAGGAGAATGATTCAACATTTCAAACAAGAAAGAGGAGAGCAATTTTCGGTTTTTATTCTTGATAGCCTTGGAGCAATATACAGTTTGACAAGCGTTGATGAAGAAATGAGGAAGAAAATGTTTGGATTTTTCGACTTCCTAAGGACACAGGGACTCTATACAATCATCATTACTGAAAGGCAAACAGGGGAACACGCCGAATTGCAGGGCAATGAAGGATTCATCGCAGATGGAATAATCAACCTAGGGCTTGATAGGAGAAATGGCAAGATTGTCAGAACCATGCAAATTGAAAAAATGCGCCATATTAGGCACAGCATGGAAAAACAAGCCATAGATATCAGCCCGGGTGGAGTGACTGTTTTGGGGCCACTTTTCGATTAATCCCATTTCAACGATTTATCTTCCTAGGTGAATTTAGAATTTCACCACTTAAACCGTGGACAAACATCCAACCTGTATCAGGAAATTCTACTTCCCAGCCTGGAATTAGTATAGGTGAATTGGTTAATTCAGCAGTACTTTCATCTATTCTCCACCAATGCAGAATACTACCCTGAATTTCCCCATCAGATGATGGCTGGCTGATTTGCCAATGTCTCCTTTCCTCGCATACTGACGGAAGTTCGGATCTTATCATTTCGATGCTTTTCCATGATTTGGGAGTGATTGTTTCTAGGTGTGGAGAATATTGCAATTCCTCTACATCCCCTTTCCTAGTTAATTGGCCTGTGAATGGGTCCTCAATTAGTGTCCAACGATTTCTCTCCCTGGTGTCCTCAGGCCCAATTAAGTAGCCATCTATATCCCACTCCCTTCCTTCAATAAGTATTGGACGGACTTGTAACCTTTCATAACCTCGTTGAGAAAGCATCTCTGTAAGGACTACTTTAGGTTTCAAGGTGACTACATTAATTGGCGGAGGTGTAGATTTTTGAGCCCTTTGAGTAATTGTGCCCATAGATTGTAAATCATTCTCATGTATTGATAGTTTTAATCTACCAGTTAGGACCCCATGGCCCAACCATTGTGCAATATCATTGGCACCCCATAAAACCAATTCTAACCCCTCCCTAGTAGGAATTCTTTCCAATTCAACCAATCTTCTCTGGGAGATTAGCCAATGAGTACCAGCAGGAGAATCTACCAGCCACCTTTCCAACTCCATTCGATCAATTGGAGCCCATCCTGGTTCTGCGTGCCAAACATAAGATCCGAGTGGAACAGGACAATTGAGTTCGAATTCGCTAATTGAGTCAATAATGCCTATACAGTTTATTCCTGGTGTCATACATACTATCCCTGCAGGCTTTATCACAATCCCAAGTTCGTCAAGAACAGTGGAAATTGAAAATGACATTGACCGCCGGCTACTCCATCAACACATCAATGCTCGCCTCAACAAATTGCTTTGGAGGCGAAAATTAGGCAAAATAATTTATGCCAATTTCATTCTATATTGTTCTTAAGAGATAATAAATCGCTATTACCAGCATCTAAAACACAAATTGAACTAACATGAAATGGCTTAGCACATGCAGCACCGAGTTCTCTGTTAACCATAGTTAGTTGATGCATCGGGACGTCTGGGTGACTGGCGTGTAAATCATCAACAAAACTTCTGGGGCAATTTGCAGCCATAATAACTAATTTTGCCTCGCCATGAGAACATGCAGCTGCAGTTTGATTTTGACCAAACAACAATTTTCCACTCTTTAATGCTACTTTCAATTGCCTTACAACATCCATTTCTATTCCTCCATACTCAACATTTGCATCTCATGGGGTAACTCAAATCAGGCATCCTCTGGAATATAATATAGTTCAACACTTCCAGTACCTAGTGCAACAGGTTGTCCTACAATAATATTCTCTGCAACACCTGCTAATTCATCTTGTTCGCCGATGATTCCAGCGCGAAGAAGGTGATTCACTGTTACTTCGAAAGCCGCACGAGCAAGGATACTATGCTTATTCCCTGAAACACCGTGCCTGCCTATTGCACGAACTTCACCTTCACTCGTCATTACATCTGCTACAGTAATTAGGTGTCGAACGTCAACGTCGAGTTTTGCATCATTCAATGTCAAAACCAATTCGTTAATTATTGCTTGACGAGCAGCTTCAATACCTAAATAATCATGAATCTCAGCTATGTTATTTGTATATGTGCGGGCACGATCAATTCCCTCAAAATCACTAACTGCTGATAAATTACTACCAATTGTTGCAATATAATATTCACCTGTAACTTGGTGCTTCTGAATGTTAGCTCTTTCAATATCCTTAACTCCCTTCAATCTTAGTGCCTTGATTTTCTCCTCAAGTGCCAGTAGTTCCGTATAGTTGGGAGTGACTTCCTCTGATTCCTTTTTACGGCCTGGGACAATTGTCAAAACCTTGGGCCTAACTTCCTTATCAGCATCAATGAAAAGTCGCAGACGCCGACTCAAAATTTCCTTAACCTCGATAGGTGTGATATCCTTTTGCTTCATATTTGCTGGAATCAACTTCAATGTAATTCGACGTTGTGTCACATCAGTCTCAATCACAGCGATATCCTTGGCATCAGTAATTTCTAGTGCGGCTGCCAATTTCTTGACCTTCTTTTCATCTTCCCTAATACCTTCATCGAGATGAATTCTCATTGTAGGCGTGGTAGGAACTTTTCTAGAATCGACAATCTCTATGATTCTTGGCAAACCTTGAGTTACGTTCACAGTTGCTACACCAGCATAGTGGAAAGTTCTCATGGTCATCTGTGTTCCTGGTTCACCAATGGACTGTGCAGTAACAATACCGACCGCTTCAAAAGGATCTACACCCGTTCTTTTCATAGAATCAATTACCTCTTTAATTACTGCAGATGATTGCTTGGCAGTCAATTTTTTCATTCCACGCGATTCTATTGAAACAGCCAAATCACTTAGGACTCGAACAGAAATTTGGGCCCCTTCCTTAGCAGCAGTTTCCTTCAAAGTTTCAAAAATAGGTCCTGAACTCATTCCTTCGTGAAGTTGAGATGACTTGGCATCATAATCAAAGGCTTCCAATTCTTGCTGAACCTTTACTCTGCGCTTAGCTGCACGACGACGAACTACTGTTGTGCTAGTTGAAGAAGAACCTGATGAACGCAGGCGCTTACCAAATTTCTGAATCACTTGAGACAATCTGTCTGCTTCTTCGGATGATAAACCGCAAATCTTAGCAATTTCACCTTGAGAGAGAATCTTGACATCATCCCACTTTCTACCATCAGCCAAATTGTGAGCATAATCCTCAGGGATCCCCATGTCCATTAATTTCTTCTTGGTTGCTGATTTAACTACCATTAGTTCCCACCCCCTAGGGCATTGTCCAAAACTGAACGGATATTAACTGAATCTCCTCTAATACTGCGAGTTGGGTCGGTACCATCTTCACCATAACTGAATTGAATGATTCGATCTGCAGTGTTTCTGACAGAGTGTTTTACATCATTATGAACTTTCAAATCATCCATAGCGTTAATCAGACGACGTTGCATATATCCGGACTTACTAGTACGGACTGCAGTATCAACTAGAGATTCACGACCAGATACTGAAAGCATGAAGAATTCAGTAGGTTCCAAACCTCTCTTGAAAGATGATGCTACGAAACCTTTCTGCATTGCACCCTTAGCGTTTCTTTCAAAGTGTGAAAGAACTCTGTCTTTGTATCCGCGTTCCAAACGCTGACCTCTAACTCGAGTTTGCCCAATTGAACCCGCCATCATTGAAAGGTTATCCATTGAACCTCTAGCGCCGGATACTGCCATCATTACAGCAGCATTGTCGCTAGCCAAGTGATCTTTCGCAATCTCACCTGTTCGTGATCTTGACTTATCAAGAATCTGCATGATGTCCTCTTCTAAAGTTTCGAGTGGTGTCCTTCCAGGCCTTGCCTCGTAGCCTTTTCCTGTTTTACCAAACATTTCCAATTTATCATCGACATCAGAGCACGCTGTTTCGTTGATGACTGAAATTTCTGAGCGCGCCGCTGGCGGTAAATCCTCATCATCAATACCTGTGGTAAATCCAAGAGCGGTGCAGATTCCAATTGTTAATTGGGTCATGTCGTTGAGGAATTTTGCTCCACGATCGCTTCCATGCGCTTGCAAAACAGCATCCAAGAGTTTTCCATCCTCTGCCCCAATACCAGTTTTATCAATTGTTCCTGAGATTATATTACCATCAATGATTTCAACTTGGTCATTGCTTCGACTCTTATAACTTAGATTAATTCCTGGTGGAATGATTAGATTTAGCAATTCTCGACCTCTGTATCCAGGTGATCCATCGTCACATTTAATCTCGTTAGGTAAATCTCCTTCCCAGCTAATTTTACTCAATACCTCTAGAGCTTGTACCTTTGGAATAATTTTATCCCCATTTGTCAAAAGGAAGGCTCCAGAAATGTGATCGTGAATACCACCGATTACTGCCCCTCCATATCTGGGTGACAAAATATTTTCTTGAACCCTCATCAATATTTTAGCCTCTGCACGAGCTTCTTCTGACTGAATGATATGCAAATTCATCTCATCACCATCGAAATCTGCATTGTAAGGAGTACAAACTGATAGATTAAATCGGAAAGTCTTACCTGGCATGACTCTGACTTCATGAACCATCATTGACATTCTATGCAATGATGGCTGGCGATTGAAAATAACTACATCACCATCAATTAAGTGACGCTCTACAACCATTCCTGGTTTTGGATTGCCATCTAAATCAATTGTTGCAAGACGGTCTTCAATACCCGTTCTCTCTTCACCCTCTTCATCCCATGGAGAACCACAGTGCGGGCAAATTACATCCAAATGTTCTGGATAATCCTCATCTGGCTTTTCCTGTTCCCAAACCCATCTATTGTGAATGATGGTGCGTGGGTCATCGTCGGGTAGTTTTCTACCGTTTTCGTCTTCACCGCGAAGGTTGCTAATTGTTGCTTCCAAGTCTACAACCCAATTTTCCTGCAAACCCTCGACAGTGCGACGATTCTCTTTTTTAATCATCAAACCAGGGAGGAAATTAGGTGCTCTCAGAACCTCATTTAGATCTGCAGCCATTCCGTTGTATGGTTCATCCCTCTCAGGATCGCCACCATCGCAATCTGGATTCAAACACCTGAAACCTGACCAAATATACTTGGTTCGGTCAGTAATTCGAACACGGTGTGTATCACCACGGACAATATAATTGACACCAGGGTGTTCATCTGGACCGCGTAAAATCATTTCACGCAGTTGTTCTCGATTTCTCTTTGTGACTCTAATAGGTACTGTTAGGTCCTTGGCAGACATTTCAGGAACGCCGACAGCATTGATGCCCAGGAAAGGATCTGGTGATATCACGGAACGCGCACAAAAGTTTACTCTCTTTCCTGAAAGGTTACTTCGGAATCGTCCTTCCTTACCCTTTAATCTCTGAGTGAGTGTCTTTAGAGGCCTCCCACTTCGATGTCTTGCTGGAGGAATACCGCTAGTTTGGTTATCGAAATAAGTGGTAATGTGGTACTGGAGAAGTTCCCACAAATCTTCTACAATCAACTGAGGAGCACCTTGATCACGATTCTCCCTTAATCTTTGATTGATTCTCAATACATCAACTAGTTTGTGAGTCAAGTCATCTTCAGAACGATCTCCACTTTCCAAAGTAATTGAAGGACGAACTGTAATTGGTGGAACAGGTAACACTCGCATAACTACCCATTCCGGGCGGTTAGATGTCTTGTCCATTCCAATGAAAATTAAATCGTCGCCAGGAATTCCTTCTAGCCATTCTCGAATATCTCGGGCATTGAGTTTGTGCTCGGTCTTTGGGTCCTCTTTCTTCTCTTTGAACGTAGTTGGTTTCTCAAGAATTATCTTACCCTGTTCGCTCCCACAATGCATGCAAACTTTTGCCTTTTTAGCAGAACAGGTTTTTTCAATATCCTTGATTATTTTCTTTAATTCTGGAGAACCTGGACCATGTTTCTGAATAATATCCAAAACACGGTCTCGGTAATAATCCTGTTCAGATAATTCACTATTATCTGGATGGGTGCCTTCTGCTTCGTGTAACAACACTCGATAACATTTGTTACAAGTAGTCTTGAGGGCGGTCTTGATTAATGGAGTAAATCCGCAATGAATCACTGGCAATTCTAGCTGAATATGGCCAAAGTGACTCGGGCACTCGTCGTGCTTATTCCCACAAGTTTCGCAACGAATACCTGGTTCAATAACTCCCATCTGAGGGTCCATCAAACCTTGATGGTAAGCATGGCCATCATCCTTGTATGTGTCTGCGGTTTTAACCTCTACTGCACTAAGACGACGAATTTCATTGGGAGCCATAAGCCCAAACTTGATTGAAGAAATGCGCTTAGGAATTTTTGATGCATCTAATTTCTTGGCCATGTGATCACTTCCTGTCCTCCAACTGAAGCCGCATAGCGACTCCAAGTGATTTCATTTCATCTAGAAGCAGTTTGAAAGCATATGATGTCTCCACTAGATGAACTTCGGCACTTTCTCCATGAACTGGACTAATGTAGCACCTTCTTCTGTTGTCCCAATATGCAATGTGGCCACTTTCGGCACAAACTGCTAGAGTTACACCATCCGACTCATCTAGTAATCTATCTTTGATTACCATTGATGCACCGTGTGCAATTAGACAATCCCTTTCCATCTCACCGAATCTGAGACCACCTTGACGCGCCCTACCTTCAGTTGGTTGCCTAGTTAGGATTTGTACCCTACCTCTACTTCTTGCGTGAATCTTACTAGATACCATATGATGCAACTTTTGATAATAAATGCACCCAACAAATATGTTTGAGGGATATTCGTCACCAGTTTCACCATTGATCATTTTCTCTCTCCCAGTGTGCTGGAAACCGTTCCTTAACAAACCTTCACGGAGAGCAGATTCTTTCTCACCAGAGAAAGCCGACGCATCAATGAATCTGCCTTCCATAGCTCCAGTCTTACCGCCAATCATTTCCAATATGTGAGCAACAGTCATTCTGCTTGGAATAGCATGAGGGTTGATAATTAAATCAGGTACGACTCCATCAACTGTGAATGGCATATCCTCCTGATTTACTAATCTACCAACAACACCCTTCT
>PBPH01000096.1 GCA_002725475.1 Methanobacteriota archaeon | reverse complement strand
GCTTTATCTGACCTCACCATTTTCATTATCACTACTGCAAGGGCGCTGTCTAGAGGATTCATATCCTTTTCAATTTGATATCCGATTGCTCTTTCAGTGAATAGGCTAGCTACACATTGCCTCCACTTCTGGATGACCGCTCTCTCGCCACTGACATTGAGAAATGATTCGTATTGTCCTGCAAATGAGGCATCAGAAGAATCTTCAGTTGTTGCAGATGATCGCACTGCTACATCCACACCCTGGCCATATTGATCACAAAGTTTTGCATAGCCTGAGATTATGGCTTGGCGAACAACTTCTGGAACAGGCGTTTGACGTACTAATGCACGTGCAAGGGATGCTCTACCGTGCATATTTAGGTGATCTTTTGGGTCAGCGCCATCTAGACAGATTTCTAGAGCATCAGCCAAAGTTTTGGAGGCGATTGCAGCAGATCTAATTTTCTCTACACCGTCCGGTTCTCGAATATTATCCCAAGTTGAAACAGGTACTTCAGAGTTGACAAATTTTTGGTAGGCATCAACTGTTACATTAAATCCATTAGGGACATTAACTCCTGCATTTGACAAATTTATGTGCATCTCTCCTAAAGAAGCACCTTTCCCCCCTACAGTGTTTCTGTCATCCATGCTGACTTCATCAAACCAACTGATTAACTCCAAATCATCCACGCAAATAACCTTCTTCCTGTAGTGCCGGCAATGACAGGCTGTTTAAGGCAGTAAATAATGGTGGGGTGTGATAATTACACTACATTTAGAGAGGGCTAAAATCTAGAAGCACCTTTCCCTTATTTTTTCTATCATGGATATATTTCTGTGCTTTAGAAACATCTTCGAATCTGAAAACCTTGTCAACTATCGGATTAATACCTCCTTCTCTCAATAATTTTTCCAACTCTATCATATGTTGTGCTAGTATTTCCTGATCCTTCCAAGTGCCTAAGTGGACTCCAAAAACTGCTTTATTTGAATTCATCATCCTTAGCGGGTCAAATTTCGGAGTCGATTTCCACATCTTAATAGCACTGATTAGAGAACGTTTTGAACCCTTAACGGCTGAAGATGCTCCAAAGCAGTATAGCCTTCCACCAGAACGTAGAGACTTGTATGAGCGCATGAGATGATTTCCCCCAACAGGATCTAGTGCATGATGAACTCCATCACCATCGGTTTCTTTTTTGCAAACCAACACAAAATCCTCCTTCTCTCTATCAACATGTATCATCCCCATTTCTCTAACAAAATCAGATTTTTCTGCTGATGAAGTGCCAATAATTTTTGACGCCCCCAGGTGTCTTCCAATTTGTGCAGCAGCCGTACCTACCCCGCCAGCGGCGTGATGCACTAGAATCGAATCTCCTTTCTGGAAATTTCCTAGATGCTTTAGCATGTGATATGCAGTTGCATAGGTGACTGGCATAGCAGCAGCAGTGTCGAAACTCACTTCATCTGGGAGTAAAAATGTTCTATCATCTGAAACAGCTATTTGTTCAGAATAACCACCAAATCCACATAATGAAACAACCCTGTCTCCTTCACTAAATTTAGACACATCCTTTCCTAATCCAATTATTACTCCTGCAATTTCATAACCAGGGGTAAAAGGAAAATTTGGTGCCGCCCCGTATAACCCCTGCCTCATCATTAAATCAGCAAAGTTAATTCCTGCCCTATGTACTTGAATTAATACTTCATTAGGTGATAGTTTTGGCGTTTTATCTTCGATAATGTCGATGGAATCCAATCCACCTTTCTTCGTGTAAACAATTCGACGCATACTAATCCTCAAACTTCATTTTACAAGATTCATTTGGGATTCCTGTTCTAAGGTGGCCTAGAATTTTTGGTATATCTTTTTCTTGATTTTTTATTGAATACCATATCCCTTCAGGATAAACTACACATGAAATTCCATTTTCACAAAAGTCTAGGCACCCAGATTTTTGTATTCGAACGTCAAGCAAACCTTCTTTCTTCGCCGCCATTTTCATCGCCTTCATTACTTCTAGGCTATCTTTTGCTGAACAGCAAGGCCTAGTTGCACTTGGCTCCCTTTCATGAGTGCAAATGAAAACATGACGTTTATATTCGGGTTTTTCTCGACCTTTAGGGTCTTTTACCATATTATCACCTACAATTGATCTAGTTTTGCAGCCAAGACAAAGTCTGATTCGGACAGCCCATCGATTTTATGTGTCCAAATTTTAACATTGACCCTACCCCATCCAAAATCAAATTCAGCATGATGGAACTGTTCTTCACAAATAGCGCCAGCAGAATTGACAAAATCAAGGGCTTCAATAAAATCCTTAAATTCCCACGTTCTTTCTAGATGATGCCCATCAATTACATGCCATTTATTATTCAATTCATCCAATAGTGGTAGAATTTCTTCAGAATTAAGCGGAGGTATCCCTCCTTCACAGGGAACGCATTGCTTTTCACTCAATGACATATAATTCAACCCCAAACGTGGCTGTCATCGCCACCTTCGGTTCTCTTCTCCACCTCTTCATGAAGGGAATTTCGTCTTTTCATGTCCTCTCTCTCATAATCGAGCAATTCTAAGTCATCAATATATGCGGCCCTCATATGTGCTACAAGAATTACATCGACGATATTTCTTCTAGTAATGTAATGATATGATCCGTCAGGAGTGAGCAACTCAATACTCTGTTTATTTGTCCCCATTAATCTCCCTCTCATCCAATTATCCATGCCATCCGGAAGACCTCTTGAATCGAGAAGTATTTCTACAAAATCATCTCTTCTCAAACCCGTTCTGCGTTCTAAAAGAGGGCCAGAACGAATATCTTCAAATTCTGAGAAATCTGGTTTCCCCAAATCTTCCCACAATGGTACAGCCCATTCGGGCAAATCTGTTTTTTTCGATTTTTTCCTCTTTTTCTCCGCCATGCGTCTCCCCTCTCGTTAAGGCTGACAGGTCCGACCCTTGAAAAGAATACTACTGCAAATTACATTATTATTAATTCAATATAATGAAATTTTATATCCTCGAGCGTCAAATTACTGATTCAATGCCCAAATCAACACATGTCCGCCCTTTGGATTGAAGAGGGATGGGTGAGCCGGTAAGTTCGGAGGAGTTCATGTGACTGCAATAGTTTGGAAGAAGTTGCCCACCGTATTATTTGCGGATGAACTTCTAGATAAGGCGTACAGCAGGGCTACCAAAGCCAAGGATACTGTAGATGATAGCGACCGAATGTTCAGGACTAGGAAACAGATGAAAAGAATGATTCAGTCTGCTAGTGATGTGCTAGACTCAACACTCAATGGATATGTTGGTAAATGGCCCTCTCTAGATCAGCAATCTGAGTTTGATCAGGCCCTAATTGATGCTGCAGTAGGTTGTGATGCATATCGACATCATCTTTCAACAATTCAATGGGCTGCAGAACAGAGTATGGAAATAGCCAAGAGATATGTTCGCCAAATTGACAGGATGGTGAATATTGATGGTATGCACCAAAGAAGGCGTGAGGCATATGGAAGAATCTCTTCTGTTATTGATCAAGTCAATCCCTCTCTTGAGTGGCTGAATACGGCTAGGGATAAACTCCGAAAATTACCCTCTATTGATTCAAGTGAGCCTTGCATAGTTGTCGCAGGGTCTCCAAATGTTGGCAAATCAGCGCTAATTGGAACTCTTTCTACTAGCGAACCAGACGTTGCATCATATCCATTTACTACTCAACAATTACATGTAGGACATTTTACACATAGGCGTAGAAGATACCAAATGGTTGACACACCGGGTCTTCTAGATCGTCCAATGGAGAAGAGAAATAATATTGAAATGCAGGCAATTGTAGCTCTTGAGCACATCGGGTCAATTGTTCTTTTTCTGCTAGATCCAGCAGAGCACGGAGGTACGAAACTTGAATCGCAACAAAATCTATTGAGTGAAGTTGCAGATTTATTGCCCCAAACTCCACTTTTAGTTGTTGATGGTAAAGCAGATTTGTTAAACATCGATACTGGAATAAATCCGGTTTCAGGGCACATTTGTGTTTCTGCTACTGAAGGGATAGCCATCGAACAACTTCGCGAAGAACTGGTTTCTAGAATAGGAGCAGATGATATCAGCAATCCACTTGCTCTACCAGAAGGGTGGCACCGTGAAGATGTTTAATCATTCAATTAGTAGATGAGACATGTCCGCATCTAGTGCAGAATATTTTGTGTCCATAATGAGTTTTTGGCAATCCTTGAACCTCAATAATAACTCCACAAACCTGACATTTGAAGTCATTCATATGCTTCACCTAAATACTCCGAGTAGGATTAGGTTATTCAACGGAGCGGTGCCTCTTTGTCACTTCTTGAGAACTTTACAGGGAATGCCATTTGAACTCCTGAAAGGCATAGTGCAACCCCGATAGTTCCTAGAAGTAACATAGGGATGGTGGCCATTCCAACACTGTAGGTATAGGTTACCATATTACTCTCTAGTGATAGAGTACCTGCTCTGCCAGCTGTGATGAATCTAGTTTCCCCGGGTTCAAGATCCCATTCCAAGTTATCTTGGGATGTAGTGCCGCCAGCAATAATATCGAATTCTGAGGCAGTGCAACCAGTAAGCCCTTGGTCATCTGGTCCGCATTTTTCCCAATCTATTGAATCAACATCAACCACACCTATCCAAGCATCATCGCCGTGATCCCATCGCATATCTACTGTGACGTCTAGTAGCATGAAGGGTTGGGGAACTGAAAGATTATCCTGATTCATACCAATTTCGCAATCTTCATCAGAACCAGGGATACAGGGCGGGATTGGCACCTCTACTGTTTCAGAGTCTGACGTATAACCAATTGCCCCCACTAGAACTAGTAGGACGCAAATTGAGCCGGTCAACAAAGGCAAGACCGACATTATGCGTACCATCATAACTGCAACTAAGGGGCCAAGGTGGATGAATGCTTCGCTTCAATTTATGTGAACAATGGTAGTAAGAAAAGCATGATTGCAATAGCAGGAAACAGATAGAGCATAATATTCAGCCGCTTCCTAGAACGTTCTTTGGATGCATGTTTTTCTGAACAAGATGAATCTGTACAAATTGGAGGTTCTGATTCAATTGCAATTGGAATATAGCAAATTACGCAATGTCGATGAGGTGCGACATATTTCGAACTTTTTGGATTAATTGAAAGTTCTTGCACTTTCTTCTTTGCATCCTGTGCTGTTTTTGCAATCGCTTTCTTCAATCGTTCTTCCATTCGACCCATTCAATTCACCTCAATTATAGTCCCGGTAAAGGTTTCTCCTGCTAACCTTTTGGCCAAGTTGTCCAAATCTCTCCCATTCAATAGTGCCAATTCTATGCCATAGTCTATAGCAACTTGTACTCCAATCGGATCAATTACTACATTTGGCCCGGCACCCATGTGCTCCGGGGGGCCTACAATCCGTTGTAAATCATCCAAATTCATCTTCTCAAATGGGATTGCATCAGGGTTATTTTGTGGTGCCTTGTCATATACGAAATCAACGTTAGTTGCTATTGTGCATCCTGTTGAATTTGACTGGGCTGCCAGATTAATTGAGACCGCATCAGTGGTGTGGCCTGGATTTGTTCCACCCATAACTACAATTTGGAATGTTTTTAGTAAATCAGCAGCTTCTTCAGTGGTAGTTGGAATATGTTTTGCAACGCCCAAATTTTTCAATTCCAATGATTCTCTGAAAATTTCCGCATTTTCTCTAGTTGCTTCGATTCCTACAAGGTCTAAGTCAAATGTGTCAGTAACTCCTGACATCTTTGCCTCGGATATATTTTTCCGGGCTAAAAATCCTCCACCTATCACTATTCCAATCTTTTTCCCAGTGGATGCATAATCAAGAATAATGTTGCTTGCTGAAGCCAACCATTGATTATCAATTTCAGATCCGGAATACATCAAACTCCCTCCAAGAGCGACAACCGAAATATGACTCATTGCCAGCGCCGTCGCATCGGCTCTTGATAAGCCCGTCTGATACAAAGCACCCAATAATTGCCTAAAGGATTGATAACCCCTCGGCCAGCGCATAGAACCACAGAGTGGTTCTGATGAGTGATGATGCAGAGAAGCAGGCAATCCGCCTCCGTTTCAAGCGTGTTCTCGAGGAATTAATGGAGGTCCGAGGAATGGGTACTGAATTAGTAACAGTAATTATTCCCCCAGAAAGACAAGTTGCTGATGTAAGACATCAGTTAGCAAATGAATCAGGGCAAGCAAGAAACATCAAATCAAATCAAACTAGAAAACATGTAATTGATGCTATTGAATCAGCTTCTGCAGCCCTTGCCAACCGAAGGGATGCAGGAGAAAAGGGTATAGCAGTATTTACTGGACATGTAATTGTTGGAAATAATAAAACCAGAATGAAGACTTACATAATTGATAATCCACCTGAGCCATTTACATCATTTCGATACCGTTGTGACAGCAATTTTGAGACCAGCCAACTTGAAGAAATGTTGGTCGATAGGACTGCATATGGATTATTGGTGATTGATCGAGGTGAAGGTGCTTATGGAATTGCAAGTGGTAGAACTGTTCATTGTAAGAACCACATTACTAGTCTTGTGCCAAGTAAGCATCGACAAGGTGGCCAATCTC
>PBPH01000095.1 GCA_002725475.1 Methanobacteriota archaeon | reverse complement strand
GCAATCCCCCAAACATTAGTTGGATTTTCATTCCCAGCCGTTCCTTCAGTGTCGTATGTCCTCCAGTTCTGGAATTCATCAAGAAGTGGGTCTCCAAAGTAAGTCACGCCAAATTTGGCTGCTAAACGATTAGCATTTGTTCCATCGGTTGCGACAATTACTTTGCCACCTAGTTCTGTAACAAATTCATGGATTGCAGTGGCTTCAGTTTCATCTATTGGTTTCTCAGTTCCAGCAATAACCAACATTGTTCTATGTGGCTCCTCCCAATCATTGACTAACATAGGGGTAGATAGTGTGTTTCTAATTTTATAACCAGCTCCATCAGCCCCACTTCCTAAACCATCCCTCATATCAGTAACTTGTGCCAACTGAGCCTTGTCATCTGTTGCTTCAGTGACGTAAGCAGAATAGTAAGTTTCCTTGTTTGCGGCAACCAAAGTCATGGATAACATCATGACTACTATTAGAGTTGCAAAAGTGGCTCCAATGATGGTTCCGAAGTGCTTGGGGCCATCTTCGTTTTTCGCCATTAACCAATCACTTCCAATCCTGTAAACTCATCCGGACATACAGGTGCTATAACTTGGAATAAAGTTGCGCAAATATATGTTGGGGCTGTTAGAGTGGTGACTTACTAAGAGTTTCAAACCCGCGCGTTGCGTATCATTTCAGTTTTCATCAACCAAACATCACATCCCAATTAATCGAAAACGATTGAAAATTGAACAAAAACAAGCGATGAAAAATTTTCATAATAATTTTTTGCGGTTAAATGCAGCCAATATCGGTGCAATAATTACAGCGCCCGGCCATAATGGCGTCCAATTTTGTGATACTACATCTCCTCCCTCGTCGGAGTCGTCAGAATTTGATTGAGAATTATCATCGTTATCGCCATCATCTCCACTTCCACCTCGGTCTTCAACAACTCTAAGAGTCACTTCAGCAGAGTCCGCAGTTTCAGAACGTCCTGCATCAATATCACCTTTTGATTGGATTGAAATTTCAATGACACAATTTTTTGTTGGATGACTGGCTGATGATGAAATGTTAAGGAAGACCGTCATATTTCCATTTGCTTCGATCGCAATGTTTTCAAGATCATCTTCACCAGAAATTTCTAGCAATGGGCAGGAATCAGTAATAGTCGATTTGAATACCGAATCTGCAGCATTTCCTGAATTAGAAACGGTCGCTGCAAGGGATGTAGTAGTCCCGGCATTCATTGGGCCAGTGGGTTCAGCCAAGTCAACAGCCAAATCAACCACCATAGGTATCGTCAAGTTTCCTTCAGCATCCTTAGAATCTCCGGGGGTTGCAGGAGTTGGGCCCCAAGCAGTTACTGTAGCATCAATTGTGAAGTAATCACTAATTCCTGCTGTAAATGAAGCAACATTTACTCCATGTACTGAGAATTCAAAAGACTCATTCGATTGCGAACTAACTTCAACAGTGTCGGGGCCATTTACAGATCCATCAAAAGGTATATCGTATTCAATTTCCAGAGTTAGTGAGTAAAGATTTTGATTGTCAATCCAGAATTCTATGGTTGCTTTTCCTTCAAGATCCAAGTCAAATGTAGGTGGTGCATCGGTCTCAGTATCGACCCCCATATTCCAACCCATTGGGAATTCTGGAGTCTGAGCATTACTGGACATGGGAAGAGCGGCTAAGACCATCATTAGGACCAGAATCTTTGTGCGCACGTTCATCTCGACTCACCTCTACTTGTTCAATCCCTCGCTCACAAATTTTTGAGTGGTTTGAGGCATCTACGTGTCAAAACCTTAACCATTTTTCTCCTATAACGTGGATTGAAATATGTATTATTTACAGGTTTAATCGCCTTTCTAACAGATTCTGCTAGTTTTTCCACACTCTCTTCACCATTCCAATTTGATATGGCGGTATTTGCTTCGTCAGAATGAAGGCGAGGGATGGATTCAAGTCCGGTAGAACAGATTCTTAATTCCTCGATAATACCACCACTCAATTTCCAAGCAGCAGCAATTCCTGCTTCAGGGAAATCCCATGATTCCCTCTGTGTAAGTTTTTGGTAATCTCCAATGAAATCACTAGCATTTTTTGGTAAGGTAATGTGGGTTACTAACTCTCCAGGTTCGAGTACGTTTCTAGTAATCCCGTCAAGAGAAAAAAACTCGTTCATTGCCATCACCCTCTTCCCATTGGGTGATGCAAGGTGGATTTTTGCATCTAAGCACATCAGGCTAGGTGCTAAATCCGCTTGATATGTGGCTACACATAGTGTATTTTGGTTTGGAATAACGCGACAGTCTGCACCTGTGCCGCAATCGCATTTGTAGCACCAATCGATAGATTCTCGCCATTCCTCTGATTGATTGAACCAAAAGCATCGAGTATCTAAACAGATATTTCCACCTACCGTAGCTGATCTCCTAATTAGAATGGAAGCAACGCTTGCAGCAGCCTTTCTTATCAAGGGGTGTGTGTCTTCACTTTCACTCAAATCATGTAGCCTTACCATTGCGCCGATATGTGTAGAATTCAAAGTATTCAATTCTGCAACATTAGCAAGAGAAATGACATGATTCTTAGTGTTTAGATGCCATTTGTAATTTGGCAAAAGGTCTGTACCTCCAGCAACCCAGTCAAAGTCCTCTTTAGCCTCCAATAATCCTTCAACTATTGCAAAAGCGTCGTCTAATGAGTCTGGTGTATGGAGTGAATAAGGGGGCGTCCGCATTATGCATCACTCCTGTGCCTTCGCTCTACATGTTTCCAAGCACTACCAGCCAATCGGGGATTTTCTAGGTATTCTTGACTGGGGGTTACAGAAACTTCCCATTCATTCGATTGTTCTTCGGGAGGAATAGTTGCTTCATAGCCAAACAGTGCCCCATTATGGTAAGGCTCAACATTTTCTGAGTTGCGTCTTTCTTTGTCTCGTTTTTCATGTTCTTCAGCCCTCTTGGCAAGAATTTCCTGAAGTTGAGAATATTCTATGGAAGGTGAAGTTAATTCTAATGGGTCACTAACTCCTTGTTCTTTGCACAACTTCTCTATGTTTTGATGCATTCTATCTTGTGTGATAGGTAATTCATTTACTCTCAACCCTATTGCATCATAGACAGCATTACAGACAGAGGGCAAGATTGGGAGAAGGGGTCCTTCACCAGCTTCTTTCGCACCGAAAGGGCCCTCTGGGTCGTTACTTTCAACGATTATAGGAAATACATTTGGCATTTCATGAACAGTGGGAATCTTATATTCTAGAAGATTTGCATTCATCAGATTTCCAGTTCTTCCATATACCATTTCTTCGGAGAGAACTTGGCCCAATCCCATATGACAACTACCGATTATTTGACCTTCCACAGATAACGGGTTTAGGGCCTTACCACAATCATGAGCCGCCCAAACATTGAGAACTTTAGTCTCACCAGTTTCTACATCAACTTTGACTTCTGCTACATATGCCGAAAAAGAGTATGCTGGAGCCAATCCTGCAGCGGCGCCTTTGTGCGCCCTTCCCATTGGCGGAGTTCGATATGCTCCTGATGCCACGAGTGCTCCTCTTTCTTCCTGGGCTTTGTGTAGGGCTTCTAGATATGAAACACCTACTGCAGGATCAGTTTTATCATATATTCTCCGATCACCAATTACCAATTTTTCTTTATCTGCGCCAGTGATTTCAGTTGTTGCCTCAATCAACTCTTCTCGTATTTCCATAGCCGCTGAAATTGCAGCATTTGCATTCATGAAAGTTACACGGCTTGAATAAGATCCTAAGTCAACAGGTGAAGTGTCCGATTCCCTAGAGCGGATTCTAATCATGTCTAGCGGTAATCCCAAAACTTCAGCAACTGATTGAGCAACTACGGTATCAGAGCCCTGGCCAATTTCGGCAGCGCCCGTATGAACTGTAACCCCTCCATCCATGTCAATTTTCAGGTGCACAGTTGCATGAGGGAACTTATTTGGGTCCCAGTGGATAGGTAATCCGCTTCCTGAAATAAAGAAACCACATCCGACGCCTATTCCGTGACCTAAAGGCAACTTCCTGAATTTTTCATCCCAACCGGAAGCGGCTCTTACTTTCTCCAAACATTCCCTCATCCCTGTACTAGTTATTCTGAATCCAGTGATTGTAGCACTTAGGGGTGGTAGCAAGTTAGCTAGCCTGAATGTCATAGGATCTACAGCTAACTGTTCTGACAGGTCATCTAGCCCAACTTCTACAGCACAGCGAGAATTCACAGCACCATGCCCTCTCATAGCCCCAGAAGCTGGCTTATTTGTCCAAACTCTAGCGCCAGTGTAATGAAATCCTCCGATTTCGTATGGCGCTGTATGAAGTACTCCATTGTAATATGTAGTCACATGACCAAATGAAGCGAATGAACCTCCATCGATAAGTGCATCAGTAGCTACCCCACATAATCTTCCTTGGGAGTCTGCATGAAGATTCATCTCTATTTTTGAGGGGTGCCTACCACGATTAATCCAAAAGACCTCTTCCCTATCGAATGTAATGCGAACAGGCCTCCCTGATTTCCGTGCCAAAATAGCAGCGCACATCTCATGAGGGAACGGGTCGGACTTACCTCCAAATCCGCCCCCTACAAACGTTCTATAGACGTTTATTTGATGCATTGGAATTTCCAAAACATCCGCTAAAGATCGATGTAAGTAGTGTGGTACTTGTTGTGGTGTGTAGATTGTCAATCTACCTCTCGGATCCCAGTGGGCTGCTACTGCATGGGGTTCGGTAAAGCCATGGTTTACCCCTTGGAAATGCCAATTTGCTTTGTGAGATGCTACCGCTTTCTGTTCCATGTTTGTAACTTCTCCAAACTCTTGGAAAACTCGCTTTTGAATATTTGACTCTCCAATGTGGTATTTTCCCCGGTCATGAATTGGATTTTCGCTATCTTCAAGGCCTTTAGCCATGTCATTATTGCTATCAAGAATTTCATAATCGACTTCGATTAGTTTTAGTGCTTCTAGAGCAGTCGCTTCATCTTCTGCTGCTACACAGGCAACTAAATCCCCCATATGCCTAACTAGATTTACAGCTAATGCATGCTCATCCTTGGTAACTGGTAGAACACCAAATTTCGCAGTAGCATCCGCTCCCGTGGCGATAGCAACCACGCCTTCAAGAGATTCTGCTGCAGATGTATCAATAGATTTGATTCTAGCAAAGTGATGAGGTGATCGTAATATCTTGCCAATCAGTTCATTTGACAATCTAATATCATCTCCATATTTTGCTTGTCCAGTTACTTTCCATTTAGCATCATAAAGAGGTGTTCTCTTCCCAATAGCAGAACTTGTTACCAGTTCGTCATGTCGATGATCGCCCCAGGGTTGTTTCTTTTTACCACCTTGACTTTCTGGAATTAATTCATCATCTCTCAATTGGCTAAATTGGTTTTTACCTCCACTTCCAGGTCTTGCAAAAGGCAACTTCCCAGGCTGTTGTCTGTAGCCAACCATTTCCTTTTCATCGCTCATGTAAGCACCTTCTGACTAATTGTCCTCTTCAATGAATCCAGGGTGCGGATCACTCTGATGTTGTGTTGAATCAATTGTCCCCTCATTTGAACTGAGAATTTCAGATGCAGCTAGGATAGAATCAACTATTGGTTGGTATCCAGTACATCGACAAAGATTTCCTTCAATAGCAGTTTTGATTTCATCTTTTGTTGGATTTTGGTTACTTCGAAGTAACGCTTCAGCCACCACTAGGAAACCTGGTGTGCAGAAACCACATTGACTACCCCCATAAATTGCAAAAGTCTCCTGTATTGGGGCAAGATGAGTTCCGTCTGCAAGTCCTTCTACAGTTGTAATATCAGTGTCATTTACCTCTTGAGCCAGAGTTAGACAAGACAATCTCGGCTCGCCGTTAATCAACACGGCACAACACCCACAAGTACCCATATCGCAACCCCGTTTTACGCCCAATGTTCCAACATAGTCTCGAAGAACATCAAGCAAGATTGCGTTACTTTCAACAGATTTAGAAACGGATTTACCATTTACCGAGGCAGACCATCCTATTTTGTCAGCTTGTGGAAGCATAGGGATATGTCCTGGTTTTGTCATGTTACTCCCCATGCCCACTACGTGGGCAGACTCACGAAGTGGCCTCCGTCTTTGATAGTTCGCACAACCGAGGGGAAATATTTCAGAGGGTTTTCAGGCACGTATCTATCAATATCATCGCAATACTACACATTCGTAGTCATCTTTACCTGTGGGCGGTGTTTTCCAATCTTTATCCCCTGGGAGAATTAGAGACTGTCCTATTTGATCGAGTTCTTTTGCCAATTGCAATTGCTCTGCTGCCAACTCTTCCCAAGGAACTTCATCTCTTCTAAGCCTTAACCACGTCTTCAGTGTGGCAAGTGCTCGCATAGAACGCCTCCAAAGTCGTAGGTGCAAACGTGCTGCAACAGACCATAATGGCATCAATATGAATGCCAGAAGAACCCAATTAATTTGTACCAAGTAAGGCTTTACTAGTGGCAATAAACCATACAGATTAAGATTCCAAAGCGGACTACTGGGTGCGGCTAGAAGAAATGCTACTGGGAAAGAGATAATTATCCACCAAATTGGTAATAGCATAAATCCTACTGCAATTTTATGTGTTCCAAGAGCATGTTTCTCCTTTATTGATAACTTTTCAGCGATTGGTCCAGATATACGATATGGTGGCCAGGAACCTAACATTGCACCCCAAGTAATCAGTCCAGCCATCCACATCCATGACCATATTATTTGACCAATTGCTTTTGCAAGATCGATTGGTCCCGGGGTTTTTGACCTGTCATATAATTCGTATTCTTTTAGATTATATTTATCCATCTTTTCTGCATGTTGGCTAACGCCTTTTCTTAGGTTATGTGCTCTTTCAGGGTCTTTTTCAGAAATCCATAGCCAAGCAGCCCTTGCCCTCCTAGCTCCCACAACTGCTTCAGCATAACTTGCTCGTTTTTTCCTCCCAGTTGCACGGTTGCGATGTACAGAAAGAAGACCTCTAGCTCTCCATAGCAATTTTTTATCTTCCCAAGAATCTAGCCCTTGACTACTACGCTGAAGTTCGGTACTTAGTGAATCAGTAACTGCTAGTACCCATGCTCTATCTGCTGCTACCTCGGGTGAGAATTGAGCAAGTAAGTCCTCACTTGCGGGCGGTGCTCCATCTTCGCCAGGCAGTGGCGGTAGGTTCATTGGCGGATGTACCGTAACTAGAGCTCGTTCCCTGAATCGGTTGGCGTCTGAATAATGAAGTCCGACTGGAACCAAAGAAGGGCGTTTTATTCCAGATTTGTCTGCTTCTCTTATTGCCTGTAAAATAATTCTAGCAGGTCCTGTTTTGGTCTTCTGTGGCTTACTCATTAAATGAGAAATTCCTTCTGGATAAATTGCGCATCTACCACCTTCTGCTAGGACTCCCGAAAGGGTATCAATTAGAGCAGAGTTGCCCGACTTTGCCGAATCCCCTCCACCTTCTATTTCAGTTGCATCCTGCTTTCTATAGACTGGTTTTGCTCCAGCAGCCCTCATGAATCTACCTAGCAATGGAATATTGAAAAGAGTGTGCTTCGCGACGAAAGTAAGTTGCCCAGGCAATAGTGATAGCATTAGTAGCGGATCAATCAAAGAACCAGGGTGCCAAGCGGCGTATAGTACCCCTCCTTTCTCAGGAATCCACTCTTCGTCAACTATTCCATGCTCGCGAAACCAAGTGGCACTAATCTGTCTGCATAGCCAACGAATCAACCTATATGCCAAAGACGGTTTTACATCCATCCAACCCCGCTCCTATGTTCTCGGTGACGTGTTCAAGAGATATGTGATTCGCTATTTTTTCAGAATAATCTGTTGTGGCAAGGTTCATCTCATTAATCGATTACGAGAGTTTGAGGAGAGAAAGATGGCTGATAGAAATGTGATTTTTGTTGCGGCGGGTTTAGTGCTCGTTGCATTCAACATGGCAGTAGTCGGTTCGGTAGCTACAGGGGCAGTTGAAGGTGCAGTTCAGGAAATGTTTCAGACCTTTACGAAGGAGAATATATGTTCAAATGATGATTGTACAAGTTTGAATGATGATTGGCTCACTTCAACAAGTGAAAGGGATTACTACGCTTGGAATCTAACTAATCTGGATGAAATGCTGGCCGATTATACTGTCGATGCTGTTTATGATCAAGTTGGGCCCGTCACATACGAAATCAATACAGAAAGAACCCTCATTGAATATGATTCTGAAGCTGGCACAATTACATATTCAGAAATCAATACTTACACATGGAAATCAGGAGTCTCTTCTGATACTCCAATTACTGCGCTTAACATTCTTTATGAGCCGCAGAGGGTTGGTGCTATGTCACTAGCGATATCATCAGCATTTTCATCATTAGAAGAATCTGTTACCGTTGTCAATGGCACAAATAATGTTACTGAAGATGCAATTATTGCTTTCGGGGCAGAAAATCCAGTTAATGGAGGATACGAATTAGCGAGCCTCAATTTAGGTGGTATTTGGGGAGTTTCCCATCCTCCAGTTAATTTAACAATGCAACAATCAGAAAACATTCTGTTTGGACCTCTAGCCATCACGGGGGATGCGGCTGTCATGTTCATGTATGGAGAGATATCAGGTCATACAGTTCCTATGGATCCCGTTACAATGTCTCCTAGTGCAGAAGGAATTGAGATGGAATGGAATGATTCAACAGTAGCAATGTTGTATGGAATTGATGAAAATGCTGCGGCGGCCTTGAGATTTTTCGTTGGTCAAACTATGTTCAATGGAATTGTTCCACAAACATTGAGTGATATGTTTGGAGAAGAAGCTACTGGATATCCTGGCGCTACCAAGTATGTTTCACATACAGTCGATGAGTGGCTGTTTGGATGGAGAGACCCGTTGATGGCTCAGTTAGATGGTAATGTATCTGATATTTCTCTAGGGTGGCAATCTCTAGAATCTAATAAGACATTTTTCGGTTCTCCCAATGTGTCGACTGGAAATGGGACTAGTTACACTGTTTGTACTGGAGAGAATCCATCTTGTGATACTGGAGAAATTCTTGAACAAGATGGAAGCCCTTACTTATTTTGGAGAACTCCAGAAAATGAGAACGCCACTTTTGGAGGGATTACTCCTGAATCTCTTTCAGGTACATCTGGTGGATTCCTTACAGGTGAAGGTGATTTGCTGAATTTAGGAGACTACGCAATAGTTGAACCTGTACAGCAGGACGATGGAGAATATCTTGGAATGCCTGTAGAAGTATGGACTGCTAATATTGCGCCTGGAGATAGATTGATTCAGGCAAAGTTGACAAATCAAAAATCCTTAGTTGATATATTCCCTGGTGCTGTTCCTATTTACTTCAGTGCTGATGTTGAACTAAAAGTTCAGCATGATGCTAGAATAATCGTTTCAGGCGAATCAACCAGTTATTTCTACATCGATACGAGATTCATGTCAGAACAGGCTGAATCCCCTCCGACCGAATCCGATTTACAACCTGTTTTCAAGATTGAAACAGGAGCAGGTGCAGATCAAGATACAGTCGATCAGATGCAAAGCGGAATAATAGATAATCAGAAACAACTCACCTATTGGACTAACTTTGATACTGGCTCTAGTGCGTTCTTCATAGACCAGGTAACGGTTTTGATTTATTTTGTTTCAATGCTACTATTGATTACAGGGTGCGTAGGTTTAATTCGAGGAAAAAATGAATCCGACATCAAAGATGTCGAGTAATACATTATCTATCGTCTATGCACGGCTAACAATATGCAAGATGATTCTCAAGAGCGTTCTAGATTTAGAAATTTAAGTCAAAATGCGGAAAAAACTCAAACAGTTTACCACCCAGGGGTAGCGATTCAATCTCCAGCGACGACGAAAGAAGATCTTGATACTTCAAAAATTGGGATGTTATTTTCTATAATTGGGGGCGTAATTGCTCTAGCAATTGCTATTGGACAATTCATGACCAGTGAATTGGATAGTGATATGGAATTCCTCTATCTTGCATCTGGAGCGTTCTTACTAGTTCTTGTATCATATGGATTTGTTGAGATACAATATCGTAGGCATAAACAGATTTCAATTGTTCACGACTATGTTCTTTCATTTGGCCATCTATTTGCAGTACTTGGTGGATTTTGGTTAAGCAGATGGGTACTTTATTTCTATTGCGGATATTTCCCTGACGATGGAATAATGTGTCATGGAAAGTCGGGTAGTTCGGGTTGGATTCCTGGTGAATGGGGCATTTTAGCACAAGCAACAATATTTGCATTACTGGGTTTTTCCCAGTGGCTTCACAATGATAGAGTCAAGGCGACCATTCTCCCACGGATGGTCACGGTTTTATCTCCTCTAGTTATTCTTCTGATTGGAGCCGAGATTTGGGTAGGTTGGGCGGATGGAGTCATATCCTTACCACTGATTTTATCGATTATAGGATTAACTGGAATGGGTATGTGGCTTGGCTCAACTTCCAATCGTGCCCCGCTATTTCTTTCATCAGCGTTCCTTTCTTCATTTATTCCAATATTATACGAACTTTCAGTTGGCGGTGGTGCAGGTCTTAGCCTTCTAGTATTGATTGTGTTGATGCAAGGAGTTTTTGCCTCAGCTAAAGGGCTATCCCGTTCGATGATACAGCATGGATCAATTGGATTGGTGTTAATGGTTCTTATTGCAGAGTTGTGGGCAGTTTCAGAAGATTTGAATATTGTAATTGTCAATACCATTGATAATTCAATCATTAGTTTGCCATTATTAATTTGGCTTTCACTTCTAGTTGGCTATTTTATTCCAGTTCATATGAGGAGGGTTCCATGGATGCCAATTGGATTAGCAGTGGGTTTGATATTCCTCCCATCTCCTGGTTCTGCCATTGCTTGGTCTCTAGCTATAATCGCCTTTGTTTACATGCTAAATGTTCCTAAGACTAGGCGATGGGTGGCAGATTGGACCTACATAATGTTGGCAACCTCCTGGTTCATCATTGATTTGTTGTCATGGATTGGTGGTCCATTTGAAGTACTTGCTTTGGACTCAAATTTCCTTATCGTTCCACCTGCCGCTTTGTTGGTTTTAGGATATGTGGGTAGTCAATATAATCGAATTTCTTCAGCACCATATCATCTTGCTGTACTTTTGATTTTATTTTCTCATGAGATGTTGTTTGGGACAAATACTTGGTTGCCATTGCTATTCGTAATCTATCTGATTTCATTGGTTCTACGTGAAGCAACAAATGCTAACAACATTGATTCAGATGATACTGAAAGTCGCAAAAATGTATCCGTATTGGTTCTAATAACTGGATTTTCAATATTCATTCTTGAATGGATGAATCGACTAGACACAGGTCTTGGGGAATTAATTGGTGTTTCAGAGTTGGGTGTGGAGGCGCTCATACTTGCTGTTGCTCTGTACGCATTGGGTAGAAATTTGAGAAATATCGAATACGACATTGGTTGGATGGGTAGTAACTTGACTAAGTCAGTGATTAGGGTTTCAGATTGGAACCCATATACTAGGGAATGGACATCCAAGACTAGCAAGTTTGAGCCAATTTGCTTGGGAGCAGCTATGCGGGGTAGTATGATTCTGCCCCTCCTAATATTCTCTTTGTCAGCAGCAGCAGGAACTGAGACTTGGGTAGTGTTGCTTCTATTGATGCCAATCATCGTATTAATGCGCGAGATATTGTTTGAATTGCCATCAGATAACAAAACGAGGGCAGCAGGAATCTGGCTTCTCTTCTTTGTTGGATTACCATGGTCTTTCAGAATTCATGAGTCTCTAATTTCAGGGGGGGGTGATTCGGTAGTAATGGCCCAAATCGTATTTGATATGATTATGCTCTCAGGACCATTACTCGGACATATGATGTTAATTAGACAAGGTGTCGATTACGAAGAAGGTAACGCTTCAGACTGGATTCTGTACGGCGTAATGGCTGTGGCTCTACTAGATGTTTCAGGAGGAATATTACTAATCAGCATGTTACTATTGGTGATTATTAGAGGAATTCAACATAGAAGACCCCGCCCATTGTCAATCTTGCCATTCGTTTGGGCATTTGGTGCATTGTTACTAATTTCATTACCAGCAACAATTATCGAAAGCGGCCCTCAAATAGATTCGCTCTTAGAATCTAGAAGTTCGCTATTCTTAGGTATTGAATATCCTGCTTGGGTGGGGTTGGGATGGATCGTTGCTGGATTACCAGTATTACTCCTTTATTTGAGAGATACAATGAATTCAAAATCCGAGGAAGTTGAGAGCAATTTCCCAGTGATAGTTCCATCTATTTCTGTAATAGCTGGATTACATCTATTGATTCCAGAGCCCCATTTGTTGTTACTAGCGGCGGTCATTTTTGCAGGATTTGCAGCTTATTACGGTGGCAAACTAGTTGTATTTTGGTTATGGCCATTGATGTTCTTAATTTCTCTAAATTACTCTGCTTCAGAGGAAGGTTGGTTCGGTTCAGACATCGGACAAGAAGTATATACGATTTCATCATTAGTTACATGGCTGATTACTATTCTTTACTGGAAAGGAATCATTCAATCTAGAGCGGGAGGGTTGAAAGATCCTGAAGTT
>PBPH01000094.1 GCA_002725475.1 Methanobacteriota archaeon | reverse complement strand
TGTCTCTTGCTGATTGTGGTACTGGGGGTTGGAGCAACATGGTTTGGCTTGAGCACCGTCCCAAAAACTAGAATTGAAAATGAAGTTATAGAAGAAGAATCCTAGAATCTAACTGATTCACTAAAGTGATTTGATTGTACTGACATTATCCCACTTACTTCCGAAGCTAGTAAATTAGCTTCAAGTCTTAGCAAACCTCCTATTGCACTCCCTTCTAAAGTGAGGGTCGCTGAACCGACTGTTTGATCTGAATGAAGATATGCTACTACTCCATGAGTGCCCCAATCTTGTGCAGTAGGTGTATTGTCCATTGAATTACCAACCATAATTCGTAATTGTGCAGAACCGTTTTCATCTGTAACAAATGATAGACG
The DNA here is from genome assembly GCA_002725475.1 of Methanobacteriota archaeon. GTDB lineage: Archaea > Thermoplasmatota > Poseidoniia > Poseidoniales > Thalassarchaeaceae > MGIIb-Q1. Next base: position 6,882 of record PBPH01000094.1, on the reverse strand, counting down.
TTGTATGCCCCTGAGATATACAAATCCCGATTTATTTACAACGGGTTGGCCATTAGAATCTGTAATATTCACCCATGAATCAATTTCACTATTCAATGGAGTTGAATTATTTGAGAGATCTATTGAAATAGACATTACTTGATTTGCTGGTTGATAGCTGTTAAGCACTAGTGAAGCATTAACTCCACTCAAAGCAATGTCGTCCGTCCAACGAATAGCATATTGATTCACAGAAGGGCACCACCAACGCCATTCCTCTGCTTCATCTTCCTCATCTAACATCCAAACTAATGTGCTATCCTCACAACCTGGGAAATCCACGTCACCTGTTGCGTTGATTAGGAACTTCCACTCCTGGTCATAATATTCTGGTTCAGTTGGAATGTCAATTGAAATCAAATCTGTAGTTCCAATTTTTGTATAGGTTTTTGTTAGATTAGTAACCAAATTCCATGACTCATTTTCAGACATAGGGAAATCATAGTATTCAAGAGGGGGGGCATGAATCCCTGATTCAATATAATTAGCAACTTCAACAGTTTGACCTATCCCTAAAATTTCTGCAGTCACCTCCATTACCAGATGCTTGTCATACTTTACCAATGCCAAATCTCCAACTCGTAAATATTCAGTATTTACATATGAAGCAGTTAGAACACCATCGATTGATAAAAGAGAGCCATCGTTTAATGGATTCGGGACTGGGAAGTCATATCCATTACCGACGACCACTGCTGAAGTTACTGTACGATATACTGGAGTAATTTCTCCAGCAACATCAACTTCCTCAACGCCCTGAATTACTAGTGTTGCTGTACCTAATAAGAAATCCAATACTGCCCCCTGAAGGTTATTTTCTCTTTCAACCAATTCTTGCGCATCTAATGTTGCACTATACGTCCAAGTATCTCCAACGCTCCAGACTGGAGAGTATGCGGTCCAATTGGTAATATTTTGTCCCACACCCTGATTAGTTGAACTATTGTTTCCAGAACCATCGTTGCTAGAACCCCCATCACTTTGAATGAATAGAATATTGGCATTATTTCCTAATCCAATTGTGGTCGATGAGATTACCGAAAATAGAATAATTATGGCGATTAAGACTGAAGATGTTACTAACTTACATCTCTCCGCCATGACTGCGTCAAACTGTTCAAGTTGATGAAATGAATGTAAAAAACTGTGCAGATTAAACACAATTTTCTTGCCCAACCTTCAAGCGGGTAACCCTCCTGAGCAGTAGCATGGCAAAATTGTGGGCTATGTTCATTCTTAGTGTTCTGCTTGTGAGTGTAATGAATTTCTATGCGGTTGTGAGGGAGCCAGATATGGTTGAAATCTCTGATTTACATTTACATATACGTGAAAATGTCAAAATAAGAGGTGACCTGATTTCATATGTTCATGACCCCTATGATAGCGGTTCAGACCAAATTGATCTTCTAATAGAGGATGGATATAATGTCAGTGAAGTAAAATGGGTCGAAACCTCGCCCTTCTTACCACCTATCGGAACTCTGATTGAGGTAGTTGGTCAAGTATCGGAATGGAACGGTAGAATTTTCCTCAACTCAAAGGGCGCAGGGGCTGTTCAATGGGACAAAGATTGGGTGCCTGAAGTACATAATGTCAATTTGACTGGTGTTTCACATGATCCTTCTGAATTTGATGGTGATTTAATCACTTTAGTCGGTTATTCTGGCGATGTAATTGAAGGCAATGTGACGCGCCAAATTTCTAGTTTGATGGACCACCCATCATACGGGAGCGCCGACCACATCGTTTCTATGGCTATTGAAGGTAGATTGAATGAAAGTTATGAATCAGGCTCGAAAATAATGGTTACTGGTTGGGTTCGATGGTCAGAACGTGATTTCCGTTGGCAACTACAGACTCATGCCACACAAATTGAAATTCTGCATGCGGCTGGAGCAAAGAGGTTGTCTTGGAGTGCCGACTCAACTACATGGTCATATGATATTGGAAGTTTAGTTACGATTGAAGGGACCGCAAGTAATAACAGCGGCGAATGGTGGATTATGGGGCCTGGTGATACAAACAAACTCTGCTTATTACCCAGTGATGATGACGCAGATGGAGATGTGAAGGATTTCAATGGACGACTAGTATGGGAAGAAGAAAGGATTCAACTTTGTTTAGACCATGGCCAATCTACATCGATCATTAACCCCACTGGTGATTCCGGGGGGCCAACAACACCACTTTCAGATATCGTTAGAGACCCTAACGCGTATCGTAACCAAACCTTGGATCTAGTTGGGTGGATTGACAACCCAATTTCACCAGATTACGACAAAGGGTACTTGGCAGACGGACCAGATTACTTCACTCGTTCAACAAAATTGAGAATTAAATTGGAAGGTGCTAGAGCTAATTGGATAGAAGCTGGAACAAAAGTAAACGTTTCTGCTACTCTGATATGGGACACCGTTGATGCAAGGCTACTTCTGCAAGTACACAGTATTTCTATTTGGCAAGATGAACCTGTACCAGTAGTCACTTTGTCATGGATTGAAGGGTTTGATGACTGGCAATGGGACATAAACAAATTAGTAAAAATTAATGGAATAGTTAGTGAAGAAAACGGAACTTTATGGATTAATCGTGAAGGTACCCAATTGGGTGAAAGACTTTGCTTACTAGGGGATGGAACTGAACTAAATACACAAAATGCAAATGGAGATTCTCCACTTGACTGGAGTGGTCGGCTTTCTACTTCTGAAAATGTAATTGAGAGAGAAGTTCAACTCTGCCTAGACCGACGATGACTCAACATTTTGGGGGGATAATATGGAAATTTGGATGATTGATTGGATTTGGCTGTTAGGGTCATTTTTCATTGGCGTCTTCTTTGGTTGTATGACTGGTTTGATTCCCGGTTTCCATGTTAACAATGTGGCTATGATTGCTGTTAGTTTATCACCATTAGCAATTGGACTTGGAATCCCTCTTTCTTCGGTGGCTGCAATCATCGTTTCAATGGGGACGGTACACACCTTCCTGAATTACATCCCAGGTGCTTTGTTAGGAGCTCCTGATGGGGACACTGCTCTGGCACTATTGCCAGGCCACAGAATGTTGCTCGCAGGTAAAGCAACGCAAGGGGTAGCGTATTCTGCACGCGGATCACAACTTGGGTTGCTCCTTTCAATCCCTCTACTATTGTTTGCTAGATTTCTATTTGGAACAAATCCTGGTCTCGGATTCTATGAAGAAAGTCGAGAAATGCTACCTTGGCTATTACTAGGAATTTCTTCATTTCTAATTTTAACAGAAACAACTAGATTACCGTGGCCAAAATGGATGCAAACGATGAGTAAAAACTGGAAAATCAACTTGTTTGGAAAGGAACGAGATTTTAGTTTTTCAGATAGTTCAAACACTGCGGGAGTGATTGCTGCAGGCAGTTTTTTCTTACTAAGTGGTTTTTATGGTTGGGCAGTTTTTGAATTGCCCGCAAAATCGCCTGTTGGCCTACCGGGGGGGGCATCAGGCGGAACTATGCTAATGCCAGGACTTGCAGGACTGTTTGGAATTGCAAATTTGATTGATATTTATGTTACAACTACAGAAATGCCAGAACAAGAGGAGACTTGGGATATACCTCCTGCTGGCCCATTAATCATACCATGCTTCCTATCATCATGTTGTGCCGCAGTTATGGCAATCCTACCAGGGATGACTGCTGCTCAGGCAACCGTTGTTGTAATGACTGTAAGAAACTTCTTTGGAAAATTAAGAGACCCTGATTACATACCCGCTGATTTTGAATTTGGTCCAGGGCAAGCAGATCATCCTGCTGTACAAGCCATGGCGAGAAGGAAGTTAGAAGATGAAAAGGATGTAATTGATGAAGGACCAATGGATGACCCAGAACAAAACACCCTACTTTCAGATGAATCAGCAGCAATGGCAGTTGGTGGAGCACCTCTTTCTGGTGAAGACTTAGCCTTGTTAGAAGAAGCGCGAAGTGAAAGGGCTATTTCCCCTGATTTAGATTTAGAAATGCAAACCAATGAACAGGATTTGGAAGTCATAGCAATCTTATCTGCAACAAATACAGCAGTTACTGTAATGGTTCTAGCCTTTCTTTATCTCGTTGGAAGACCACGTTCGGGAGCGGCTCTTGCGCTCAATATGATGTATCCAATCGACCCATGGTCTGCTGTAGAACCTCCGCCAGATTTCATTAAATTGATCGCAGTCACAGTAGCCGCGGGATTAATTTCTGTTCCAATAATGATGAAAGTTGGTCGTGCTATGTTGAAACTGCATGAATTAATTCCACTTCGCACCCTAGTAATGAGCGTACTCATTTTCATTGCTATGTTATCTTGGATGACGACAGGTTGGATTGGAATGGGTGTTCTAATTACTGGTACAGTGCTAGGTTTAATGCCACCTAGAATAGGAATAAGACGAAGTCATGGAATGGGAATAATTCTAGTCCCAATCATGATTTACACCTTTGCAGCAAGACTAGATAGTTTCGGATTTACCTGATTTCGCGAATCAATCAATCAAGCGATGGTGATAATTGTAATAGCCTATAACGAGGTCGTAGACCTCGAGTTGAGTGATGTACATGAGCCGCAAAATTTTGTTTTCGATAATTATTCTACTGTTATTACTACTAAGCCCACAATTAGCTATGCTTGAGCCAGCCGATGAAAAAACCAGTGCCGGGGCAAAGAGTACTGCTTGTTCTGGAGACATATGCTTGTCTGAATTATTTGTGAACGCTGTAGGCTCTGAAACTGATGCAGTTGGGCCTAGCGATTGGACGACTGGTGAATGGGTGGAAATTCACAATTCAGGTACATCTTCAGTTGATATGTCCGGATGGTACCTAAGAGATCATTACGGAAATTCAAATAGACAATTAGATATTTCAATATCTTCCTCTCCAGTAACTGTGGTTTGGCCACAAAATGCTCAAAATTTGTTATTAGGTGCTGGAGATTATATGGTAGTTGCTAGAAACGGTGATGGTGGAAGTTGCGGGTTTTGTATGACTAATGGCCAAGGTGTTGTTGAATTACATAACTCGTTAGGAAATAAGGTTCACGAGGCTACATGGAGTACATCAGTATCTCAAGGAGATTCTCTAATTGAAGGCTCATCAGCCACAACTGATTGGCAGCCTTCTAGTAGCATTACTCCTGGACAGGCAAATAACGGAGGAGGTACAAATACTGGACCAACTTGGAATACCAGTGATTTACGAGTTTCAGAAGTTTTAGCTGACGCTTGGCCTAGTTTTGACAATGACACCTACCCCGGTGGCGAATGGGTAGAAATTGAAAATACTGGTACTTCAATTATCAATCTCACTGGTTGGTCAATTAAAGATGCAACTGGAAACACATTGAACCTCAACTCAACTCACCTAGTCGATTACGCTATTTCTGATTCAATTGGCCCAGGAGAATTCCGTATAGTAGCCACTAACGGCATGAAATCTTATGGTGTTTTCAATAATGGAGGAGATTCGGCATATTTGATAAATCCAGCAGGAGAATATGTGTCAGCTGCTAATTATTCAAACAATGGTGAGATTGGACATTCCTTTGTATCTCCCCCTATCGGCACAGGATATTGGACAACCGCACTTTTCCCGACACCTGGGCAAACTAATGCACTAAATGTGAATGGAAGTAGCCCATTGAGAATCAATGAAGTGATGGTAAATGCAACAAATAGTGGTGGAGCATACCCTGAAGGGGAATGGATTGAGTTATCGCACAGAGGAGGGAACCCATCAATTGATGCCACGGGATGGAAAATTGTTACTGGGACGGGACAAATACTGCTACTCGAATCTAATGGATTATCAGAGATTATTGATCGTGACAGTGGAACTGGTAATGTGATTGATGCAGGTTCATACGTCGTCATCCCTACTTCAAATAGCGCTGAGATGTTTATCAATGGAGATACGCTATCACTGGTGGATTACAATGGAGATATTGTTGATTCAGTAAGTTGGAGTTCAAACCCTGGAGAAAATAAGACAGTTGTTCCAAGTGACCCTGATTTACCATCTCAACAATTAATCACTTCTAGTTGGATAACCCCTGCAGGGCCAAATCCCAATCAAATTAGTAGTTCTGTTAATGAAAGTGCTGAATTACGTATTTCCGAAATTATGCCCGACCCCATTGGTTCAGACAGTAATCACTATCCTGAGGGTGAATGGGTAGAAATTGTGAATGTGGGTAACAATTCCACTTCTTTCCAAGGTTGGAAGATTCGTGCTGAAGGCGGCGGTACTACAACCCTCAATTCCCAATCGATTCCAGGAATGGATGAAAGCGACCCCTCTGCATGGGAATTGGGAGCTGGAGAATATCTTACTGTTTGGAAAAATGGCAGTGGAATGACTATGCGAAACAGTGGATCAGTAATTTCGCTTGTCAACCCAGATGGAGAATTGACACAAACCATCACATATACCCTTACGCCAGAGAATGGAACTCTTGTGGAGGGATTTGACGCTGAGGGCAGTTGGGTGCCCTCCCCATACCCCACCCCGGGGATGGAAAACCCAGATTTCGAGGACCCATACACAGGTTCTACAGAACTTGTGGTTAGTGAAGTAATGCCGCAATGTACTGGTGGAGATGTCGGGATTGAGGGAGATTGGGTGGAGATACATAACCCCACAAATTCAGCAATCAATATCTCAAGATGGATAATTGCAAGTCGTGATGGAACCGGAAGTCTTGACAAAGTACTTGTTCTTCGAGATACATATCTCCATCACTATTCTGCTGGAGTCGAATACCAACCTACTGATTGGTGGAATCTAGATGCTAACGAGTTTGCAGTAGTTGTTCCTGAAAATAATGCACTACT
>PBPH01000093.1 GCA_002725475.1 Methanobacteriota archaeon | reverse complement strand
TTCGTTTGGCTTCATTTAATGAATAGGATTTGCCCTTCCAATTCCATTTCAAGGGTTCGTATGTTTCAACAAATGCACCACCCATAATATCACATTCCCTCACTTGTTATCTAAGCATTCCTCTTTGTCTTCAAGACCTCAAGTGCCTCATCGTAAGATTGAACCTGTCCTGTGGAAACCATTTCCTCAATTTCATTCAAAGCCATACTGATTTCTTTTCCTTGAACATTCAATTCTTGAATGACCTTTCTCGCAAAGTCCTTTGGCCTATTCCCCATTTTAGCCTTCTGTTCATTTACTTTGTCTGTAATTTGATTTATTTCATTCAATCTGCGCTCTAATTCCTCATCGCCTCCACGCCTAATTCCCATCGTATCTCCTATCACGACTTCAACAAGTAATGGGAATCTTTCATCATTTCTCATAGCCGAAACCTTCATCGGTTTCTTACTTTCCCAAAACTTCTGTAAATGATGGTCAGTAGTCCATGCAATCGCTTGTAATTCTTTCTTGGAAAACTCAAATGGGCCTTTTTCATTGTTGTATTTGTCCAAAACCAATTGCGCCCCTTGCTTATCGTGTCCATAAAAGGTATGATAACCCCCTTCTTCTTTCCAATCTGCCGTTTGAGGTTTAGCGATGTCGTGGAACAATAATGCCCACGCACCCAATTCTGTTCGGTTAGGAATCGTGGTGAATTTCTTGAATGCTTCAATGTAGTGATTGTAAAGAGTATCTTCGGGGTGATAATCTAACTTGTGGTGATATTGTTCCATATTGCGGAATTCGGGCATTAAAATTGGAATAATGCCTGTTTCCATCAACATTTGGAATCCGTTGGGTTCAACCAATACCTTTCCAATCTCCTGTCGCAGACGAGGTGCAGACAATGTGGGAATCAAATCCACATTATCAAGAATGGCTTGATATGTATTTTCCTCAATCGGCAACCCTAAACGAACTGAAAATCTAATGGCTCTAATCATTCGGAGAGGGTCTTCAATAAATCTCTCATTCGGATTTCCAACGGCTCTAAGAACACCGTTTTTCAAATCTTCTTGACCACCCGTAGGGTCTATCAATCTTCCGTCTGCCGTCATACCCATAGCATTGATAGTAAAATCCCTTCGTGCGGCATCTTCTTCAAAAGTTTCCGCAGGGGCTACTATCGGTGTCCTTGTCCCTTCTTCCATTCCTAAATCAGAACGATAAGTGGTCACTTCAACAGGTTCGCCACCTTCTTCAAGCAGAATTAAACTCGTCAATCCTGTTTGTAATGCTTTGTCTGCTTGTTTTCCTGTGACCATTCGGGGATAGCCGCCACTATGCTTTCCACCGAAGCCTATTACATCGTCAATTTGCTTAGGTGTGCGATTGGTGGCTAAATCCCAATCTTTCGGCTCTAATCCCAATAATAAATCTCTTACTGCGCCTCCCACAACCAAACATTCTTTCTTATTTCGGGACAGTATTCCCATTAAATTTCTAATTTCGGGCGGTGGAACGGGTAATGTTTCCCATTCAATAGTTTCAAACGGGGAAGGGTCGTCAGAAGGTTCGTGGGTTTCCCAATCTGTATCTTCCCAACCTTCGGCATCAAAATCTATGCCTTTTTGATTGAAAAAGGACTCATCTTGGCTATATTTTATTTTTTTTTGAACCTGCGAGCCATATACTCGCCTGTTTTCGTCAAAATGTCTTCTGCGGGATGGCCTTTTTCCACGAATCCATAATGCAAATCTGCTAATTTTGAATGGGTAAATGAGGTGTGCCACCGTGGGTCGTCTTGTGGATTGTATTTCCTTACGCATTGATAAAATACCCTTGCCGCTATTTGAGAAGAAGATGGTGTCCAATCTTCTTTCTTTACATTGGAGTCCAAAATCTGTTTGAACTTTGACCTCATTTCCCACTCATCATCTCTCGCTTGTTCAAGCATCTTTCTTTGAGTGCTTTGTCTTGGAACAATCCATCCTCCATCGGTATCTCGTATTTGGAAACCTCTTGAGGGATTTGTAATGTTGTTGAAACGCATGAATGCTCTATCATTGATTTTGTAATCATGCCCTTCTTGTGTAATATGGATTTTGGTTATCCCTTGAGCGCACAAATTTCTAAACCATGCGGGATGGGAAGCAACCCATTGTTTCCTGTCGGTATTGTAGCGATTGACCGAGCGCACACTACCTGCTTTTTCAAATCCGAGAAATCTCATTCCACGCCAAAAGTTTCTTAATTCTTTGGGCATCTCCCCGTTAAAAACATAACTCAATACCCCTGTTCTCGCATCAATAGTTTGGCAGAAAGGTTTAGGTTCAGTATTCGGTGGAGAATAATACCAAATAATTTTTATTTCACCTCGCCCTTGTGCGTTTTCTATTTCGGAACGAGTAATTAAACCTGTATCTAATTTCATTCCTTGTTGAAGCATCATTCTTTCAATAGGACTCAAATCATACTCCGCAGGTTTGGCTATGTCGGTGTTATACAAATCAAGAGCCACTTCTTTCATCATCCTCTTTTTCCGATTTCTAATTCGCTTCCACACATCCGAATTAGGGGATTTGTAATACATTGTCCAATTTCTCTTCTTGCTTTGGGGTTTCCACAAATGAAGGTGATAGCCTTCGGGCAAGTTATCAATGTGATAAGCGTAATCGGGTATGGTATAACTTGAAAAATTGTAAGGGTGGGAATAGCCATATTTTTCTTCGTGATTAACCTTTCCATCATCGCCAACGAATCCCTCTTCCATTCCTCTTGTCCATGCAAATGTCGTTCTGCGGCGATGCTTCTTTTCTGCTTCAAACAATTCAGCCATAAATCGCTTCAAATCGGTTAAATCTCCTTCTTCATCATAGGTCAATTCCGTGTGGGAATCGCCATCTTCGTCAATTGTGACGAGCATTGAGCCATCATCCTGTCTTTCCGACCATGATTCTAATTCATCGTCTGTTGGGCCTTCTGCATTTAATTCAAACATCTTTGGGGTGTGAGGATTAGCAACAAGCATGAAACCAAGCGCACCCGAAATGAATGTGCCGACATAAGGCCACCATCCGATTTCACCCTTTGGGTTATCACCTATTTGCATAAGTGCTGAACCAACAAGGAAGGTTGCGCCACCTACAAGAAGTGAATTACGCCACATACTCATATAATTGGATTGTGGTTCTTGTTATCTAAAACCTGTCTTTATGAATGAACAATGCTTGATATTCATTTGCTTCCATAACCCACCCATTTTCCTCAAGGAATGGAATGACCAAAGAACCCTTTTCAACATGATAATGATTCTCATTGAAACAATCGTCAATCAGAATACACGACTCGCTGTGTAGGTGACCTAAAGCCGCTTTTGCTTCATTTAGTATCAATTCTGCATCATTAGCAGAATCAAGATACAAGACATCTATCGGCTTATCAAAAGATTTCAAGAACGCTACACTATCAGATTCTATGATATTGACTTTATCCATAGCAGATGGATATTCCCTTGTGCAAACCATTGTTGAAACCACTACTGCAATAGGGTCAATATCCACAGAATAGAATTCACCTCCAAAATCACTCACATATTTTGTAAATTGAAGTGTGGAATGTCCATCCCCAAAAGCATATTTTTCTAAATGATTTCTAATGGTTCCTGTTTCAACAATGGTCAAAGGAGATTGCATTTCACTCATCAATGAAAAGAGTGCATTGAATGTAGGTGAGCGCAGGGGCATATTGTGAGTAGGGGTGGGAATGTATCTAAATCATTCTCCGCAAAGGTCTGTTGTATAGTCGGGAGTCATTAGGAAATATGCAACAAGTGAGAGTGAAACTCCAAGCGAACCTAATACAGAAGCGGCTACTAATTGTTTTCCTTTAATGTCGCATACATACAAACCGGGTGCGATGAATAAAGCCCGTTTTAGCGAGTTTTTCAACAAAGATGGGATAATTGCCCATTCTCCGTGTGCTAATCTTTCTGTGGCGAAAACCGAATCGGGCTTGAAAAACCACTTGATAGTATCTTCAATCACTTATTCCACTCTCCACCAAATAATGCCTTCTTCAAATTGTTCAATCCTCTTGTTATTCGTAAATTTCTATCATCCCATGCGTTTCTTGTATCTTCGGAACGAGCAGGGTGAATATATTCCGAGAAATCTTGAATACAATAAATGATATACCGATGAACCACATAGAAGAATATCATCAGAAGGAAAATTATGCCGCAAAACCCTAAGCATAATTCATCACCTGTCGTCATGCTTGCTCATCTGCCTCAATCACAATCGCTTCTTCGTCTTCTTTGAGTTTTCCTGTCGCTCTCCGAATGTCGTTCTCCGTCTTGTGTTGTCTGCGTATTGATTCAATATATTCTTCTTCCTCCGCATTCCATCTATCAAAGAATCGGGAAATAGCCATGTAAGCAGGGCCGCTTAGAATACCGAGAACTGCGATATATGCTTCAATATCTTCTCGCACTTGGTCATCAACGAAAGCCGTTGTAATCAATTGATAAGAGAGAACCATGAAGGTCAAAATTAGTGGAATAGAAACGAGAGCCACCATCAAGTTATTGAATGTAATCCGAATATCCCAATCTATTTTCGCCATTTTGCCCACTTCCGTTTTTCCTTTCTTTATTAAGGGTTTAATTCCCGATTCAACCATTTCCGCTCTATGAACTGTTGCTCACCATCTGCATCTTCCCAAATAGCATACCAATAAAAATCATAGTGGGTTGTATTATTTTGAGCGAAGTCAGTTAAAATCAAATAATGAGGGTCGCTCTCCCATCCTTGAATGAAGTGAAGGTCTGTTGTCCAATTTAACGGGTCAGTAGCATTCGGGCCACTATTCGTTTCATTCACTCCGTAAATCAAAAATTGGACTGATACATTGTAGCCCTCAAGGTCATTTTCCTCATGCCCACAATCAAGGTCATAACCAACCCAAGCATGAGTCGCATTGGAATCTATTTCAATATCCCACAAGTTAATTTCGCAAGTTTCGGGGTCATAAACGCAAGAGCCGTCATCATCGGTTGCTTGCTCATCGTAATTGTTAGCGGAAGAATCGGTGCATCCACCGACTTCATCCTCATTACAGACACCATCTTCGTCATCATCAGCACAGGGGTCGGGAATCTCATCCACTATCACAGTTTCCGTTCTTTCTGTCCCGCTTTCAAATGCCCCATGCTCATTATTAACTACAAGATAAGACCATTCCACATACCATTCTCCATCCTCAACGGATTCCATAAAGCCGTGTTGAATGTCAATAAAAGCCGAACCGCTTGGGGACACCCATGCCGCATCATAATCCACTCCATAATCCCACGATTCTTCGGATTCATCATTGAGATACAATTCCATTCGGAATTCAACCTCCATCTCACATTCAGCACCATTTTCTAATTCAATGCGTAAAGTGAGGGCATCGCCATCAGCGAGCAATTCTTGAGATAACAGGGAGGGTTCGGGAAAGCATTTTTCTTCAAATTCACAAGTCCCGTCATCTTCATTGGCCGTTTCATCGTAATTCAACGCCTCGGCATTCATACAACCCCACCGAATAGGCGGTGGCCCGAATGGGTCGTCATCATCCTCCCAAACCGAATCTGAACCCCATCCTGTAATATCCATGATACCTACACCTTCTGCACCGATACTCAATAAAAGGGCGAGAACGGGAATTAAAGTGGTCAATAACTTCTTGAATTTCTCCGCTTGTTCTTGGGCTTTATCAAGGAAGTCCATTTTTTCAATGTCTTGACCTGCACTCATATTTGCCTTTCCATCATCAAGTAAGTCAGTTAGGACATCTTCTTCTGTGCGGCCTGTGGCTTCCGCTATGGCTTTCGCTTTTTCCGCCAAATCCGAAATATCTTCGGGCAGTTCCCCTGTCGGCATAGATAAGAATTGATGTTCCCGCTATCTAAGGATTTTTGATAGGTGATTCACTCACTTTGATAATGGAAATAGCCGATGCAACCTGTTGCATAGTAGCATCTTCAAGGTTAATCTGCTTCCCATCGGCAAGACGGATGATATATTGGCTCATGTCTTCAAGACCTGTGGCGAAGTATTTATAGTTTTGTATTGGTGTCGTTATCCCACGCCTCTATTTCTGAAACATTGGTTTCTATCTCTTCGGTGGTAGGGGGTTCTTCCTGTCTTGGGTCAAAACCGAATTCATCCATAAATTCCTCAAGCCCCATGACTCGGAGATTTCCGTTGGGCATTTCCACTTGAACCTCATCATCTTGACGAAAGGCTCGTTCCTCAAAATGGTGCAAACAATCGTGAATTTCATCTAAATGTCGGGATATGAACCAAAGTCGGGCATAGATTCCTACGAGAAAAACGAGGATGATACCTTCAAACCAATAAGTCGCCATGATTACATCATGGTCTAAAGGGGTATTTAATCGGTTGGGTAGCCGAATGCCCTTGCGATAGGTGATGCAAGACCCGCACCTACAATAGCGAGGCCAACAACAGAAGCGGAGAGAACCAAATTAGATTTTTCACGAAGGTCAAACATCTTTACGCCCACGAAAACGACCGCCATAGGAACGGCAAATCCGATAAATGCGGGAACTAAAACAGAACCGACCATGATTAGAGATGGGTTGTCCGACTATCTAAAACCATTGAGGTTTCCGAGCAGGTATCTTCTTCCATTGTGGGCCTTTGCCCTTATTCATGTAGCCTTTTCCGTGCCGATAGTAATTGCGATATGAGGCTACTACATCATCCCAATTTGAGCCACCTGTTCTGTATTCAAGACCCATGCACTTTGGCGGAACGGTCAAAGAACCTTCGGGGATTAACTCACGCAAGTCGGCACAACGATACAGGATTTCCTCACTTTTATGGAATTTTCCGTATCTATGGGTGTATTCTCGGCATAATGCAAGAGCGTGTGTCAATAACCACTCAAAATTTGCCCTCGTTTTCCCCGACCATATCGTTGAAGGGTGTTTAGTGTGGGTTTGCCCGTAAATGTAAGTGTCGCCATTGTAGCCATGTTGTCTAAGGACTGTGGATAGCATCTGTGCGCTTTCCAAAATCATTTTGATGGAATGTCTGTCACACGACATTTGAGCCGCTTCTTCGGGGTCGGTGGATAGGAAGAAGATGTTCATACGAAGGGAATAGGCTGAACGCCTATTTTAACCCTTACTTTTGTTCCCTG
>PBPH01000092.1 GCA_002725475.1 Methanobacteriota archaeon | reverse complement strand
GCAAAGGCAGACGTGGCTGTTGCTGATCGTGATGGTTCCATAGGGGCTGCTGAAGCACACCGGGCGCGTGACATCCAAGTGGCTGAGAATGAGGCTGAAGCCGAGAAGGGTAAGAAGGCCGCTCGCGCCGATCAGCGTATCTTCGTTCAAGACCAGGAAGCATTGGCGATCGAAGGTGAAAATACATCTAAGGCAAGCATTGCAGAATACAACGCTACACTGGCAGAGAAGGAAGCCGAAGCCATGCAACGTTCTGAAATTGCAGCAAGGACAGCTGAAATGGAAGTCCAAAAAGCGCAATACTTGTTGGAGCAAGAAAGATTGAGGGCGGAGGAAATTGTTCGTGAAGAAATTGCGAAAACACAAATCGAGATTGCTGCTGAAGCTGAAGCCGAGAGACAAAGAAGAATTGCATCTGGTGAAGCTGATGCGATTCTTGCTAGATATCAAGCTGAAGCCGAGGGTGTACAAAAAGTGCTGTCTGCAAAAGCATCGGGTTACGAGATGTTGGTACAAAGTGCCGGAGGGGATGCTAAAGCTGCTGCTACTTTGTTAATGGTTGAAAAGGTAGATGCTATGGTTAATGCACAGGTTGAGGCTGTAAAGAATTTGAAAATTGATAAAATCACAGTATGGGATTCTGGAGTTGATTCCGAAGGTAAGGGCGCTACATCGAACTTTGTCAGCAGCCTAGTTCAAACTCTACCACCAATGCATGATGTTGCAAAAATGGCCGGAGTTGAATTACCAGAATATCTCGGTTCCGTATCGGATGAATTAGAATAATTGGTTTATTCAATTGGTTGTTTTGGAGCGCAGGGAGGGATTTGAACCCCCGTAAAATGGATTTGCAGTCCATCGCGTAACCGGGCTTTGCTACCTACGCACCAGTAAGTAAGCCGCAAAGGCATAGTATTTCAAAGCGAGGAATAAACTATCACATACTAGTTTAGAACTTAGCCAACAAGTTCTTTCAAGGCGACCCCTTCGGTAAAGTATTGCTTTAACCAAAACTGTGAGTATTTTGGAGATGTTTAGATGGTTGATATAGCTGAACGCTTCGTTGACCTGCCTGCTGGAATTAAGCCATTTCTTGCAGCACCCCCTGATGATGTAATTCGATTAACTGTAGGTGAGCCGGGGTTTGATACTCCAAAGGAGATTGTTGATTCTGCGATCAAATCTCTAGAACAAGGGAATACAAAATACACGCGTAGTGAAGGTTCATTGGAACTATGCACAGCTTCAGCTAAAAGGTTGTATGAGAGATATGGTATTCCAGCAACTCCTGAATCAATTATTATTACGCCTGGTGCAAAGCAAGGACTGCTATACACATTCATGGTAACATGTGAGCCCGGGGATGAGGTGATTCTTCTAGCACCTGCTTGGCCTTCGTATGATATACAATGTAGAATGTTGAAACTAAATCCAGTTCATGTAAGTGTGAAAAATGATGATTTTCACCCAGATCTTAGTGCAATAGAAAATGCAATTACAGACAAAACAAAGGTTTTGGTTATTAATTCACCAAACAATCCAACGGGAGCAGTATACACTCCTGAAGAAATTTCTGGATTGTTAGATATTGCAATTCGACACGACCTTTGGTTAGTATCTGATGAAATATATGCTCGCCTAAATTGGACCAACTGGGAACACTTGTCACCATCTAGTTTGAAAGGTGGCGCAGAGCGAACAATTGTAGTCACTGGTTGGTCGAAATCATTTGCTATGACTGGTTGGAGAATTGGATTGGTTTGTGGTCCTGAAAAGGTGATGAAAGCAATGGGTAAATTGCAAGCAAACGCATGCTCACATATTCCTTCATTTCTTATGGATGCAGCGATTGCGGCATTGGATTCAAAAATCAATGATGATGTTGAATTTTTTAAACAAGAATATCTCAAAAGAAGGAAGATACTAATGGAAGGGATTGGATTAATTAATGGTCTTTCGATGCCGGAGCCGGAGGGCGCATTCTATGGTTTCGTTGATATTTCTGAAACAGGAATGGATTCTACAACATTTGCTACTAGAGCATTAAAAGAAGCAAAAGTACAACTCATACCTGGCGGTTTAATTGATGGTGGAGAGGGTTTTGTGAGAATTTCTTATGCTTGTGACGAAGAGAGTTTGAAGGAAGGGTTGGCAAGAATTGAAGAGTGGCTGAAACCTAATTAAATTGAAATGAGTCTCTTGAGTGATTGATATGGAAATTTTATCTGAACTCACAAATGGTGTGTGTGGTAAAATAGCATATACTTCATCAAGTCCATTTGAAATACATCATATATTATGTAAATTAGAATCTGTAGATACACATCCTGTTTTTGGAAATTTGACTTTGCCTGAAAAGGGAGAGGGGCCTTTCCCTTGTGTTGTTGCATGTCATGGAAGTAGGGGGTGGGTTAAACATCAACATGAACACATTGAGAATTGGTTAAAGGCAGGAATTGCTGTATTTAGAATTCATAGTTTTGAGTCCAGAGATGTGGTTAGTGTTGGTGAAGATCAAATGAGTGTTACATATGCAATGATGTTATGTGATTCTTTTGAAGCTTTGAAATTACTCAACACTCACCCAAAAATAGATTCAAAGAAAATAGCAATTGCAGGATGGAGTTTGGGGGGCGCTGTTGCTCTTTACTCAGCATGGAGTCCTATATCTGAAATTTTGGCTCCAGATGGTGAGCGTTTTTCGGCCCACTTACCTATTTATCCTGCAGCACATATTCGTCCAGATGTACAGCGTTGGGAGAACGTTCCTATCAAAATATTACATGGAGATATTGATGATTACACACCAATAAATTTAGTTCATGGATTGATTGATTATACTAAAGAATATGCTGACATGGAGGTTATTGTGTATGAAAATTCACACCATTCATTTGATTCTATGGAGCCAATTACTTGGTCCCCTAATGCGATAAAATTGGATTCAAGAACTGTACAAATTGATATCGATGGAAATATGTGGGGGGAAATTGAAAAAGGGAAAAAAATTCCCCTCAATGAGCCAGTTGAACGAAAACTAGCATTCCAGTACGCAATGAATATTGGCGCCCATTTTGGTGGTAATAAAATTACAAGGAGCCGCGTGATGGAAGATAGTAAAAACATCCTAATTGAATTATTCAATATTTGAAAATAATTTACTCAGAAGGGAATGTTTGATTCTTCGAAAACTTTGAGGAACATGAAGATGAGGAAGAATACGTATATTGAAAGTGATACCAATGCACCAATCCACATCTCATGGCGTCCAGCAATGATACCAACTAGCCCCCCTAGAAAGAGAGCTACTGAACACAATGGGGCCAAGCAACAAGTAATTCCTGCACGTTCTATATTGGAACTATTTTTCTCCCATATTTCGTAATTTTCTTGATAGAGTTCCGTGTCCGCGGTTCTGAATTCAATTCTAATGTGTTCGCCGGTAAAAAAGTCTGAGTGAGACTCCCCGTCATCGAATATGAGGACTCCATCACTAGCATTCCAACCACCCACAATTTCTCCGTCATCTTGGTATGAACAACCACCTTCACAAGGGATTTTGGCAATAGAGAAACTTATGATGCCGCCAGAATCTCCTTCTCCACCCCCACTAAATTCCAAATCTCTAATATCGAAAACATAGTCTTCCCCTGGTTGATCTTCATGGTTATTATCTATGAAACGGACATTCTCTAGTGACCTACCCGCACCCACCATGTAGTTGAGGGTGTAAGTTGTTCCACTTCGATCATCGAGAAGAAATTCATCTCTTTGAAGGTCTATGTCAATGCTTGCAAGTGTAGGGACGGTGTAGTAATAGTACGATGCTGCCATCAGAAAAATAGGGATGAGTAGGCCAATTGCAAAGAGGGCGGGTGGTGCAGATACAGAAACAAAGGGGGGTATTTCACGTGACTCTTCGGGGGCTTGTTGTTTCAAACCTTCATCGATGATTGGTTTGAATTGTGATTCTTGTTCATCCAATCGAAAACCCCTTGAATAATTGACGGAGTCTTTGAAATATCAATTTTCTCCTTAAGGCACCCACATCCCTTATGACCTGTCGGATAAGTCGGGTGTTTTACCACTTACCAGCCCCTCGTCATTAGGCCGAGGAAGAACTGGAGAAGGAGGATAGAAAATGGCAACGCAAAGCAAAATGCAACAAGCGAGCATAAGTGAATTTTTTGAGAAAAATAAACACTTCCTAGGATTTGATACACTTAACAGATCAATAATAACTGCTGTAAAGGAGAGTGTTGATAATTCTCTTGATGCTTGTGAAGAGGCTCGTTTGTTACCCGATATTGTTATTGAAATTAGAAAAATAAAAGGGGAAAAAGAACAGCTTCTTATGATTGGCCAAGATAATGGCCCAGGAATCCCTGCTGATGCAATAACTAAGGTATTTGGTAGTCTTCTTTTTGGTTCTAGATTTCATACAATTAGACAAACTAGGGGGCAACAAGGTATTGGTATTACTGGCGTTGTAATGTATAGTCAACTTACAACTGGAAAAAGAACACATGTAATATCTAAAGTTGCTGAAGAAGCTACTGCTGTTCATGTAGAAATTGGCCTTGATACAAAGAAGAATAAGGCAATCACTCGTAATAGAAAACGTGATCATTGGTTGGATAGTGAAGGGAATGTAATCGAACATGGGGTTAGAGTAGAGGCGGCGATGAAAGCAAAATATCAACGCGGAAAGCAGAGTGTTCATCAGTATCTAAGAATGACTTCCATAGTCAACCCACATGCAAGTATTTCTCTAAAAGTATATGATGAAGAGGGGGAAATAATTGATGAGGGGAATTGGCCTAGGGTGACTGAAGTTTTACCAAGGCCTGTGCAAGAAATAAGACCCCACCCCCACGGACAAGAAATAGGGTCTTTTCAAAGATTTTTACGTGATGCTGAAGCTAGAAAAATGACTTCTTTTTTGCGGCATAACTTTTCTGGTGTTTCTATGCGTGCAGCCCGAGAAATTCTAGATATTGCTGGAGTTGATGAAGCAAGAAAACCAAGTGGAATAAACGCAAATGAGGCACAATCAATTCTTTCAGCTTTCAAAGAAGTTAAGTTACTATCTCCGCCCACTGATTGTTTGTCTCCAATTGAAGATCTGTTAATCAAAAAGGGATTATCAAAAGCAATAGATTCAAAATTTGTTTCAACAATTACAAGATCCCCTGCCGTGGCTAGTGGAAACCCATTTCAAGTTGAAGTGGGATTAATATTTGGAACTGATATTCCCGCTGATAGCCCTGTTGAGGTTTTGCGATTTGCTAACCGTGTCCCATTAATGTATCAACAAGGAGGTTGTTTGCTAACAAAATCCATAGAGAGCGTTGATTGGAAAAAATATGGGTTAGAACACCCTGGTGGGAGGGGGATTCCGAAAGGTCCTGCGGCAATTTTAGTCCATTTGGCTAGTACTAATGTACAATTTACCAGTGAAGCAAAAGAAGCATTGTCTGATAATGAAGAGGTTTTGAATGAGTTTCGTCTTGCATTACAAGAAGTTGGTCGCGGCCTAAGAAATCATAAGAGGAAAAGCAAGCAACGAGAAAAAGCAAAAGAAAAATTTGAGTTGGTGAATGTAATTCTACCTGAAATTAGTGAGAAGGCTAGTTCAATACTTGGCCGTGAAAAACCTGACTTAGCACCAGTAATTACGAACATAATGAATGCTGTATTTGTTGAAGAGGAAGCTGAATGGGATAGTTCAGAAAAAGTAACAAGGTGTTCAATTAAACTCTTCAATTATACTGCAAGACCAAGACAATACACAATTCTAGCAACGTGGCCTGAACGTGAAGGGGTTTCATTAATCGAGGAAAATATTGAGGGTAGAAGAGAAGCTAAGGGATTACGTAAATGGAAATTAGATACTGTACCTCAAAGTGAAAATGTTGAAATTAATTTTGTTCTCGATGGCTTGTCAAAAGGTGATTGGACTCAATTTGATGTTTTCTTCCGTGGTAGTGGGGACATAATTGGGGCTATGAAATTAGATGAGAAAATACTGGAAGAAATTCGAAGAGAAGAAATTGCTGCTGAAGAAGAAAAAATGTTAGCTAATGAACAAATGGGGGAGATGGTGAATGATGTTACTGAGGAGGAATTTATTGAATCCAATGATGTGGAAGATGTTAGGGAAATAAATACACATCAATCAAATCTTTTTAGTAACGAATGGAGTGATGAATGATGAGTACAAGAAATGATAAAACAAGCGAAAGCGTTGTTGCATCTTTACATGATGTAGCTGAAGAAATGCATAATAAAATGATGAAGGGTGTTGCTCCTACAATGACTCTACCTGTAAGGACAAAGATGAATATTGAATTTGATAAGAAACTAGGGGTTTTCAAATACGGGAAAAAGAGGTCTGTACGTGATGCAACGTCTTTACGTTCCGCAAACCAACTATTGAGAGCGTTGCATATCATTGAATTTATTGAAGAAATGATAGATAATCAAAAATCTTCAACTCTTAGGGAAATGTATTACATTTCAGAAGCATGGGGTAATGGGAAATTTAGTACACAAAATGAAAGTAATAATCTTGCTGAAGATTTAGAAATTGTTACTAGATGTATGAGAGAAGATTTCAAACTAAGGCCTGAATAAGATGGTGCTAGAATGATTGGTAATCTAACTGTAAATGAAAGAAATAGAAGGGGGGATTGGATGAAAATAAATGCCCGGGATGATGTTGGTGATTCAGGTTATGGTGTCCCATATAATGTGGAATCTGAAAAATTAGAGTTGGTTGAACACGATGTTGATTTCATTATGGCAATAGAAACGGGTGGTATGTTTGACCGATTAGTAGAGAATGGTTTTGATGAAGAATACCGTGCGGGTTTACTTCATCTAAAAGGACAACCAGCACGCTCTACAAGACGTATTTTGAAAAGAATGAACGAAGAATGGAATCTACCAATTGTTGTATTCCTTGACGGTGATCCGTGGTCATTTCGAATATTTGCTAGCATAGCATATGGTGCAATAAAAACTGCGCATATTTCAGAATATTTAGCAACTCCGTCGGCTACATACATGGGTATCACTGCTGATGATATTTTGGCATATGACTTGCCTGCTGACGACCTTTCTAGTAAAGACATAGAAGCTTTGAAAGCGGAATTAAGTGATCCTCGATTTGGTGATGGGTGGTGGCAAGATCAAATCAATATGATGTTAGATCTTGGTAAAAAGGCTGAGCAGCAGTCACTAGCAAAATATGGTTTGGATTTCGTAACTGATACTTATCTACCAGAAAAATTGACTGGTTTAGGTTTAATTTAATCCTCACTACCAAGTGCAGCCCACCATGGTAATTGCGACTTTTTACCTGCAACTAAAACGCGGTTATCTGAATCTGCAATTTCAAACATCATTCTCTCCCTAACTTCGTTAATAATGGCCTCCGCCCTAGGTACTTCAAGACGTAATGTTTCACTCCAAGCATCTAAATCAATAGGGCGTTGTGGTTTTTCAAGCAAGGTATGCACCAAATTTCTTTCCTCATATTCAATAAAATTCTCTTCAACTGTGTTTGATACTCTGTTCATTACTTGTTGATGTAAAGCAATTAATGCATCTCTTTGTTCGTCTAATTTTTCTAATGTATTATTCAATTCGGAAATTAAATTTGCTGCTTCGGGCAACGAAACTTTTCTTCTACCACCAATATTCTCAGCTATTTTAATAGCCCCATCGGGTAGTTTTGAACTAAGCCTAACTGGACCGCCTGATGGTAATTTTCTATGATCTGAACGGAAAAGATCGGGTCCTAAATCTAACCTCAAACTAAATGATTGTTTGACGGAAAAAATTTTCTTGGGTGGGCCGCCTTTGTCACTTTTAACAGTCTCAGATTCAACAAAACCAGATTCTTCAAGAACTTTCAGATGTTTCATGACTGCTTGCTGACTAATTTCCAGATGCTTTGATAATTGTAATGGATAGTGAGGTTCCCTAACCAGCATCTCCAAAATTTGGCGTCTAGCCTTATTTTCAAGAATTGTCATCGCTGTGTCAAAGTCGACCACACTAACCAACTCAAGGTTGTGTAATCGGCCGCCTTGTAAAAACCCATCTCTACTAAGTATTCAGAATTCATCAAACATGAAAAATCTAGATTCATTCATCGAAATATCTGCAGCATATGCAATTAAATGGCTATTAATTGAATCAGATAGAATTGTCGTAGATGGTGATGGTGATTCTTCCTTAATTAGACTAAGAAAATCCTTGACTAAACGTAAATCCCCCCCTCCATGAAGATCCCCTGAGACTCCTGAATCAACTATTTCTTCACGATAAATTGAGCCATTTGTAGAATTGGCTTTTCTAATTGTAAATTTTCCACTAGTCATATCTCCCGAAATTTCACCCTTCGTCCCAACTATCTGTATTTTTCTTGTTGCCTTAGCAGTATTTGTTACTAAATCGTGGGTGGCAATTGAACCGTCTTCAAATTCTATCAAAACTGATTGTCTATCAGCAACATCATTATCACATTTCCAAACGCATCTACTGTATTCATTGTTAGAAATATGTGTTACAGCTTCACTCTCTTCTGTAACATCCCCTCTTTCATAATTAGGTTCCCCTGCTAAAGCATAAAATGACCATAAATTATTGTCGATATAATGTCTTCTTGCTGAATATTCGCAATCCCTTTCAATTTCACAATCAAAACAATTTTCACCACTATTTTCTGGAGCATTTTCAAGAGTAAAAAAATGTAAGCCACCCATTGAAGATACTTTTGTTGGATTAATTCCGCTCTTATACCAACATAGTAAATCAAGGTCATGGCAGCATTTCGCTAACATAATTGGATTGACTTCTCTGCGGTTCCATTTTCCTCTAATGAAAGCAACTGCTGCATGGTGATATGAGACATTTTCTGTTGAATGAATGTGCATTATTTCTCCAATTTCCCCCTCAAGTAACTTTTGTTTAATTGCAGAATAAAATGGAGCATATCGTAATACGTGACAAATTACTACTTTCATACCTGTTTGACTTACTGCTTCCTGTAATCTAAATAATTCATCTGGACTTGATGCTATTGGTTTTTCTAATAATACGTGATATCCTGATTCAACTAAAGGAATTGTAGTTTCAACATGGACACCATCCATTGTGCCATTGATTGCGATTTCTCCTAATGCCGGTTGCAAAATTAAATCATTAACAGATGTGAAGCATCTTTCATTTGGTATGTCCCATTTTTTTGCAAATATATTGAGGCGTTCTTGATTTGGATCAACTAATCCTACAATCTCTAATTCCCCTGGATGGTGATTAGAATATGAAGCGTAACTAGCGGTTCTATGACCTAAACCCACCAACACCGCCCGTACTGCAGCCACAAGCACACCTAGTACGCCAGAGGGGTTTCACTCTTGAGAACCGCGGGAGAACAGGGGGTGAGAAACAAGCAGGCAGGGCGACTAGAACACGCAAGCGTCAAAGAGGATGGGTGTAAGGCGGCAGTGATGCAAAGAAAATGGATTATGCGGCAATATTGGAGATTGCAACAATCACAGACTCTTATTTCAATGGTATTTTGGTGTACTACATTGACACTTCTAATTTGGCCATACGTTTCATGGAGGTTTGATCCAAACTCCAGTATTTCTGGTATTCCCATGACATACTATGGACTTGGACTAATTGCTTTTTGTGTATTATTTACTGTTCTTTCTATTGGTTATATTTATGATCAATTTTTGGCATTGTGGAAAGAACAACGAACTGTGGATACCGAAAGAAACCCATTCGGCACTTATGCAATGATTCCCGTTAACACCGTAATTATGGGCATGTTGAATAAAATCCTGAGAGACCACTCTGAAGGAAATGAAGAAATTGAAAAAACATGTAATTGGGTTGATGAATGGTTAGCTTGGTCAGCTAAACAAGAAATTTGGGCGAGATCACAGAAATTTTGGGATGAAAGTTTTTCCGAACCTGTACCTGATTTATTCTTCATGCCAGAGGGTTCGATTGCTGCTGCTAGAGACGTGGGTAAGAAATTAGAGGATTGAATTTATTCAACCTTCATCCCAACTCTTCCAATTGGATTCGGAACTTTTAGTATCTTTTTCTTCTGATTTACCTGATTTCAATTGTTCATCTGAAATATCTATTGAAGTATTATCTTCTACTATTTTTATTTCATCTACAGTATCTGGGCGATCTGCAAATGGTGGGGGAGTATTCATTTTAGTAGGACTATCGACCATTTTAAAATCAAGTGTAATTTTTCCATCTGGCCCGGCTTTTTCTTGTAATCTAGCTAAAGCATAAATCTGATCTGTTGTCAAAACAGCACCACTACTTGTTGATGAATCGACTGAAAGAGAGACTTCTCTCCCATCCGATGTTCTAAGGGTGACATTTGATTTTTGTTTGTCTTCCTTTCTCCTAACTAAAAATAAAATTAAGCCGACAGGTAAAAGGCAGCCCCCAAATAATAAAGAAAAACAGGATGCAAGAATGATTGGATTAGTAAATGCTTTACTACTAACTTCATTTTGATCGACTAGGTAAATTGTTTGATTAGATTCAGATGTAAATTCTACTATGCTGTTTTCACTAAGTTGAATCCATCCCATTGGTTCGAAAATAACTCCGTCATCAAATTCCATCACCCCAACACCAGACATAAGAGATGGTTCTCTAAATTCGACTTCTTTGCCCTCCGAAATTATAGTGATTGTACCATAAATTTCTCCACTATTGGTGACGTTTTGGAATAATGAATATATTCTGAGTGCGGTGATGTTTTGTGTTGTTGATTCTCCTGATTCAATTACTGCTTTATTTAGATGATCGGGGCGGAGAGTTTCATCTATTTTAGATACTGTTGAAAATAGGCCAATTAATCCAATTATCAGTAAAACTACACCAATAATAAGTAGATTACGGGGCCACTGTGATGGTTTCTTAATAGCTCCACCACCCTCAATCATCAAATCAACCAAACGCTACCACTTTGAAAGGGAAACGGTCGAAATCAGGCAAAACGCAATTTGCTATCTGTTATCGATAATATTCTCAGAATAAATCGTCAACAGATACCAAACTACTTTGTTCAGCTACTTTGGCTAGCGCTTCTTTACGGCGGCCATACATAACTAATCCAGCAACAGCAATCAATGATAGTGTTAGCAAGATGATTATAGCAGGGACGCTCCAAGCACCTAGAGTTTCTGTGGCTTTATCTATCCAACCATTACTAGATTTAAGACCACCTTCAATTTCAAAGATGTTGTCTCTCTCACTAGATTCGACTATCATATTATCAGGGTCGATTACTACCACAATTTCGTGGCTACCGGCTTTTACAGGATATAGTAATACAATCTCTGCTGGATCAACTCTATCAGCGGCATCGGGAGGCATTAGAGCCCCTATTACCTGACGGTATGCTACATTCTCTTCGGCGCAACCATTCTTTCTGACATCTTCCTTATCCTGATCTTGGCAGACAATCACGTGTACATCTGTAGCATGGACGTTGCCATCATTGATTATGAATACTGTAATTGGCAACATGTCACCAACTTCTCCTGATGTGGTATCAGCAATAACATCATCAAATCTAAGATTGGGGGCTCGCAGGCGAATATTAACTATCAATTCATTTGTATCTAACAAATCACCTTCCCATGATTCGCTGTCATCATGGTCTCCATCTTCCATCATATTTCCAAAGAATGAACGTACCTTAAGTCCAAGTTCTTGATTCCCTAATGCAGCTTCTGAACTAATATTGACTAATGCAACAATTGGAATTGTGTCATAAGGTGCCATCTCTGGTAAAATCCAAGTTCCATCTGCATGACGAACGCACTCGTTAGCTGGAGCCTCTTCACCAACAGATAATTGCCTGCATGGAATTTCATATAACCCATCCATTACTGCCCAAGATATTTGCCACTTTTCCAGATGGCCCATACCAGGATCTTCTTTCCATAATCCAGATGAAAGGTCAATTGTATGGTTGTGTAAAGTTGCTCTATCTGGTACATTTCCGTTATTTGTTACATTTAGGTTGAATCTAACTGTTCTTCCAGGTGCAGTCGTCTTCACATCTGATTCAACAAAAGGATCTAGCCACAATTGCATATCGTGGAATTCATTAACAGTAATAGATAATGTAATTGAGTCTCTCAGACGTGTTGGCCTACCTGCCGAATCAGGATATGATTCCTCACTGAATATATCTAAAACAATTTCATAATCTCCTGCTGTAACCATTAATGGAACATTCACTGTAACTGTAATATTCTGGTGCTCACCCCTACCCAACTCGGAAAGTATTCCGCGTGGGACATCAACATCCCAAAGAACTTCTGAGCCTGATGACAAATCTGTAATCCTTGCAATCCTGACATCATAACGATCTGCGCCATTTCCATGATTGGTAGTAACAATTGGAACTTCCAATTCATCAGAAGGATCAACAGAGTAAATGTACGGGGCACTAGCATCGATGACTTCTGAATCTAAATCATAAACATGTATTACATTGGTTGAAAGTATAACAGAGTCTGAAACTCTACTTGCACCCTCTAGATGTGCCTTTATTGTCAAAGCAGGTCCTAAGCCTGCATCTGCATTATCGGGCGCGCAAACTATCGCTGTAACTGTATATGGATAGTCGATAGTAGACCAATGTCTTGGAGCGTTAAGAGACTGACCATTACCACCTGGTGCGTTGCTAAAATCTACAGTTAGTGTCCAATGGTCTTCTCTCCAAATATGTTCAGGAATTTCTTGTGGCCTTACTTCAGGGGCTCCTGGTGTAGTGAAAATTAACCAACCTGGTTGGAAATGTTTGATGACATCAATATCATACTCTGCACATTCACCGGGTAATACGTATTCGGAGGTGTCATATATCTCGAAAACGATATTTCCAGTTGAGCGGATGCTGACATTTACGTATAATTCCAAAACATCCATCGAACCTGAAGCTACGGATTTTCGTGGCTCACCCATTGACCAACCTTTCAAAAATAAGGCAAATGTACCTGGTTCTTGTGTTGTAGGGACATTAATTTCCAAATTCTTGGTAACTGATTGATCCGGATCAAGTGATACTTGTAATGGGAAAACAATAGACCAACCGAATGGCAATAACCATTCTTGTTGTCCTTCAATTGTGTTAGGATCATAGAATGCGAATGTGTCGAATACATTTCCTGTATTGGTAATTGTAATCGAGAATATCGCTGTTTGGCCTTGCTCCACATCTGATTGCATATGAGTGGTGTCAAGTTGGATTCCATGAACCACGTCCATCATTGTTAATGTCAATCTATCAGAGCGTATAGCCGGATCTTTGTGTGACACTGCTGATACGGTTATGTAGGCATTTTCATCATGATTTGCTTGATATACTGACGGGGCTCTAACCCTAAGATATATTCTTGCAGATTCCCCTCCTTTGAGATATATGTTTGTATCAGGGAAAATTGCTGTATGATTGCTTGCAAAGAACAGAGTCATTGACCAATTTCCAGCATTACATTCTTGTGATATTCCATGTGCATCTGCTATCTCTTGAGGAACGATGCACATCATACTCATGTTGAGTGAATATGTGTCTGAAACAAGATCCACTGGGCCTGGTGTTGTGTTATTGATTGTCATATTGAAAATTGTCTCTTCACCGGGTTCTATGATGTGGAGCCAATCTGCATCTCCATCTTCTAGGAAGACATCAACTTGACCAGTTAGAATATGTGTGTAACAAATTGTATACATGTTATTGTTTGATGTGCCATCACATTTGGTGGTGTCAGACCATGCTAAGTGGGCACCACTTCCCAAATCATTAGCAAATGCTGGTGGTTGGCCAAGTTCTGGAGCCATTCCTGAATTTGGACCTAATTTATCGGATGCCCAACTTGTGACTGATGTTGCTTCCCATGGATCAAGTACGTAAGTTGCTAGGGAATTTAATGGAATACCATTTGGATATGCATCATTAGTGTGATTGAGTCGAGTGTACATCACTTCTTCGCCTGCTGTAGCATTGGAATTTTCTAACCATGCTATGTGTATGTTATCTTGACTATCTGCTAAGATAGATGGCATGTATGATGATGGCGCCCATGGCCTACCTGGTGGAATGTTGTTCTTGCCTTCAAAAGTAGATATTGGATAATCGTAAATTTGTTTGATACCATATGATGGAAGACCACCTGGCACACCATTCCAATCTCCAGAGCCGCGTAGTCTTAGACGAGTATACCATACTTCGTAGTTGTCATCTTTGTCAAACCCATATCCACGGCCATCCATCCACGCAATATGTGTATTACCGCTTGAATCGATTGCAATTGATGGGTGAAGGCTGAATGCATCGTCGAGTGTTACTCGTGTATCATTTACAACTACTAAATTTCCTACACCATCAGTACCAACAGATGGGCCCATTCTCTCAAAATAAGAATTGCCAGTGATTTCGTGTCCTATGTCACCATACATCCAATTATTAGGTGGATTATCAACAAACGAATGAGGATCTAAAACAGTCATATATATTTCACGTGAATTGTTGGTGGCAAGATAAATCATTGCTTCAACAAGAACTTGCATAGAATTAGAACCACCGGATGGGAATGCATGTGCTTGACCGCCTGCATTTGTGTTCCTTATTGTTGAACCTGGGCAGATTCTAGGGCCTGTTGATGTTTGTCCATTAGGGCACTTTGCTAAGTCAATAGATGCTGAAGCAACATCTGTGTTACCCCCTGAATACATCGGTACAGGAGTTATACCAGCAAGAACACATGAATCGTGAGCTTCGTTGATGCTTTGTGCATCTTGTTGATCTATTGGATGTCCCCCGTATGGGCCCTCATCTGAAATTGGCATTACAATCTTGGTTGCATTTGGATTCCACTTATGGTCCCGTGCAGTTGGAGGGTTGCCAGGAACATTTCCTGCAGCATCCTTCCATGATAAACAAGCCCAATTTGAACCTGGCCCCCAAAATTCGGAATAATATCCACCATCGGATGGCAAATTAGTGGCAGAACCACCGTATACTACTTCTGTAAGGGCGCGGATTCCTCCTGAATCATCGCCAGGCACTAAACCAAGAGCTGTTGGCCTAACATTTCCACCTGAGCCTCCTATTGAATAAGCAGTTGAACATGAACCTGATGTTGCTGCGCTGGGTGTGTTACCACTAAGCAAATACAATGTTTCATAGACAGTAATGTTTGCATCTAAAAGCATTGGTTTAATTCCTCTGAAATATCCACCTGATGCCCAGTTGCCACCATAGAAAACAGTACACATGTCGCCCCATTCTTGATACATTGAACCAGAGGTGTCGATTGGTGCTGCAAACTCTACTTTACCACCGCGTGTATCGTCCCAAACAATTTGTACAAAATCATCTGCATCAACAGCAACATCAGGGTGTCCTTTATGTCCAATAATTGGAGTTAATAGTGTGTCATCAATTGCAGTAATTGCTTCACGAGTTGTGTAATCTATATCTAACATCGAGTAGTATATTTGTGGTTGATTGTAATATTTGTCAAGTTGCTCATAAGCATCCTGCCAAACTATGTGGACCGAACCCAATGAATCTACATCTATTGCTGGCCAGTCCCTATCTTGATTTCTCTGACTAACTACAAAATCATCGACCACTGAAATAATTGAATCGTCAGCCGGGGAGCCATCTAAATCATCGTAAATTGGATCTAATAATGTATACATTATTGCATGCTGGCTGGATGTGTCGGTCCAAACAATATGCACTTTCCCTTCTGAATCTACAGACAAATCTGGGTGCCACGCCCTATGACTTCCGGGGTTGGAAATCTGGGTGGCATCAATCAAAGTCGATGCCCTTGCATCTAACATTGAATAGTAAAGATGCTGCGTATTTCTGCTCCAAACCACGTGGATATTCCCATCATCATCCGAACCTACAGCTGCCATCCGATCATTGACCTGGCCGCCATCAACAACTTGAACTGCTTCTGTAATGACTATTTGTGCTGCATCTACTGGTGGTGCATAACTCGCGATTGTGGTACTTGCAATCATCAAAAAAATCATCATTATACTCTTATTCATCTTATTCATTCAATTCTACCCCTTAGCAAACTCTACTGCTATACCCGAATGCAATAGACTTCATACTTAATCTAAACCCTTAGCGGTCAAAGTATGTGAATGGTTGATTAATTACAACTTTTGCGGGGTTTGTGGAATGGTGGGGTTACTTTCTTTGGGGGGCCTTGGTTATTTTTGGATTTGGTATCGCCAGAATATTACTAGATATTTTGAAATATAATTTAGATAATTAATCAAGATACAGGGTTTTTGCAAGTTCCGCCAATTCTGAAAAATTAGGTTCTATTACCCCTGGGTTAGGAACATCTGGAAACATCGC
Organism: Methanobacteriota archaeon; assembly: GCA_002725475.1. Classification (GTDB taxonomy): domain Archaea; phylum Thermoplasmatota; class Poseidoniia; order Poseidoniales; family Thalassarchaeaceae; genus MGIIb-Q1. The sequence goes on along the minus strand of PBPH01000092.1, from coordinate 6,714 downwards.
TAACAAACTCTTTCCACCATCTCCTTTACTTCTTGGTATGATGTGAATATGTACATGTGGAATCTCTTGTCCTGCTGCTGGGCCGTCATGAACTACTATCGAACAATCTTCAATATTGAAATGGCTGCAAAGTTTGCTAGAAACTTCGCTCACTCCTTCAATTAACGATCGTTGGGATTCCGTTGATAAATCTCGAATCCGTTGTTTTTGTTCAACCGGCACCACAAGTGTGTGACCCTCGGCTCTCGGATTAATATCAAGAAAAGCAACCCACAAATCTCGCCTGGCGATGAATGAAGCAGGGATTGAACCAGTAATTATTTTTGAAAATATACTTGGTTCCATTAATCGCAACCTCCTGGCTCTACCCATGTAAATTCAATACCCCTATGGCTGGGCCCTTCAAACGAAATACGATGACTGCCCCCTATTAATTCAATATCGCCATCGCCGTCTATATCTCCTGAATCAAAGGTGATTATATATCTTAGAATGTTTGTGATATTATGCCTAGTAAACTGTTGGTCACCGTTGTTTTCTAACAAGACTAAGTCTGTACGGGTGGCGTCTGGAAACATTTCTGCAATTTGAAATGTGCCGATGATGATATCTAAGTCGCCATCCGAATCGATATCAACAGGGTGCCCAATAAAGGCCCCCCATACTCTTGTTAATTCGTGTTTAGTAAAATATCCATTACCATCATTCTCAAGCCAAGCTACCCCATGATATTCATTGGGATCTGACTCAATTGGAAAATCCATATCCAATGTATCACCATTAGTATAGATTATGTCATAATCTCCATCTTGATCTAAATCTACAATTTCAATACCAGACATGCCAAAATAAGTATCATCTAAATTAACCAGTGAATTTTTGGAGAAAATGCCTTCACCATTATTGCGGTAGATATTGACTTCTTCATAAACTTGAGATAGAGATACTGTTATGTCGAGATCACCATCATTATCAATGTCTACAGGATAAGCGTGGATTGCTCCAGACCTCTCATCTATATCATGTCTAATCCAAGAATTATTTCCTAATGCTTCAAGCCAAAATACACTCCCTTCAAAATTACCAAATTCACACACAACTAAATCTAAATCACCATCTGAATCAAAATCTCCAGATTCTGCTGAAACAGTTCTACCTATTCCATCAATTATTGTTAAAGTTTCAAATTCACCATTACCTAACCCTTTGAACATTACCACTTTACCAACTAAATCGTCTGCCGGAGGCAAAATACCAATATCTGAAACTATAATATCGGTGAAATTATCCCCATCCAAATCTACAATATGTGTTCTTACTGGTGCGGTTAAATTTTCACTAAAAATCTCTTCAATACACCCATCCCCATCACATATCCAGCGAGTAAAAAAACCATCTAAAGGACGAGTTGAGAATATTTCGTCCACACCATCACCATCAAGATCTGCTAAATTGATATTAGCAACTGTCGCATCATCTGGATCGGTTAAATGTTCGATAGTTGTCAATCCTTCTTCACAAGGAATTTTTTCTGGTGGCTCTACACAACCAGATAATGATGTAACTAAAAACATCAGCAACACTAGGTGAATACGTGTTTGCATATTAATGCCAAACAGGCTAAGATGGTCAATATTCCGGATGGTAGTTTATTGTATAATTACACTAATCTATTCGGTGGCTGCCACAAGACTCATCCCTAGAGGCAGCTGAAGAAATTGCCGTTTGGGATATTTTTACCAAACCTTCTATTCTGAATAATTCGGTTAATTCAGTATTCATTACCGGATTATCATCAGATAATGAAATAGATAATTGTGTTAATTCAGATATCTGAGTCATTGCCGATAATAGTGATGATGTGTTTCTATTAACTCCCATTGATTCGCTCATTATCGAATTTAATTTAGTGGTTATTTGGCCGCGTGTTTGCCCATTATCATCGCCGCCCATTATTTTAGCAATTTTTAATGCAGAAGATGATAAAGACGTTTCAATCAAATCTGAACCGCTGAAATCAACTCCGCTAGCATATTTAGCTGCATTAACCCCAGAATTCTTGCCACCATCTAGAGATTCAAGAAGTCGATTACCTACAGCAATATCTGCTCCATGGAATCCACTACAGGCACAATCACCAGCAGCGTATAATCCAACAAAATCTGACACCGTTCCAGTCGAGTCACAAGGGACGCCACCCAATGTTGTAGATACTCTAGGTGATATTGGAATTACAGTTTCAGTTAATTCTCCGCCTAGCCTTGATGATACTCTTTCAGATGTATCCCCATACCATGTAGAGGTTCCCCTATCAAGAACACGAGCATCGAGAACACATTGTTGTTCAGTTGAAATTAAAGACTGAGATGCTGAAAACATGCCACCATCTATTGGAAATTCAACACCATCACCTGATGCTGAACGTACAGTCGCGCCGTCGTTGAGAATTGAAAAAGGAAATTGGAGTCCATGCATAGACATAGACAATGGATTCCATGCAACAAATTCCATGTTAGTTAATTCTACTCCTGCATCTTGAGCCAACCATAAGCCTGCACCACCACTGCCACCATTCCAAGCAGACTCAAAACCATCTGTAGCAAGAATTACTGATTTTGCTTGTATTGCAACTAAATCGCCCCTTTGTACATCTATTGTAACTAACCCAACTATTGAGTTACCATCAATTACTAAAGAAATTGATTGTGTATCTCCTCGAATAGTAATTGAACGCTTCATACATTGTTCTTGTAGGATAGAATATATTTCTCGGCCTGTTGTATCTCCAGTAGTAGCTACTCTTGCAAGATTATGGCCTGGCCCTGAAATTAAATGAGGTGTGCCATTAGACGTGCGACGTAGAACCAAACCCCATCTTTCTAGTTGAGCAAGATGATCAAAGGATGAATTGGTTCGGTTGTGAACTGTTGATTCGTCGCACATTCCTGCACCAGTGTTGATTGTATCACTAGCATGTGATTTGTTATTTGACTCATTAATTGAGGCTGCAAGCCCTTCCACAGATGTTGATGAACCCCCTGAACCAATTGCCCCTTCTTCAAGAACCAATACGGAAGAACCCTCGTCATGTGCTGATATTGCCGCACGCAATCCCGCTACTGTACCGCCTACAACAACTACGTCCCAAGCATCCATTATCGGGCGCCACACGCAGTCGCATCATAAACTCGACGCAACGAGAATCTGATACTATGAAAGAAAAAACGGACGCGGCAGGATTTGAACCCGCGATCTGCGGCTTAGGAGGCCGCCGCCTTATCCAGCTGGGCCACGCGCCCGAACACTCGACAAACAAGTCTTAGATGACCATTGTGGCTATTAAGCAATTACCATACCATGACGAATACCGGCTTCTGATACTTCATGAAGAAATTTTTCGAATTGAATTCTTGGATATGAACTACGATTGAGTCTCACATCACATTCTGCAAGTCTAGTCAATAATTCATCTTGTAAATTAGGGGGGAGCATTAACCTGCCAGATGTTAATACTTGATGTAATTGTGAAATAATATCATATGAATCTAATGCGAAATCCTTCATTAATCTATCAAGTTCTGCTAATGCTCCTGAAAGAACTTTTTTCTTGCGGCCATAAACAGTTTCCCATCTCCATTCAATAATACGCCCCCTTAATGCCATTTCTATCATCAATTTACCACCTTGTAAAGTGGAAGCCGCAACTAACTTGTGAACTGATGAACGGTCACCTACTTGTCCTGTTTTTGCGAGTAGTTCTAGAATGAACAGTGCTTTTCTAAGATTTCCGCCACTAACATGAATTATATCGCCAAGTAAACCGTCTGCTAATTCAATTCTCTCTTTAGCTGAAATATGATTCAATATCCCTTCCAACCTATCGGGTTCGATTGACGGTATTCTCACGTGTTTACTCCTACTACGAAGTGCATCCATTATTCTACTAGGTGCCCGTGCAGTGAAAATAAATCTAGATGATGTAGATTCTGATTCCATCATTCTCCTAAGATAGGCTTGTCTTTTAGAACCAAGATGATCCGCATCTTCAATGATAATTAAACGGCTTATGGGGATTGTTCCTTTATCTGGAGAAATTAATTCTACACCTGCGGGAGGTGGGTCTTCGTCATTGGAAACATTCCACATCTCTCTATCAAATGCTTCGAGGCTTGTTCGGCCTGAAATTGTGTCTTTAGAGGAGCGCCCCGCTGGGCGTAAAAAGTCCTCAAATTTCTTCATAGCACCGGAACTACCAGACAAATCTCTAGCTTGAATAACATGAGCTGTTGATTTCCAACCAGGCCCGAGAACTTGTCGGGCGATGAGATGCCATGCCGCAGTTTTACCCACGCCGGGCGGTCCTGTAATCAATAAATGTGGCAAACTACCAGATAGGCTAACAGTAGTTAACGTACTACGAATTTTTTCTGGAAAGGCCAATTGATCAAATCGGCGCGGAGAGTGCTTTTCTAACCAACTTGGCATGGGAATGGACTTAGGTTGGGCTCACAGTCTTTGAAGTCAACGCTAACAATATTAAATCACTATTGTATTAGGGCTTCTACTTCTACTTCTAACAACATTTCGGGATTAACTAATTCATGAACTACTACAAGAGTTGCTGCTGGGCGGATTTCTCTGAAAATATCACCATGTACCTTCATTATTGAATCGCAATCTTTTGCCCTTGTAGCAAAAATTCTTGTCCTTACGACATCAGAAAGAGATGATGATGCTTCATTCAATGCTTTCTCAATTCTTCCAAAAATTATGCGGCATTGTTCTACTGCATCGCCTTTTGCTAACACGTTGCCATCTGAATCTGTGGCTGTCGTCCCTGCAACATGGACAACATCACCAACCCTAATTGCTCGCGAGTAACCTGCAACTTTCTCAAAAGGAGTGCCGCTTGACACCAATCTACGCTCCGCCATCGTTTGCCGAGATGGTTGCTAATTGATGAGTTTTTTCAATCGGCTTTAATCATCTTGTAAGCGCCTTCACCGCCATCAATCTCTGGATCTGTTCCTGAACGACGGGGTTTGATGAAAATTCTGAATCCACAGCTACGGCAAGAGACTCCAGTCTTTTCTTGGCTAAAAGCTTCCATAGCGCCGCACTTGAGGCACCGGTAGAGAACTTCTGTGGGTAGAGCATGTGCGCCACAAGCCTCACAGTTTATCCACTGTGTCCAACCCTTTGAGCGGTGGTTTTCTTTGCAATTAATATTGATGCACCTGTAAGTGAACATCCGATCATCGAGGAATGTGTATACTCTGTCCATGTGTCCGGCCGACCTGCCCGCCCTTTTTCAACCTCGCCCTTTGGGCGTATTTATTGAGAACTTGCTTTTTTGCAAATAATTACGAAGTTTTCCATAATTTTAGCACCATATTCTGAATCATTTACTTCTGGATGAAATTGTAGGCCAAAACGATCCCCTGCAACATTTTCCATGGCTTGGACACGACAAGAGGGGCTGCTGGCAGTTATTCGAAAATCATCAGGCACTATTGTCACTTCGTCATTGTGGCTTTCCCAGACAACTTGTGTTTGTGGGGTTCCATCAAATATTCCACCACCCCCATCGACTAGAGATATCTCCATTGCACCGAATTCTGGAGATTGCGATTCACCGCAATCGCCACCATAATGGCGGGCCATAAATTGATGCCCGGCACAAATTCCAAGTATGGGCAAATCTAGCGATAACAATTCTGCACAATTACCAAGTTTTCCAGATAAACCAACACGTGCAGCCCCCCCTGAAAGAAGAAGTCCATCTAAATCCCTAAGTTCAGAAATTGGCGTGTTATTGGATATTATTTGTGTGTCTACACCTAGATATCGTAACATTCTCCACTCACGATGTGTCCACTGGCCACCATTGTCAACTACGTCGATAACAAGTGGGTCTGCCATGTCTCTCAAAATACTGTGCGATGGCTTCGTTCAATGAACATTGCCGCTCAACTATCTATACCTGCAAGACGAGTTAAGTAAGCAATTTTCATGCTATGTTCTATCGCTGCAGCGTTGTCCCACGCTTCATTAAAATCAGCACCAACAGCATATATTCCACCACCCCTAACAACTATCGCCTTACAATTTGATTGTTGTAATCCTTCGGATAATTGGCGCAAGAAATCATCTTCAGTGACGTCATCAGAATCAACTATTACAACTGATTCAAATCTATCTTTTCCAGATGAGTCCTTTGGTCGTAAAACAAACAAATCTTGCTCGAGTGACATTGCTGTAGAATAAGGGGCTGGGAGATGAGCGCAGGCCGCCCTTCCATTATGTTGAAGAGATGTTACAGCTAGGAGTATAGTATGTATTCTCCAAGAATCTCCTGCACCAAATGGGGCTTTTTCACCCAATCTTCCTGAAACTATGTGCCTTTCATCAAGTTGTCCTAATGAAGATCCTGCGCGCGTCATATGTACTAAATTTGGTTCATCTAGTGATAGAGTGGAAATACTACCAGATGATGCATGAGTTAGTCCTTCTCTCTGAAGTTGCCTACCTATCCTAACAAAATCGCCGACTACATGAGATGGTACCACAAAATCTTCTCCTACAATGGGTGGCATGGGAGGGTTATCTAGATCTTCAATAATTCCAGTTGCACCAGTAACTGCACCTCTAAGTGATTCATTTTCATGGCGGAGGGCGTCCATTTCCGACATCGGTGTTTGGGCGATGGCTTGG
>PBPH01000091.1 GCA_002725475.1 Methanobacteriota archaeon | reverse complement strand
TGAAATCTTCTGGAATCATAAATGCCCAACCATACCACACTTCATCACATTCTAGATGGCCCGGGCTAATACCAAATTCAACTCGATTCTTTACTGGACGGTCGGCACCACCTTGAGTTGTTTCATTAGGTGTAATATCAACGCGGTAAGATTTTTCGCCATACTTTACTACATCTGTAACTATGTGATATGATTCATTGTGACCACCTTCCCAACGAGTAAAAATTGTGTTCTGAGGGTCGTCATTCTCAACTTGTTCAAAGCCTTCGTAATACAACACATTTTCATTACCAAACAAATTGAATCCATCAGCGCAGGGGAGTGTCGGGGGGTCTTCTGGAGGTGGATCTTCTGGTAAATCATCGTCATTAGGCGGAGGATTGCTATTTGATACAAGGCAGCCAGGTATCATTATTACCAAGCATAACGTCAAAGCTAGGGTTCTCCTCAACTTTTCGCCCACGTTACCGGATTGTCATTAAGGTCATGAATATCACTCTAAGATAGATTAGAAGGAACATTCAGTTGGAGGAGAAAACCAACGCTTGCGTCTTTTAGCGACAAAGCGGTAAATTAAATCACGAATTGGTAATGGGGTCATCCAAGAAAATGGAAACAAAAACTTCCACCACCATCGCTGATAAAGTAAAAGACGAACAATTGCTGCTGAACGAATGAATGGCTTTCCTTTTCTAATCAAATAAACAGTATCTGCTAATTGCATTTTCTCGGGTAATGAAGAAATTATTTTTGCTCCTTCTTCTGACTCTATCGCCACAAATCTAAGGGATGATTGATCGATAAGTCTTGGTCTAAGAAAAAGAGCACCACTATTGCACATACCACATTCACCATCGAGTAGTAGCAAATCTGGTTGTGTCATAATTTCGCCCCTAAGTAGAACTTATTTCGTAATCAGACCATTGGGCGACTTGAGCCACAATCTGGGCATAGTTGTATCTCATCATCCTCATATTCGTGATTACAGGCAGGACAACTCAGAGCAAGTGTAGTACCACCATCTAGCATCGAAGCGCCCAAATCAGTGGAAATGAGAGTAAGGCGGCCATCTCCTACATCCCCTACTTCATAACGACCAGCGCCACCCATCTCAATCAAAATTTCAGGCGGGAATACAACTGTTCCGATATCATCCACAATTAATTCTCGAGATTCAGATAGATCATCTACTTCCAAATCAGTACCATGTTGAGCAACAAATCTACCATCTCGTAACTCAAGGCTACGATCACAGAAAGCCGCAACTTCAGCACTATGTGTTACTATCAAGAAAGCCACACCTTTCTTTTCATGAAGATCTTTGAACAAAGAGAGAACCTCTCTACTAGTAATTGGATCTAAGGCTCCAGTAGGCTCGTCGGCGAGAATCAGTCGAGGTTGCGTAATCAGCGCCCTAGCTATGGCAACACGTTGTTGCTCACCACCAGACAATGTTGCTGGCAATCCTTTAGCACGATGACCCATACCTAATTCAGTCAGTAAATCCATAGCTTGCTTCTTAGCATCCTTAGGAGATACTTTCTGATGGCGTAAAGGTTGAGCCACATTATCCAATGCTGAAAGATGAGGGAGGAGATTTCCTTCTTGGAAGATGAATGAAATCGTTTTCTGACGCAGCAAAACCAATTCTTTTCCAGTCAGACGTGTCATATTCTCGCCCTGTAAAGATACCTTTCCAGCACTTGGTTTCATCAAACCCCCTAGGCACTTGAGAAGTGTAGATTTCCCTGAACCGGATGGGCCCACTACAGCGACTGCTTCACCAGGCCTTACTTTTACATGTAAACCTCGTAAAGCAACAACATTACCATCTTCTGCTTTTGAATCATAAACATGGTACAGTGAATTAGCTTCAAGAATTGTATCATTTTCTTCAGACATCTTCACTCCCCCTTTAGAACACTAGACAAATCAGAACGCAGCGCCTTACGAGTAGTTACTAATAATGCCAAAACAACTGAGGCAAATACTGCCAATGAAACAATTCCCAATTCAAGCCATGGCCATTGAAGTTCTCTTGTAATTATAGAAGATTCTCCTGCTGAAAGCAATTGGAAAATGAAACCGAATACATTGAATAGACCGTTGAACGATAGGGCCAATCCCATCCCTAAAATAATTCCAAGGGCCATCGAAACCACAATGATAGACAAAATCTCGAATAGTACCAACCTAATTATTTGATTTGGGCTAGCACCTATCGCCTGTAACACAGCTAATTCTTTCTGCCTTTGATTAAGAACCAATGAAAGGAAAACGAATGATGACGCTACTGCAGCTATACTTGCCACGACAAATTGCAAACTTAGAAGACCAGGCGTCCCAAAGATTAGCCCACCATTCCTTTCTACAGCCTCATGTGCTGTTTCCCAATCAATCGCACTTTCAAATCTAGCATCTGCCTCCACACTAGCTCGTAATGCTTTGAGATCATCGCCTGTCACCCCTTCAATACTTACAATCCAAGTAGTTGCTGAAAGATTGTCCACTGAATCATTACCAATTAAAGCGCGATAGGTCATTTCACCAATGATAATACTTGATGACATTTCTGCAGAAGCATTACCTGGAATAAACTCATGAGTACCAATATAACGTGAGGTTTGGTTATGAGGATTTTCAACCAATGACATTGTGGAAAAGTCAAACGAAAGTTCTAGCCAAGTGAGTGTTACATTTTCAGAGCGCTCGTCTGATATATCGAGTAAAACATCACCTTCATCAGAAGAACCGCTGCGTCCCGAGCCCCACAGATCCAATTCATAAGCTGCATCTTGACCTGCAGAAAAACCACCTTCTTGGTAAGCAGTCATTGCAGCAGATACATCATCTCCAGGAATTGCTTGTGGAAGCCATTTCAGAATATCTCTAGTTTCTTCCATTAAAACGTATGCAGTGATTCCGTCCCCTTCCTCTGTTACCAATTCAATGGTGGGGATGTGTACAGCAGAAACTATTACATCAGTATCACTTATTTCTGTGATAAACGACTCTACTTCGTCTGATGTCAAACTATTGGAGGAGATGACTTGCATGTCGCCCCCTACATTCACGTCTGCTGTTCTTTCATCAACTAGTGTGCCAGTGTAACCCTGTACTGCAGCTAAAGTAACAATCGAAAGTGTGAGCAACATGATTACAGCAAGACGATTGACTGATTCTGTTGAACCACTTCCTTTCAACCCACGCTTGACATCTGACAAGAGTGGCGAACGTCCGAAGAAAAATTGCATGATTCTTGGTCCCGCTGCCCCTAAATTACCTAGAATTAGTGCTCCGCCAATCCAAAGCATAAATGGACCAAATACATTGATTAGACCCCCAACAAACCAGTTTAATCCCAAACCACTATCGTTTCCATTCATTTTCAATAAAGTATCAATTGCCCCTATTGAACCAAATAAAAATAGTAACCAATGTAACCAAACTCTTGGCTTGGCAACTTTCTGAATTTTGCTAACACCTTCATCTATCTCAAGTTCCATAAAATCACGGGCTCGGGAACGACCAAAGATAAGTGCAAGACCTAGTGTGGCAAAAGCAGTGAACATCGTGGCACCAAATCCTATTACTGGATTTACAGAAAAACCAAGTGGCTCAAATTGCATAAATCCAACACTTGCCAACACTGCTGGAACCGCAGCCATGGCCAAAAGATAACCAATAAACCAAGCTACTGTTGCAATCACTGCTAATTCGAGTAAAACCATCCCCCGGAGACCTTCTGATGTACCACCAATTACTCGATGGATGGAAATCTCACGGCGGCGTTGCTCCAATGATAGAACCAAACCGTAAATCAATACAGACAATGACAAAACAACAATGGGAATCATGATTATGTAATCAAATGCTTGAATTAGACCAAGGAAAATATTCAGGAATAAAATGGTTCCACTGACAATATCGACATAGAAAATTTCAACCTCCCCATTTGCGTATGTTTGCCCTTCAACATCACGGCCTAACTGTTCTAACCAGTCTGCTGCATCTGCAGTAGATGATGTAGGTAACAGTGAGCGATCGAGTGTTAAACCAAGGTAAATATGGTCATAATCAATGAGTGTTGCACGTTGAGTTTCACTGAGAACTGTCCATGTACTATAAATTGGATTAGCCGCCAAAGTGGGATTGCTTTGAGGCCAAGGTTCGTAAATTCCTAAGATTGTCATATTTTCTAGAGTCATGACTTTTTGGCAATGGGTCAAAATTATCTCTTCGATTGTAGATATTTTAATCTCATCACATTCACCATCCTCAAAATCTCCAAATTTCGATTCTATAGTGTATGTGAAATTTAAAATTGCTAGATTATCACCTACTTCTGCATTAGCAGAACTTGCAACATCAGATGGAATGTAAACTCCCCTTTGTGATTCCATTTCCTCGGATGATGCCCACTCACCCATCCCATAGATGAGATTAGCAGAAAGTCGATCTGCAAGAACTCCATCGAAACCACCCGGTCCTAAAAATGATATTGCTCTCTCATTAACAACAGGGGGGCCTGTAGTGTATTGATAATTCCAAATATTTTCTTGGTTCCATGTTTTTTGGGAATCTGTTGAATTAACATCTAGCATCAATAAGGGCAATGAATAGTAAATATCCTGATTACCCCAACCAACCTCACTATGAATCCCCTTTTTACCAAGAATTACTGAACAATCTGAAAACTCATCCATATCCGTAAATTCATCGCAAACTTCGAGCAATACAGTAGTGTTATTTGTCCACCCTTCAACACCCTCTGCTGGGGCTTTTTTGAACTCAACTTTGGCATCTATTGCATTTACTTCTAGCGAACCTTCAAAGAATACTTGTGAAAGACCAACCCCATAAGAAAGAACTGTAGTGATTACTAAACTTGCAAGGAATACTCCTGCAAAAACAGCCATACCTCGTTCTCGGCCACGCCATGCACCTAACGCAGCCAATCGAAGGTTGTCTGGAGCATCTCGAAATTTAATCATCAAATTCGCCGCCCTACTCATTCTTCTTCGCCCCCTTCATCATCAAGGCCCCAAGCAGAACGGATGTCGCTAGCAGCTACTGTGCCATCTCGTAGCAGAAGCATACGATCAGCCTGGCTTGCCAAATCAGGGTCGTGAGTGACCATCAATATTGAAATTGGATTTTCTTCATCATGGCACAGGGATTTGAACAACCGAAGTACATCGGCACCAGAGGCAATGTCAAGATTTCCCGTTGGCTCATCTGCTAGCAATAATGGACGATTTCCAGCTATGGCTCTAGCAATAGCTACTCGTTGCTGCTGACCACCCGAAAGTTGATCTGGAATGTGGTCCATTCTGTCACTAAGATTAACTCTAGCTAATGCATCTCTTGCCCTCTCTTCAGCTTCCTTTGAAGGAACACCTGAAATCTCCAAAGCAATTGCTACATTGTCTAATGCTGAGAGATGCTCCAGAAGATGGAAATCTTGGAAAATCCAACCAACTAAATTACGGCGGACATCGACTACTGAAGAGGGATTCTTCAATCCATATGTTCTAGATTCAAGAGTTATTTCCCCGCTTTCAGCAGCCAATAATCCACCGATGATATTCAAAAGTGTAGATTTACCACAACCAGACGGACCCATCAATGCTACGAGCTCGCCTGGTGCAATCTCTAGATTGATTCCTTTGAGTACTTCCAAACGATTTGAGCCCGAGCCAAAGCCTTTGGTCAGCTCATCAACCCTAAGCATGAATCAACCGCCCTAAGGGCGGTTAAAGCAATTTTGGGTTGGAGCATTACAACTTGGAATCAATTACTCTGAATGCTTAATCAGTACAATGGACCCCAAGGAGGATTGCCGTTTCCTGGGTCTTTGAAGCCGTCACCATCGCCTCCGCTACCCGAGTCATCGTTTTCGCCTTCACCATCGTCTTCATCATCTCCACCTTCATCTCCCTTGAATATATCACATACCCAGTTGAGTATGTCATCAAGCAATGAATAACCATCACCATCGTGATCCCAGTTCAGAATTAAAATGAGGATTGTAGCTGTTGGGTTACCGCCGCCTAATGTTGGAGGAATGTCGGGGAAATCGATGTTTTCATCATTTCCAGTATCATTGGAATGTGACACATGTTCAGACATGCCAGATTCTGCTAATTTTAATCCATATGTAGCATGCTGTGATGCAATTCCTAAACTAGCATACCAATTAGTGTAATGTGGCATGTATAATTTTGGTGCGTCATGTACCGGCTCATCCATTAAGGCCTCACCTTCTTCGACTTTCCATGTATATACAAGTGGTGCG
>PBPH01000090.1 GCA_002725475.1 Methanobacteriota archaeon | reverse complement strand
TGGAAGAGCTGGTATGCTTGCCAGATCCTCAATGAAGACTGGATCTATCGTATCGAGTGTGGTGCATCTACTATTAGTTAATAGATGTAAATGACACAAAGATTTCAGGGGTGGGAACCTCCTGCCCCTGTTTCTGAACAGGTCAGGGAAACAGAAATATTAGAAATTGATTATCACAAGTTTTGTGGTGGCAATGAAACCCTGATCACAAATGCTTACTTTGACCATTATTTATATCCGCATGCGTTACCTGAAAGAATATCGGTTGTTTTAACTGAACCATTCAAGGGGATCACAGCAGAAATATGTGTAGGTAGGGTAAGTAGAGTAAAGGAAGAAAATGAATTATATCTTAAATGGACAAAGTTACCGCAGAAAACACATTCGTTTCAGCAACGTCCAGAGTCATTGTTTCTTCCTCCAGACGAATCAAATAGAGCGATTCGATTAACTGTCAAAATGAGGGGAGATAAACTCCCAACATCTGGCAAGATTTTATTTTTCATTAAAACAAGGACAATATCATGAGTGGTGAATTAGCAGGAGGATTACTTCCAACAGGGGAATATGGTCATACGTTAAATAATCCAATGTATGATTCAGGCCGTAAGAAAAAAATATCTGTACATAAAACCTTTCAAGATGATATGGCTAAGGAGGTTGGTAAAGATTTAAAAACACCTGAAGGTTGGGGAGTTGTAGTAATTGGTTATGGTGATGATCCATCTCAGATGGGGCCAGTTACAGTAACACATAATGATTGGGTAATGCGATTTCCTAGAAATTCCAGAAGGGCAATACCACCCGGACATTTTTCTGTACTTATGGACGCAGTTGAAACCAAGTACCATCAGGCACAGGAAGGTGCACCTTTAATTGGATATGAAGTTTGCAGGTATAATGTGCAGGTTTTAAAAGTTCCAGAATCTTCTAATGTAGATAAAGATAGGGTTAACGAGAAGGTCGAGAGAGTTGAAGTTGCATGATTGAGTTAGCTGATATTAGATCAAGAGTAGTAACTTTACTTCAGGATACCAGCTATACTCGGTGGACTAAGACTGAGCTGAATAACTATATTCATGATTCGTTGCTGGATTTAGTGAGAACTATTCGTCTGCCTACTGCAGAGAAAAGTTTAACTATTAATTCAACTACGTATCTTCTCAGTCTACCCACTAACTTAATGGACATAAGTGGTGGTTCAATTGATGGGAGGGAACTGCCAATAGTAACAACTTCAGAAATGAAGAGCCTAGCGTCACAGGGAAGGCTCCCTACAGTTATTAAAGATGGAGAGTACTCTATAACAGAAATATTTGGGAACCCTATATGGAGCAAGATAGAGGACTGGACTACATCTACGGGCACTCCTCAGGCTTTAGTAATTGATCAAAAGTCATCTAGTACAATAAGAGTCTGGCCTATCCCAACAACTGAAACTACAATAAAACTTACTGGGACATTGAGGCCGCCACGCATGAGTGATGAGGTTCCTTATACATTTCTTGATAACTCAGATCCATATGATCCTGTAACAAGATACATACAAAACTCACTTAATGGATGGACTAGCACTGATTTATTATTAGATGATTTTGGTAGGAACCTTACATTCGATTCTACAGTTCAGTCATTGACAGAAAGCACAGACACATTTTTAGTTATACCTACAGATTATATTACAAGTTGCGATATAGATTATGTATGGGTAGACGCATTAACATTTGGTGCAGTGGAGAGAGCATATCTTAAGGAACACGATTTACGGAATGTAGAGAAGAGTGAATACTTTAAGAATAAGAAACTCGCAATTACTGTTGATGCACACAGAACCGAACCAATTCATCCTGCTTCAATTACAGGTGGGGTAAACCTTAACAGATTTATAGTGAGAAGATAATGGGTGTAGCAGTTAAATTTAGAAGAGGAACCGCATCAGAACATTCTACGTTTGCTGGTTCTGAGGGTGAAGTTACAGTACAGAAGTCTGATTCTTCAGGTGATCCTTGGGATTTACGAGTTCATGATGGTTTGGGGGGAGCAGGTCATCTTGTTCCTTCAGCAGATAGTGTAGCTACTTTAAATAATAAAGTACTTAATAACTCAAAATTTACTGGAACAATTAGTGATAACAGTGGGAATACAATTGCAACTATAACTGGAGGCAAGCTTGTATTTTCTTCTAATACAACAACACTGGATACTCCAAGCATTGTTGATCAGGGTAGTACTATACCCCTAGAGCAAATGGTTGCAAGAGTTGCCAGAAAGAACCAAATGATACTAGGAGATTAATATGGCAGAAAGGTACAGACGATTTGTAAAAAGTATTCCTGCTGCAACAGCAACCACAGTTTATACTGCACCTGATGATGGGGAGACTTCACCGGGAGCAGCAGAGTCTGTAATAATAGGCTTTCTTGTTGCAAGCACATCAACTGAAGCAGGGGAAGTTACAGTTGAACATACGAATTACTATGATGGAACTACGATTAAAATCATGGATACAATACCTCTGCCTGCAGATACAAGTGTTGATTTAATACCGGGGAAGCTTGTATTACAACACGCTAATAACAATGCAGAAACACCTGCTTTAACAGGTGATATATTAAAAATTACATCTTCTAAAACATGTGATGTTTTTATATCAGTAGTAGAAAGGGTCTAAATGTCTAAGAGTCCAATTTATATAGGAGCAGGAAGCTCCAGTCTAGCTAATACCGCAGCATTAGGAATCATAGATGATTCTGAGGATATAGCGAAGGAACGTGCAACTGCAGCTTATTGGGCTAAGAAAACAGATGGGACTGTAATTGATCAGGTTTCTGGAGCAGATAGTGGAGAAGGTTCAGCAAAAGCTTATGCAGTTGGTGGTACAGGTGTAACAAATACTGCAAGTAGGGGAGCAGCAAAGGAGTGGGCAACAACTGTTGATAGTACAGTTGATACATCAGAATTCTCAGCTAAAGAATATGCACATGGAGATGCCAATTCTGGTGTGCTAACTACTGGAGGTTCAGCAAAAGAATGGGCAATGTCTCAAGGTGTTGTGTCAGGTTCGGGAGACGCTAATTTGAGATCTGCAAAAGCATGGGCACAAGATAATTTAGCAAATTCAACACAAGGTGGTTCTGCAAAGGATTGGGCCACTTATACATCAGGAACAGTTGACGGAACAGAATGGAGTGCTAAAGATTATGCTGCTGGAACAGGAGCAGATGCACCAACTGTTGGATCAGCAAAGGAATGGGCAAAGACTACAGGAGAAGTAGTAGCAGATTCAGAATATTCAGCAAAAGAATGGGCAACGGGAACAACTCCAACTGAAGGTACTGCAAAGCAATGGGCTTTAGGAGGTGGTGCTGACTTTACTCTACATACAGTTGTTGCGGGTGTCGATAGTAAATCTGCCAGATCTTATGCTGCAACTGCTGAACAACAGTATGATCTTACAGTTTCCAAGTACAATGATTTTGAGGATCTGTATTTAGGAGATAAACATAGTAGTATTACTGCATTAAGTGATTATACACCCACACCTTCAGGAGCATGGCAGGCAAGCCAAACATATACTGATGTTGAAGCTACAAGCACATCTGGTTCAGGTCAACTTACTGGAACGGATAAACATACATTTGATATAACTACAGATGGATCAGGTAATCCAACATTTGCTAATACTGCCAGTTGGGGAAAGAATTTTAATATAGGTGACACACTTCTTTATACTGATCCGGGCAGTACATCTAATACAGCAACTATCACAGTAACTAATATTCATCCAATATTAAATAATCGGAATGGAGGATTAAATGATGGAGCAATGTATTGGAATATCGATAAAAAGACAATGTGGGCTTATGATACAGTTAGTACAAGCTGGTCTGCATTTAAGCCAACTGCAAGTGATCAAACCCAGATTGATATACTAACAAATAAGTTTGATGGGTCAACTACAGCATCAAGTGGAACTAATCGTAATATTAAACAGGTTGATGTAGTTGCAGATAATGTAGCTAATGTAAATACAGTTGCAGGTATAAGTGCAAATGTAACTACAGTTGCAGGTATTAGTAGTGATGTAACAGCAGTTGCAGGAGATGCAACTGATATAGGAGCTGTTGCTGCCAGAGATACAGAAATAGGTTTATTAGGTACAAGTGCTATGGCAACTGCATCTACTGGTCATTTAGCTAGGTTGGGGACTGCAGATACAACAGCAGATATGGCATTGCTTGGAACTGCTGATTGTGTTGCTGATATGGCACTCTTGGGTACTTCCGATTGTGTAGCAGATATGGCTATATTAGGCACTACTGATGTTGTTGCAGATTTAGATACAGTAGCAACTAATATATCTGATGTTAGTAACTTTGCAGATCTATACCAGATAGACAACTTCTCTCCATCTGCACCATCAACTGATGGGGGAGGTAATGCCTTAGCTGATGGAGATTTGGCATTTGATAGTACAGCTAATAGGTTAAAAGTTTATGATGGATCATCGTGGACTAATATTGGGCTTACTACAGCAGAAACTCAAACTGAAGCTAATAACGCATCCGTTGCAATGGCGATTGCACTCGGCTGATATTAAAGGATAAATTATGGCAAATGCATTTAAAAAGAAAACATCAAAAGGAGTGGGTACTTCTCTGACGCAAGTTGGTTCGTATGCTGTTCCTTCTTCAACGGAAACGACAGTAATAGGTCTGTCTGTCTCTAATGTGACTGGGAGTTCAGTTGATGTTGATGTAGCTTTATCAGCTACAATGGCTAATACAACCAATGATATATCACTAGGAACTAGCATTCCTGTCCCTTCAGGATCGACAGTCGTGCTTGTTGGTGGGGATCAGAAGTTGGTGATGGAACCCACAGATCTTATTAAGGTTAAATCATCAGCCGCATCAAGTGTTGATGTGTGTATGAGTATATTGGAGATTACATAATGGCCTACTTAGGAACACCACCAAGATCAAGAGTCTTATCAAGTGCAGATATAGATCCCGGTTCTATATCTCTTGATGACATTAGTTTTACTGACCAGCCTACAAACCTTAATCTAACAGGAACGTATGATAAACACACCATGCGTTTAGCTGATGGAGTTACAGTAGTTGGTGATGTCACCATATCAGACAACCTTGTACTCTCAAAGATATCGGATGATGGGAATGCCATAACCCTGACTAACGATACCAGTACACGTACCATAACAGGTTCAGGGAGTCTTGAGGCCAGTACACTTACGCAAACCCCAAATGCCTCACTTACTGGAATGACAGGAGAGTTGGGAAGTGCTGTTACAGGTAGTCCTCTACTTAATTTAAGTAATGCAACACAATTTCCTTCTGGTCATGTGATTCAAACAGTTTTCCATAAATTATCAGCTTCAGAAACAGGTGGTACGCCTACTAGGAATTCTACCAGTTGGGGCGTTTTTTCAGGGGTTGGATTTAAGAAAGCAATTACGCCACTTAAAAGTAACTCAGATATATTAATTAATCTTTCTTTAATCATTAGTGACTCAGATGATGCAACATTATTTTTTCGTTTATATGATAACACAAATGCACAATACATAGGTATTGAGGGTGCAGACGGTTTATTTGGTGGGAGACAATATAAATCATGGAATACAGATGTAATTTCTTATAATTATTTATATGAAAGTCCAACTATTGCAAGTACACCAAATTCTATTGAGATAGAGTTGCATACAAAAAGTAGTGCAACTGTGTACCTGAATAGGCGTATGCAGGATGCTTCATGGGGCAGACATACATCAACAATGATTTTACAGGAGATTTCACGATGATTATAGAAGCAATCAGAGAATTAGGTGTGAAAGAGTTTGTTTGTGATTCTTCTCCAGATACAGAAGAAACTTTTAATAGGTCATATAAATCATTATCTAAAGATAATCCGGAGATAACTTGGGAAGAAGTATCACCAATGATTAAAAATCTCCAAGCAGAATACGATGCCCTAGCCTATTCAAGAAAACGTGAGGCAGAATATCCCTCAATACAAGAATGTGTCCATGCAATCCTAGATGATGACCTGACTGCCTTACAAGAGAAACGACAAGCAATTAAAACTAAATATCCTAAGAGTTAAACTATGCCAGACCTAATTATAAAACCCGAAAACACAAGCGGAAATAAAGTTAAGATTCAGGATCAGGGAGCAGTTACCAGACTACAGACTGACGATGCTGGCATTACGATAACTGCACCCACAATTGCAGACTTAAGTAATGTTAGTGGTACTCTTCCTGTAGGAGTAACAGGAGGATCGGGATTAACTGCACTTGGAACTATTTCTGCTGGAGATATTAGTGCAGGAATGAAATTTTTTACACATACTCATACTACAGATTTTTATGATGGAGGAAATGGAGTTTTTGCTTTTGGGACTTCATTATCAATTACTTCATCAGATAATCCAAATGGAGCTAAATTTCTTATCTGGGTTGGTGGAGGAAAATGGGTTTCAGGGAATACAGCAATTTCATTTTGTCCTAGTGTAAGAGTAAAAGAAGGAAGTGATTTTGGAAGTCCGGGTACTTATGAAGGATATTCATCTTATGGATCAGGTACTTCAACAGATGGTGATACAACTCTAACTCATGTTTATTTATCAAACATGATTTATATTGATGGGCATGTACCGGGATTGACATCACTTTTACTTTACCATAATAATTCTGGATCAGCTACTTCCTTATATATTAGGTCTGCGGCAGATATTTATGATCAAGCTGGACAAAATCCACGGTGGAATTGCGGAGGTGACTTTACTGATTCAAATCGAGAAGGTGTCATTGGAATCGGTGCCTTAAAAGTAGCTTAAAAATAGGAATTATATTATGGCCAGACCAACATTAGTAGATGCACTAGAATCTTTAATAACTCAAGAACATGGATGGGATTTTTTAGAAGATAAAATTATATGGCGTGATACAAATACTGGTGATCCTCCAACTAGAGCAGAAATAGATGCCGAATTAAAAAGGCTTCAGGATGAATACGATGCTCAAGAATACCAACGATCCAGAGCATTAGAATACCCAAGTATCCCAGACCAGCTAGATGAAATATATCATAATGGTATTGATTCATGGAAAGCAGTAATTAAGAAAACTAAGGATAAATACCCGAAAGGATAACTATGGCAGATTTTATAATCAAGAGTGCCGCAGGAACAGGCAATAAAACTTTAATACAGGGTCAGGATCAGTCTGGCAGTGACTATGCTATTGAGATTGGTGATGGTGGTGCTTTAAAACTTGGGACAATAACTTCAGGGACATTTCCTGCTGGACATATTATTCAATGTAGAGGGGATAGATATAATGCTAAAGATGATGGAGGGACAGTTGATGTAACACAATCAACTACTACACCATTTGGGACAGATTTAGAAGTGGAAATTACTTGTTCAAGTACGAGTAATTTCTTAAGAGTAGATGTCCATATTCCAGATTGTTATACTGGAACTAATAGTGGAGGTTTTCATCTTGGTGTTGTTCAATCAACAGATAATTATTCGAGTTATGGAGGATTACCCGGAACTACTGGTTCAGATTCAAATGGACAGTATATAATTAGCCCTTATAATTTATATCATGCCAATGGTACTGACATTTTCCCCATTAATAGCATGGTATATTGTTCTGTCCCAACAACTTCAACAATGAAAATACGGCCTTTTTTAAAATCCCAACAATCAGAAACTTATGAACTTTTGTCAAATCATGCTGCTTTTTCGGGTCATGCATCAGTAACAGTTATGGAGATACAAGGTTAAAGACGATAATCCTAAAGGATAAATATGTACATAGGAAACGATTTAAGTAGAGGTAGAGTAGAGACATACTACTACACATCCACATCTGGTGGTGAAACAGCAATCACCACTGATACCAGTGGGAAGACAATTAATTATACTGTTGGTTGGGTAGCAGTCTATTTGAATGGTGTACGCTTACATGACTCAGACTTCACTGCAACCACAGGTAATTCAATCACAGGTCTTGCGGCTCTATCTCAGGACGATGTCGTAATTATCGAGGCACAGCATACGTTTAGTTCAAGTGATGCAGTACCAGCAACAGGAGGAAGCTTCTCAGGGAATGTAAGTTTCGGTGATAATAATATAACCAACGTAGGCTCAATAGCCCTAGATTCTATATCTGCTGATGGTACAGGCATAACTATTAACGATAAATTAACACTTAAAAAGGAAGCATTTATGAAAACTTTACACCAATCTTGGGTATTAGGAGGATAGTATGGCTATAGCTAGAGGAGCAGGGACAGAGATAATTCGGACATCGATGTTCAAAGGAGTTAATAATACTGTCCAAAATTTGATTGTTGGTGAACAACATCATATTTACACAGTATTAAGTGTAATATTTAGGTGTACTGCAAGGTCTGGAACAGAGAAAGGTTATTTTTCACTATTTGGATATGATAGTAAAGGGGGAACAACAGCACAATACATTCATCTTGCTCAGGTAACTTGTGCTAATGGGGATACCTTTGTCTGGAATGATAAATTCAGTTTTATGGGTTATGAACCAGTGGATACTACAGCAAATATTGATACTATAGCTAAACAAAATGCGATTGCAGATCAAGGTAATACAGGAACTTTCCCCACTGGTTCTCAAAAGTTATATTTTTATACTGATAGTGCAAATACAACTTATGAAGTAACTTGTACCTTCATTGACCAGAACAACGCAAACGCATAGGAGTTAGCTCATGTCAGGAATCATTGGAGAAGCAGGATCAAAGTCAGGAATTATTGGGTCAAACGAAGAAGAATATCATACAACATCTTTCTCTAATACTTGGATAGAATGGCAATGGAATACACAAAGTGATAGAGGTGGAGAAAGTGGTTTAAGAATACAAAGATATGGAAAATTATATTCTATTCATCTTTGTATTTACAAAACAAACGTTTCAAGTGGAACAGGAAGTTCAGTAATTAAAACCCTTTCGGCTAGCGACATTAAATTACCTAAACAAAATTTAGTTTGTGGATTCGCAAATGGGTATTATGGTACAGGTCAGTATGATCAACAGGGTGTTGAATTTGCTACAAATGGTGAAATTACAGTTTTTTACAATGAGGGTCTTGGAAGTACACAGCATGTAATTGGTAATTTTACAGGTGTTGATCATGGATAAAGGAGAAAAATGACAAGAGTATTCCCCTCAGATATGGAAACAGAAATAAAAAAAGTAAAAGATGACAATCCAAAACCAACGGAGTAACACATGACACGAGCAAGAGATATAGCAAGTGGTATAGATTATATAACTGGTATAGACGCTGGTGAAGTATTACCACACATAATCCCAGGTGTGCTGTATCCTGCGGTTGAAGGTAATGACTTAGATGGTACTGACATTGATACAAGTCATGGCTCTACTTATACTTATGGTACTACTCATGCTGACGGAAGGATGTACTACTACACAGACATCAAGGGAAGCAAGCCTATTAAAGACCCTAGAATTGGTGCTCATTTTGGTAGTCAGAGGCATAAGTTTAAGTCATTACAATTACTGGAACAGGAGACTGCAACACATGGGTCAAAGGTTTATTCAGTAGATGGTAGAGAATGGATAAGAGCAGTAGGAGATGTAACAACTGAAAATGGTGCAAATGGCAGTAATATTCGTATTGATGCGGCTGGTGAATATGTAGAAATAATAGGATACTTTATAGATGCTAATGTATCAATGCATACAAGTAGTGGCAGATATTTTGAAATACAGGTAGATGGTGGTTCTGAAACAACTTCAAATTTCGGTACAGCAACTGTTTCAACTCCATTAGCTGATGATAGGTATGTAGATGATGGTTCAGTAATTAATTTAGGGCTATCAGAGAGTTTAGGGATTCATACACTAAGAATTAATCATGATACCTCAAGCCATTCTTTATTTTGTGTCGAACTAATAGCCCAAGACACCTCTAACCGATCCAATATACAGATACCCTCACAGAATGTAGTCAGTTACGGAAAGAAGTTCACAGTCTCCGGCACACCACACTACAATCCATTTGCACAATCACAAACTGGTGCAGATGTAACAATAAATTCTTCAACTACAAATACTGCAAAACTTACAGGAGGGTGGTCTGGTACTGGTGCAACTTATTATTCATCCGAATTAGATACTGCAACTTCATTAGGTTTATCTGCATGGGTATCTGGTGGAGAATATTTTAGACCAGTAAACGGTGGTAGAGTTATTTGGTGGGTAAATTCTTCTGGAGCATTAAAATGTTCTGTTAATATGATGCCTCCTGCAGGAACAGCTATAGGTGGAGTTACTGGTGGACATAATGTTCCAACTGGTACACATAACTGGGCAACCAAATATCAACCTGCATTACACTCAACAACAATAGACCACTCACAAGAAGAACTTGCAAAAACATTTTGGTATAGAGAGTTTGGGAATGGTTCGGCTAATGGAAATGCTAATTATAAAGATGCAAGTACATTAGTAGGTGATGGAGACAATGATATTGCCTACGTTATGGATGATGGACTAACCAGTATATCTGGTGATAATGTAAGAACAGATTCAAACACAGAAATGGGTGGTCACAATGGAGAATCTACTGATTTATTTTATATGACTTTTATTGGGACTGGTTTATCCCACAGTATAATATCAAATGGTACAAATCAAGATACTTTGGCAAACTTGCCTTATGGTACTCATATTTTAAAAGTTGCAAGAACAAATTCAAACACAGCAACAACAACTATTGATGGTGTTAGTTTAGGTGATGTGGGAGACAATTATGGGTATTTTACAGAAATGCACATCCACCAACCCAAGAAGCCTCCAATCCCAGAGGATGCAGTAGTGCTGGCAGACTATATGCTGATGGCAGATTTTGTGATACAAGGTGCTGCTGGTGTGGAAAAATTAAGTAAGGGAACCAGAATACTAAGCATATCAAGAGATGTATTTTTTGATGGAGGTTCAGCAAACCTATCTTTGTCTTCAATGTATCCAGAAGGTTTTTACACCTACGGTAACACAAATGGATATCTACAAAAATTACCGTTCTTTGGGTCTGGTGTTGTTAATCGATATGAAGCTAACACTAGCTCAGGTTCAACATTAGATTTTACTAACGATGGTACTAACTTTTCTGGTGGTACTTTTTTTGGTAGTGCTTCTTCTAATGAATTAGATCAAAGTACTGCAACAGGCAACGGATATTTTGGTGGTATTCATAGTTTAGATATTGGTACTTATACATCTAAATTGGGCCCAGTGGACGACAACCCAAAATATTTTCGTGGTAATGGCTATGAGGTTATTACTCCAATCCACACAAGTTTCCACTACCAGACATTTGAAACACCATACCTACATGAGTTGGTAGGAGGTGACAGGAATATGGAACAACACAATCTAGTGGTTACTCCAGACGGAAAGACATGGGATGAGGTTACGAGGGATACGAGTTA
>PBPH01000089.1 GCA_002725475.1 Methanobacteriota archaeon | reverse complement strand
TACTAATACAATAATAGGACGAAGTGTGTCTCTAACGTTTTTGGTTGGTTCAGTTGAATTTTTTTGCCATTGCGGCCATGAGATTGGTTCTTGAGGCTCCTTGTGTTTCATTGTCTTGTCATCTTGTAATTCTCTCTGATTTTCGGATGAATTGAGGGATGAATCCTCCATATTGGTCAGGGAAGTTTGCTGAGCAACTACTGCTGTAACGCCCGAGAGGACGATCAACAGGGCGCTCAGCAGAGCCTTCATTCTGGGTGCTGTTTTATTCCGTTTCAAATTTTGCAAATGGTTTTCTTCTACCATACACATATCATGTTGTTGCAAGTTAATAATAATCAGATTGGGATAACCCCGGGGCCCCATTAATTTCTCTATTTTTTAGAGGATTTAGCCAATCATTGGGTCACCTTCATCAACCTCAAATTCGGCATCTGGTGGAGGAAGAAGATTCTTTGACATCTCAAACATTTGACGGACGTTGTCCTCAATTCTTCTAGCATCTGAAAGCAATTCATCCAATGGAATTTCGATATCAACTAGATCGCTAAGTGCCTCAGTAGCAATCGCTGCTGCCCTTGCATCGGGATACATAGGATTGCATTCAGCAAGTAAAGCAGTTACATCGTAACCCCTTCTGTCTCCTTCTGCAAGCAACCATCCAGAAATTCCAGCAATAATTCCTTGTTTGACTGGATCGATATCGATTTTTCTCAATCTTTCTCTACCAACTTCTGTGGAAGATACTCCAAATAACTCTCCAACCTCTTTGTCCCCAAGTTCTCCTGTTACAATTCCATCGATTATGAAAAGGCGATCAAATCCACCTTCCTTAAACCACTCAAGTACTGTCTCGGCAAATTTTACATCGGTATGTCCTGGAAATTGTAAATCAGAAGTGAATACACCAATTCCATCTCCCTGATACACCCTAACAGGGTGTTGTGGTATCTCATTTTGAATCAGAGCAACTGGTGGAAAATTATAGTCAATAACAGTTCCTAACTGCTGCATTCCGAGAGCCTTGACAATATGGCTTGTAGCAATACTTCCAACCATTCCTACATTTGAAAATCCACAAATTGCTACCCCACCCGTAGATGATGGATCAGCATCTTTGTGCAGGACTAATGGGAAGCTGTGGTTATCATTGGTCTCAGCCATTTAATCACCTTCAGTTTGTACTCTATGAAAAACCCAATGGTTATTCAATAAATTCTGACCACTCCTCTTCATCAGGATACCTATACCACCAGACATCAATTTCGTCCTTCCACCACTCTACTCCTTCTTCGTCTACATGGTAGTTTTCTGAATCAGTATAATCTTCTTCATCATAGTATTCGTCTTCTTCATCATAATATTCGTCTTCATATTCTGATTCTCTCTCTGATTGCATTTGAACAGCCATTGGTCTCTCTCTCGATAATGGCTTCATTTGTTGTGGAGGAGATTCTTCTTCATATTCATCATAATCGTAATCATCATAATCATCAAGATATTCATCAACTTCATCATCTTCAGATTCTCTAGATAGCATTCGAACAACTAGAATTGCAGCCACAACAAATGCTAGAAGTAATACTACAATTCCTAGAAGTGCAACTGTAGATGTACTGGAACTTTCTTGATTCGGCGAGGGTGCTGGTTGATTGTTAATGACATTATTACCCCCATTAGTTTCTTGTTTGGCTATAACAGTGAAAGGAACGCTTTCTGAAGATGAACTTGAATTGAATCCTGCGGCAGAAAGT
Organism: Methanobacteriota archaeon; assembly: GCA_002725475.1. GTDB lineage: Archaea > Thermoplasmatota > Poseidoniia > Poseidoniales > Thalassarchaeaceae > MGIIb-Q1. Next base: position 4,930 of record PBPH01000089.1, on the reverse strand, counting down.
AGAATCTCCACTTCGAATGAATAATTTCCTGATTCTGTTCCATCAAGGGCTTTGATAGACAATTGGACATTCTTACTATCATTAGAGAAAATGGTCGCTGTAGTGGGCAACGACATCATTTCAATTCCATCTAAAGATGTGATTAAAATCTCAGCATGAACCAATACTTCATTTGGATTTGATATTGTACAAGCCTTACCAACTGAAGAACCATTTTCTGTTGCCTCCCAAATTTCTTGATCACATGACCATACTAAATCTATCAAATCTAAATCAGGACCTGGGCCAACTGTACTGTTATTGTTGTCAGGCGTTGGTTCATCGGGTAATGGTGGTGGGAGTAATGTTGCCCTGACTATTGTAGAATTAAGAGATAACCAAAGAGGGGGTATTGGTATTGAGGCATCGAATTCCCCGCCAATTGGATAATTGATTGATTTTGTAGCCTCACCATTGCTATCTATCGCAAGATTGCCTGTTTCGCTAACCGCTTGATTAGATTCATTTCCGATATGATAATTTACAATTACATCAGTTAGAAGAGGTTGTTCAACGGCATGGACTGCTTGAAGTGAAATCGTAGCAACACCAAAACCATCGGCATCTAGTTGTAACACACTAGGGTTAATTGAAAGTGTAGCAACTGTAATTGCTGAAAATTGCTGAGAGTTGTTTGATCCAGTTAGGGTCTGATTATCCAATCCCCAAGAGCCTCCAGAAAACGTTGCAGTGGCATCGATGTCGCCTTTTAACGGAGCATATTCCGTTTCAAAATCCAGCCAATCATTCCACGCATGACTGAATGAGCCATTAGAATCTGTTACTCCATTAATTGTGACGGATGTCAAAGGACTTCCAGAATCTAATACAATTGAATAATTCGCATGTGCAACACCCTCTCCCAAACTAGTTAATGTTCCATTCAAGAAAAACGGAACACCTGCTGTGGCTACAATACCAGCACTGTTGTTCTGAGAATTGTTCGTTTCTACTGAAAAAATTAGGCTTGATTCACGAACTGAATTATTCATGGAAAAGACTGGCCCGGCTAATGTAACTGTTGAATTCAAATTACCAGCAAGATCACCGCAAACAATACCGAAATAGTATTCCAATCCATCTTCTGATGTATTGAAAATAACTGATGTTGTATTATCATAAACTGAAAAATTAGCAACTAATGTTTGGTTACCACTAATTGAAGAAAATGGATTCGTATCATAATATAATGCATACCAACCAATATCAGTAGAATTACTAGTTGGCCAAGAGAGGTTTATGGCTCCACCATTATCAGCTTCAACATCATTAGCATTGAGCACCTCAACTGCTTCGGGGGGTTCTGTATCGGGAGGAATTGGTGGTGGCACCACTACAGTTTCCACTTCTGAATAATTAGAAAATAGATAATTGTGATAAACAGCTCGAACAACATAATCCCATGTTTGATTTGAAACACTATCATTGTCGAATGTCATATTGGAATGGATTGAATTTTGGATTGGTGAGTTGAAATTGGGAGGAGTCCCATTTACCCATCTAAATAATTGATAATGATCAAAATCAAGCTCATTCATTGCTAAATCATCCCAAAACAAAACCACGGCATGTTGATTTTCAGATACATCCCACCAAACAAATTGTGATTCAATAATTGGAGCCGGCCTGAAAACTTGGGTGCTCATTCCCGCGACCCAACCCAATAACAAATTATCAAGTGTTAATGCACCATTGGATGATGAGTTGATTGATAAAGGAACATTGAATGTACCCGAACAACATTCCATTAATGAATTGAATGAATTGGAAAGGTTACCTGATGTTGGGTTTGTAGTTACTGAGGCAGAGAAACTGTATGTGATGTTCATTTCTTTGAATGTAAGGTTTCCATCACCGATAGAAGTTGCAACTGGCCTTAGCGTTGAAATTCGGGTGCCAAATACATTATTCTGAAATGGAGTATTTGGTAAATTTGTTGCTAATGATGAAGCTATACTCTGCTGCATATCAAACCACATTAATGGATCAACACCACTTTGTCCGTCACCAGCGTAACCAGACATGCTACCATCTGAATTATTGTCCATATCAAAATCGAATGAAAATGTATGATATCCTGCAATGAACAATCCTCTTGATGATTCTCCAGCTGAAACAATGTGTTCTACCAAACCATCTCCATCTAGATCGCTGAGAATGATTTGACGTGGCGCTGTGTGAGGGTAAAGCAACATTGGGGTTGTTTGAAGACTTCCATTCGCTCCAAATGAAAATATTTCTATGGAACCATTGAATGTTGAATCATTACCATCGATAGTCCCAACATTTGTCTTCAAAAGTTCGCTACCACCATTACCTCTCCAATCTCCTATAGTATAATTAGCAAGTTGAGTTGAATTAGTAATGTTAGTAATCCATCCGGTGCCATTGAAAGTTGCTGAACAAGTGCCTCCAGAACCTGCGGCTTCAGTATCACCAATCAAATCAAGAAAACCGTCACCATTCCAATCATGCGTTTGGATATTGATTTTCATACAATCAAATTCTGTGCTTGGAGCTGCTTGACTCCATCCACCCTGAGAAATATTCCACATGGTGGCATGTCCATCGATTATATCTGTTACAACCAAGTTATTGCCGCCAGTTCCCCAAAAATCATCAATGACTACGCTACCTAATTCCGCAGGGAAGGGTGTTCCATTACTACTAACAATAGTAGAGGCCGCAGCAATAAAACCTCCACTTTGGTTGTCATACACATATTGATTTAATTCACCATTGGAGTGAATAGATATTAATTCAGCAACCCCATTACCATCTAAATCACCACTAGCAATTGCAGATGCCCCCATCCCTAGAGAGAAGTTCGTGTTTGATGCCCATGTTCCATTAGATTGAGATATCAACAAACAAGCCGATTCATTGAAACCATCAAATGCAGCCACATCAGAGAAATTATCGCCATTAAAATCTCCTAATTCAAAAGATACTGCTCCGTCACAAGTTGGAGTCCAAAGCACTGCTGAAAGCCCACTATTTGAAGACCAGTCGATTGCACCTATTGCTGTATTATTACTCCCATTAGGCCAATTATGCCCTCGTTGCAAAAATACTGGTTCAGATAAATTGTCACCATCTATGTCTCCTGAATTTAGATAATCAATTTCTCCGGTTGGAATCCAACCGCCACCATAATCTGGATATAATTCAACAACAATATCTGAAGTATGAACCTGCGCATTGGATGGCATTAAAATATCTCCAATAATATTTCCAGCAGAATTAACTGGGGCAGTACTATTGTTTGCCCCTGTAGAGAACATAGTCTGCCTACCAAAGTCACCATAGCCCAAAGAGTTCCAAGCCCATTCATATTGTCCATCATCACCAATGTCCAAAATTACCTCGCCTGGAGATGGAGAATTGAGTGCATAATCATATGAAATTTCAAACGTTGCATGTTCAATAGTTGTATTTCTTTCGAGTGTTACACCAATAGATGAGTTGGCCAAACTACCATTCAGATTTACTGTTGATGTAGGTGTGCCATTTGAAAATATGGTAATATTCCCTTGTCCTGTTGCACTAGCAACATGAATTAATGGAGATAGTGATGAAAACATAAGTGTCGTTATGACCAAAAATGGGATTATGTTCACTCTCACCCTTGACATGGAAGACCCTCGGACATATTGCCGCGATACTACTACTTTCAAGTCATTTTCGCCTTTCTACAAAGTAATCTTAGTAATTTATTAATCGATTTTTTTCACTAAAGGCTAAAAAAACATCGAAAAACGACATTTATTGCAGATAATAAAAAAGTTATAGACGGAACGATTAAAATAACTTCACCTTTCGCTTGGCAGGCGGGTTAAGATGTCTGATGGAGAGATGACAATTGATGTACAGAATCGCGTAATGGTAAAGGTGGGTGATGTGGATATTGACTTGACTGGTAGTGCGAAAGAAATTGACGTAATCATGTCCAAAAAGATCCAAGAGGAAAATTGGTCGGCTGCCATCTCCTTAATTCGACATGCACGTGAATCCGCAATTGAAGCTGCTAGAAAAGCTGCGAAGGAATCGGGGCTACCTGAACGTGGCGCTGCATTCAGAACATTATGTGATAATAATAACTTAAATCGGAAGCCTGATCAGGTTCTAGGCGCAATTCAATATCTTCGAGAGGTAGAAGGTGTGCATGATTCACCTCCACGTGTTTTGGAGGAATTATTTCTTGATGCTGGAATTAATCCTCCAAGAAATCTAAGTCTTTACCTTAATCGATTAATTGAAAGAAGAATGATAACATACCCTGCCAGTGGAGAAAAAAAGAATAGATATTGCGTTCTTACTACTGAAGGAAGAAGTCATCTTGACAATCGCTCAAGGGAGTGAAGTCTTGTCTGAAGAGGTCCGAAAGGACTTCTCCTTCCAATCTTTCATCGGTGCAGACCTTGCTGATGCTGATTTTGAAGGGGCTAACTTACGCCGCGCAATTTTCGACGGTGCAAATCTTGAGGGAGCAAATCTATCTAATGCAGATATGCGAAATGCATCTTTTGTTGGAGCAAACCTGATGAAAGCCGCTCTTGATGGTGCTGATATGCGCCAAGCACGATTCAAGAAAGCTAAACTCTCGCTATCAAATATGCAAGATGCTAAACTTGAGGGGGCTGATATGCGCGGCATTCGGGGCAGATATGCTGTATGGAGAAGAGCTGACTGGTGGAATGCTAGAATGGATGAAACGTTATCCAAGGCATTGAAGAAAAAATGGCCAAGATCGGAAAATGAGTAATTATTCCAATGCTGCCCTAGAGGATGCTAGCAATAATGGAATGAAGGGTAACGCCAAACAAAACAGGCCACAAGCAACGAAAAATGATGACAGGATTTTCATCGTTAGGCTGAGCAATGGATCGGG
>PBPH01000088.1 GCA_002725475.1 Methanobacteriota archaeon | reverse complement strand
TTTGGTTGCGGGATGGGGATGCTTATCCAGCAAATAGCGGCTCATGGTATTCGGACACTTCAAACATAGATAATGATAATAATTCAGATGGTTTTTTGGATAACAATGGTTTCAATATTAGTGGAATTAATCAATCAATTTCTGGAACTTATCATCATGGATTGCATCCGGATTCTAAATTAGTTTCTAAGGTAGGTGGTGAGGTAGATGTATTGGTTGTAGATGATTTCATTTCAGGGGTTTATGAAACCGTATATGTTGATCTTGATCGTGATGGTGATTTTGGAGACGAGGTTGCAATGCGTCGTGGTGAAGAGACAGCTGGTTTGGATACCAATAATGATGGCCTATGGGATATTTCTGCCGGACTTTTATATTGGATTAGCGATGGGGTAAATGGGGTCCCATATACCTCTTCATATTCATCTAGAGCTGGTTATCAAAATAGGATTGCTTCTGCTGGAAATCTTACATTATTCATGATCAATGATAGAAATGACCCTGGTGGGAACCATGGAACCCTTTGTGCATCTGCAGTTGCTGCACAGGCTATTGTAAATAATGGAAAAGTAAAGGGTATGGCTCCCGAATCAGAATTAATATCAGTGGCTGATTTCTATGGGGGCGGTTCATTTCTAGATGCTTGGAGGTTCCTAGCTGAAGGTTATGATGGGCAAACAGGTAGTGGTGACGAGGCCCAAATTGGTTCATTCTCATTTGGATGGTCTAATGTTCATAATGATGGGACTGATCAAATGTCGATATATCTTGACTGGCTAACACGCGTTCATTCGCCAGAAACGTCATTTCTAGTGGCTATGGGTAATGGAGGCCCTGGCTATGGTACAGCAGTATCTCCGGGAGGCGCGCATGGTGTCATTTCAGTTGGTGCATTTTCTTCACAAATAGGTCAATCACATGGTGGTACATGGGGCGATTCTGCTGCATGGTCAAATAGGGGCCCCAATTCAGTTAGTCGCCTTGACCCTGATATTGTTGCAGTCGGATGGTCGGCAACAGGGGATGTGACCCTAAATGAAGTAAATAACGCTAATCAGGCCACTACTACTTGGGCAGGTACTTCATTGGCCACACCTGTTGCAGCAGGTTTAGTCGCTCTAATTTACGATGCTTGGATGCAGGAGTATGGGGTTTGGCCAGACTCTCAAACAGTACGTAATTTGTTGATGTCTACTGCTGATGACCGTGGTTATGATCCTTTAGTTCAGGGGGGTGGTTGGTTTAACGTAAGCCGAGCAGTAAAGTCAATTCAGGGCGTGAATGGATCAGTTCGGGTTGAGCCAGCGTATTGGATGGCAGGGACAAATCATGGCACTCATAGGGAGGCTAATGCAAACATAATGTTGCCAGGACAGATTAGTTGGGAGAATTTCACAATCAACGGAACAGGAGACGAACCAGTAACAGTAACATGGGGGGGTAATACAATGAAACCAACAATACATCATACCCAAATTTGGAACTCTTCTACATCCCTAGGGTGGGATGGCCATCAAGGTAACAGGCCCGATATATTGATTCCAGTATATATCAAAAATGACATGAATTATTCATTGCCAAATGGTACTAGTTTGATTCGCGCCCGTGCCGCACTTGCGGGAGGTGGATTTGACAAAAACCAAGACCTTGCGGAAGAGAATCAAGTACATATTGAATTAATGAGGTGGCATGATGATGACGGTGATGGAAAATGGTGGTCTGATCTCAACAATAATTCTCTAGTAGATTCTGGTGAAATGGAAGCTAGTAGCGAATATTCAATGGTGACTAAGCACACCTACACCTCGGGTCAAGTCGAAACTAGATTAGGTCTCCCAATTGATCGTCAAGGTGATGGTATTCTAATAGGGGTCTATCGGAAGAATGTACGCACCAATTTAATGGATCCCATTCCGATCGAAATTGATTGGACTGGTTTCGGCCCGGAGAATTTTTCTACATGGCTTTCACCTTGTAATGGTAATGCAACAATTCCAGCCAATGGTTCATTTAATGTGAATTGTAGAGTGTCAGTGCCCACTGATGCAATTCCGGGTTTGAGGCAAGAGCAAATTCGATTCCAGTTTCAATCGAATAATTCATCTCATGAGTGGAATTTACCTGTAATAGTCAATGTAGCATCGGAAGGGCCAATTAATCTATTTCCAAAACCTCTTGATGGCAACCTTACCAATCAATCCCTATATTCCGAAACATGGTTGCAAGGTTCTCAAAGGTGGGGTTGGAGGTCAGAATCAGGAGATTGGAAATTCTTGACATTCGATTGGCCATACAACCTTTCAGGCGACGGGGCTATTGTAATTGATGTGGATTGGCCAGACAATAATTTGACTGATGTGGATGTGCATTGGATGTCAGAGTATGGACACCCTTACTTCATTGAAGATCCTCTCGCATATGGTCAATACAATCTAATTCCTGAGGTTTCTTCTAAGAATATGGATTCAGGTTCTGGAAAATATGCATGGGAAACATCTACTTCTAGTAGCCATGAGGTTCTAGTCGCTGAAGCCACATCTGGTATGAAACAAATGATGCTCCATTCTGCATCTCATGGAGTAAATACAAATGATAACCCAATTAATATTAGTGTGGGATTGGTGAATTCAATCAACGGGACATTGTCTAGGACAGTAAATGATTGGGCAGATTCAGAGGGGGGTCAATTAGTTACTATTGGGGCCACTCTTCCGCTTGATGTTTCATCTGTCGAAGGATTTGGTTGGACACAACCAATTCTCAATCCTAGTGAAACAGCCACACAAGATAATCCGGGAGATTGGTCATCATCAGGATATATTCATCGTTTTGAAGTAGAAAACGCTGAAATGTTGAGGATTGAAATTGACTCATTATCTCCAAGAACTGATCTGGACTTAGCTCTTTATAGAGATAAAAATGGAAATGGGAACATAAATTGGGGTAGTGAGCAGGTTGCCGCCAGCGGGAATTGGAATTCTGATGAAGATGTCACTGTGGAGAACCCGGATGATGGCACTTGGTGGGCTGTTGTTCATGGATTTGATGTGCCTAATGGCACAGCATCATTTTGGTTAAAGCAGACTATAATTGCAGGCGATTCTCTAACAATCAACAATGTATCTCAATTGAACAATTCAGAGATTATAAACCGTTTTCCAAACGGTAGTAGTGCTTTAGGGGGTACATTGCCAATAAGTGCTTATGATGTCAATATTAGTTATCTAATGCCAGAAAAAGCAGGTATTTGGCAAGGTTTTGTTGTTGTCAATTTAGCATCTGGCGGTTCAATTAGATTGGACTATGACTACATCCTAAATGAATTGCCACCAATGTTGGAGTTCGAAACTCCAATGAATAACACGAGGACGAATAATTCAATTCCCATTACACTTTCAGCACATGATTTTGGTAGTGGGTTCAACCTTTCAGATCTTAAAGTTAATTCTTCATCTAATCTAGATTGGCAAAACACTTCTTTTACACTTGAGGGAATTTCGGAAAAGAACGGTCAAGCAATTGATTATGCATATTCATGGCAACATTGGAATGAATTTGGAAATGATTCCAAAGGGACACATTATTTCATTAATAATGGTTCAATTACTATTGAAACTGAAGAACCAACCTCCATGGTTGTTGCTAATTCATCAATGGCACCTGAATGGGTAGAAGTGACAAGCAGTTCAGCAGGTGGAAATACATATTTAATGACTGATAATGATATTGGATGGTTTGCAAATAGTGCGGGGGAAGGGCCCCGAATGGACTACTCTATAGATTTTGATAGTAACGGGACCTACTATTTATGGTTACGAATGAATGGTACTGATGAAAATGGCAACTCGGTTCATATTGGGCTTGATCAAACGCCACTAACTAATGGTGGGGGGTTACATACTACAAATTATGGTAGTTGGGAGTGGTCAAATATGGCTTGGGATGGCGCACAAGCAACTCAGTTACAATTTGATATTTCCTCTCCTGGGCGTTACACATTGAATATTTGGCCAGAAGAAGATGGTGTTTCCATCGATCAACTTCTAATCACTGATTCATGGAGTTTTGTACCATCACAAATAATGAATTCATCTGCACCTGTATTGGATGTTGTTCTACGTTCTGCATGGCTAAATCTCACTCTACCAGAAAACAATGGTTGGAGTATTTTTTCGGCATTATTGACTGATGTTTCTGGGAGGTTTAATAGCTCTAATTTGATGGTCGAGTTTGATAATATATCACCACCTATTGTAATTCATAATTGGGAATTCTTTTCAAACAAATCAGTAATTCCAATTCAAATTCAAACAGAACCTAATGTGCAATTATGGTTGAATGGTTCTATTCTTCAGACCAATGATACAGGTTTCGCAGAAACTCAATTAGAACTACATCCTACTTATTGGGCAAATGTCAATGGTGATCCTTCCAACTCATCATCTTGGAATTGGATTGATTTGAACGTATTCAATATTGTAGCTAAAGATTTGGCCGGAAACTGGAACAACGCCAATTTTGATATTGTTTTCGATGAATGGGGGGCTAGTAATTATGGCGTCGAGAAACAGATAATTTACCGTGGCTTTGAAGGTCATTCTGATAATGGGGATTGGTATTTAGATGATTATTTACCGCCTGATAGTTTGAATGCAAAGTCATCTCCTTTAATAATTAACATAGATACTATTTTTGACACAAAGCAAGTATGTGTTTACTTAATTGATGAAATGGGATTAGAATGGACAAGTTCATGTAAAATTAAAGATAACCCCCCTTGGGGAAATAATTATTCAAATCATTACAGAATAGGTGTTCCTTCGCCACCCCCCGACATTCACATTCCATTTTCTTTAGATATTAATCATTCAGAAATACCTGATGGTGATTGGCAAATATACGTTGAAACTCTTGATTGGGCAGGAAATTGGGGTGCTGAGAACTTCTCAATGATAATTGACAGAATCCCTCCGGAAATAATCTGGGATTGGCCATTAGATAACTCATCAATCACTAATCACAATATTGAACTGAGTTGGAATCTATCTGAATTGGCAATCACTTCATTGATTCTAGATGGTTCTTTAGTTGCAAATTTTTCAGCAGGCGATTTATATCACAACAAAATAATTTCATTAGATCAAACAGGTTGGCATGAGTTTTGTCTTTTGGCCACTGATTTATCATTAGGCCCAAATCCAAACATAGCAACAAATTGCATTGATGTTTATCTCGATCCAGATTCATATACTCCTTCATTAACTGCTGATTGGAACCATGGTATTGTAAATACAAATACTGTATTTGCTAACCTCCATATTGGTCCATCACAAGGCTGGTCATCACAAATTTGGGATGGTGTAAATTGGGTGATCCAAAATGGTTCTGAACTTTCGAGTGGTGAATTAATTGTCCCAATTAATCTAAATGAAGGTGATAATTTGATTAGATTTGAGGTTGAAGCACTAGAAAGAATGTTCTTATTTGAGCTAGATGTTGTTTTAGATACTAGACCTCCTAATCTGACTATTTCATCACCCCTAGATGGGACGCATACAGCCCTAAATGAGTGGGTGGTTAGCGGGGTGTGTGATCATGGATTATCTGTATCACTAAAACTTTCACACGAATCATATTCTAGTATCTGTGATGATGGAGGGAATTATTCGATAATTGTCAATCTTGCTAATAAAACAGGAATACAAATGATTTCAGTTTCTAGCATTGATTATGCAGGAAATATTGCAATAATAGATATTCAAATTAATGTAGATAGGCAAGCACCTAGGGCGACTTTACAATGGATAAATCCAAGTTGTGATTTGGAACCCGTTGCAACTATATTTAATCCAGAACCATCAGCATCATGTCATCTTGAATTAATGGCAAACTTCTTGGATCCAGATGCAACACATTGGAAAATATCTGTTGAAAGAAATGGCGTTTTGATTGATTCTAAAATTGGTGGCGTACCAGATTCAGATTCAATCAACATTATTTTTGATGAAAGTGGTCAGCCAGGTAAATGGACTGCTGAACTAGTCGTTAGCGATGCTGCAGGAAATATGCAAACCGTATTTATTGATGAGATGTTATCATCTCAAACATCTTCACTATCTACTAAAGCAGCAACACCGGGTTCAATAATTAACATCATTTTGGTTATTTCATTGTTAGTTTTGTTACATTTAGTAAGGAAAATGATTTCCGTAAGGATGGCCGGTAATAAACAACCAATTTCAGCCCCCATGGACCCTGAATTATTTGATGATGGAACAAATATTGATATTACAGAATTAGGTATAGAAGAACTATCAATGCCATCTAGCCATGGTCCAATCGGCTCACCTCCAATTAGTGGAGATGAGGTTGCAATAGCAGATGCAACAATACTTCAAAAAGTAAGGGATAGGGAAATCAGGTCATCAAAAACATCAAACGATGAGAATTAAAGGGCTATCTATGGGGGGTGGCAGGTCATCTATATTCTTGGCATCGCTTTTGCTTGCTAGTACCATCCTATTTTCTTCTGCTGTTTCAGCACTAGATGGTGACAACGACGGCATTGATGATTCTCTAGATGACTGTCCTTTTGCATGGGGTAATAGTACCAATGGTTACTCTGGTTGCCCTGATTTGGATGGGAACGGTGATCCAGACTTTACTAACCCGCAACTAAATGATTGGGACGACTCAATGAGGGCACTGTATGCTAGTGACGGTAGTGCCAGAGCAGTTTCATGGGCTCCAGATTCTATTCATTTGGCAGGGGGCGGCGGTAGCGATGTGATGCTTTACACTGCTAACGGTTTGACAATTTCCACGTTGTATTCTTTTCCAGATGAGAATATTCGTTCGTTAGCCTTTTCTCCAGATGGTTCTTTACTTGCTGCAGGGGCTTACTTTAACGATAATAAGGGAATATCACAAATTGTCGTATTACAGATGAATTGGATAAATAAATCTGCTACCGTCTTAGCAAATCTTAGCTCATCACACACAGATGACGTCCCTAGTGTCACATGGTCAGCAAACGGTTCCTATCTTTTCACCGGCGATGGTGATGGGGAACTAAGACAATTCTCTGCTAATAACTGGTCCATGGTTAGGAATTATTCATTTGATCCCGGTGATACTGTATGGAGTATTGATGCAAGTCCGGACGATCGTTTAATCGCGGGTTTGGCAGCGGGAGGGGAGTTGAAAGTATTCTGGACTAATAATGGTACAAAATATATGGATTTTGACAACCATACTGATGACTACGCACTAGCCACAACATTCAGTCCAGATGGTCGTTGGCTGCTGACTGGTGGTTTTGATAATAAAGTGAATATATACAATGTGACAGATGCTTCACATGTGGCGGGCTTCACGGATAGCAGTCGAGATGTATACTCTATTTCCTTCTCACCAAATGGTGCATTTTTCGTTGTTGGTGGCAGGGACGATGAAGCTCGAATCTATCTTAGTCCTGATAACGTAGCAAATCTTTCGAATTATACAGAGGTAGCGAAGTTTGGAAATTTTGGTAGCAGCAATAACAACCGTGGAGTTAGAGCCATAGAATGGTCTCCAGATAGCACAAAAATTGGAATTGGGCAGTATCGTGGAAGGACAACAGTTTACATTTTGCCCGAAGGTTTCTTGCAGTTGAGGGGTGATGTAACTGCTCAGTTAATGGAAAATAGATGGAGAAGTAACTGGATTGGCGATGGAAGGCCGCTTGCACAGTATAACTCGACAAATCTCCAAATGACTCAGGATTTATGCAATAGCAATGGTGGTAATTTGATTGGTGTTAATTTCAGCTCTGCCCATCATATCGCTGCACCAGTATCCAATTATTCATCTTCTGGAATGTTAAATTGTACATCGTCTAGCAAACAATTACTAGAGGTTCCGGTTGGTAGAATGCCAGCATCTTTCTTCGTTAAGTCAGGTGGGTCATCAGAGGCTTGTTTGAAAACAATTGGTGGGCTTTCCATGGGTCAACTGCGCTGGCTTCTCTCGGGTGCAAGTGTTTCAACTCTAACATTGCCTGGTTGGGCTCCTGGTATGGATTTGACGAGTATTGCACCCAATGATGATGGCAATGGGGTGAAAGAATGGATTGATTTAGATCCATCGTGTCCAGATGAGGGAATTCACACTTTTGGTCGTTGGGATAACCGTTCAGTACCAATGATGGCCGAGCAACTTTGGACTTGCGGCGGATGCCAATTTGATGAAAATTTCTTTTTCAGTTCAGGTGCTCGATACCGCTTCCAGGAGGAATTGAGATCTGACATTATTTATGCTGTAGAGCAGAATGACGAGGCAATTGGTTTTACTGAGATGAGGGTTGTTGAAAATAATTCGAATATATGGGAAGTACCCATTGCTGATAATTGGACTCATAGCGCAAAGGACCATATTGCAGCTGGGGGGATTTCGGTCTCTCCATCATACCAAAATAGTTCTGAGGGCGTCTATCCTGCCCAATTAGATTACAAATTCATTATTGATTATTCTGAATTAGATGATAAATTTTCATTGTTAGATTGGTTGTTAACCGATGATGGTCAAGATGAATGGGATTCTATGGGTTTTGTTCGTCTTAGCGTATTGGCAAGAGTTCAAGCTTGGGATAGGATTGGAGTAGATGCGACCCATCTTTTGCCAGACTCAGATGGCGATGGGGTATGGGATGGTGATGATTATTGTCCAAATACTTGGCAAGGGGTTGTGGTTGATGGAAATGGTTGTGGCCAACATCAATTAGATGATGATGGGGATGGATATTACAATAATGAGGACGATTGTGTTAATGAGTCTGGCACCTCTCTTTGGCCTCAAATTGGATGCATTGATTCAGATGGCGATGGTTGGATGGATTCTGGAGATTCATTCCCTTCTGATAATTCTCAATGGTCCGATAATGACAATGATGGATATGGCGATAATATAACAGGAAATAATCCTGATGATTGCCCTAACGTGGCAGGTAATTCAACAAATGATCGGCTAGGTTGCATCGATACTGATGGTGACGGATGGTCTGACGTTGATAATGGCTGGATGATATCTGAAGGTGCCGACACTTTCCCCCTGGATCCCAAACAATGGATTGATTCAGATGGCGATGGTTTTGGTGACAATTATTCCTTTTCAATCAATGGTGATGGGTTAAGGACGAATCAAATTGGTGATGCTTTCATTTCAGACCAGTCACAATGGTCGGATTTAGATGGTGATGGATTTGGTGACAATCC
>PBPH01000087.1 GCA_002725475.1 Methanobacteriota archaeon | reverse complement strand
TGTGCATCAATTAGGAAACATGCATCGGGATTGGCCTCAAAAAATTATGAGCATATGGAAAGTATCAGAACCCTCGACTTTGTGCTAATGGTTGTGCCTCTCGAGGGTGCTTTCATTGAGGCGATGAGGGCAGATCCGAGCCTCTACGAAGATTTGTTGGGAGATCGTAGAGTTAAGGTGGTTAGTGGAACATCTCTCATGCTTGTACTAATGCTAATTCAAGAGTTATGGAAGCGAGAGAATCAAACTCAGAACCAAGTTGAACTCGTGAAAAGGGCAGGTGCTCTTCACGATAAGGTCGTTGGATTCTTGGAATCATTTACCCAAATCGGTTTTGAGATAAATCAGGCGCAAGATGCCTTCGATACTGCACGTACAAGATTGGTTAGTGGGGATGGTAACGTAATTAGGCAAACTGAAATGTTAAGTGAATTGGGCGCGAAAACAGGAAAGGATTTGCGCGCAGATAAAAAGGTAAGCCAACTTGCTGACGAGGCAAAAATGAATGAAAGTGCTATATTACCAATTGATATGGTCATAGTTGAAGCGGAAGAAGAGTGAAGTCCTAAAGCCAACAACCCCTCCATGACTACGATGGATTGGTCACCCAAGCGGGTTTTGGTTACTGGTGGAGCAGGATTTATAGGCTCGCATCTATCTTCTAAAGTCCTTCAACTAGGTGCAAATGTGACTGTATTAGATGACTGTTCATCTGGCGATTCTACCAAAGTTCCACCTGGGGCTAATTTCATTGAAGGATGCATTACCAACCCAGAAATCCGTGAATCATTATTGAATGATGCTGACGTAGTCTTTCATTTAGCTGCAATCGCTTCCGTCCCTCTCTGTGAGGATGACCCGAGGCACTCAGATTTAGTAAATCGGCAAGCAAGCCTTGACATCATTCTAGATGCCGGCTGCCCAGTAATTTTTGCCAGCAGTGCAGCAATTTATGGTGAGCCCGTTAGCATCCCCATTAACGAAACCCATCCAATCAAACCATTGGGGCATTATGGTGACCAAAAAGCAGCCGTTGATTCTGCTATTCGTTCCCTCGGGGTTGGTTCAAATCCTGCAACAGCTCTACGCTTCTTCAATGTCTTCGGCCAAGGTCAAGATCCATCTTCGCAGTATAGTGGTGTCCTCTCAATTTTCATCGATCGGGCCACCACTAATAGACCTCTCACTATTTTTGGTGATGGCGAACAAACTAGGGATTTTATACATGTTTCAGACGTTATTTCAGCACTAATTGCTTGTGCAGAATCTTTGCTTGAACTAGGAACAATGTCTCCCGCACATGGCGAAGCATTCAACATTTGTACAGGCAAACCAGTAACACTTAATCAGGTCGTTAAAGTAATTGATGAGAGCATAGAAGGTAGTTTAGAATGTCGTTATGAAGATGAAAGGGCCGGAGATATAAAGCACAGTAGTGGTGATTGTTCAAAACTCCAAGATATGTTTGATTGGAGTCCAATGATTTCCCTAACCGAAGGCCTTTCAGACTTAATCTCTAATTCACAGGACGTCTGAAAAACCTTCTAACAAACAATTTCCTGAAAATTCTAACTCCATCATGTATACTACCTAATTTTGCAGTTCCTATTCTAGTATGATATCTGATTGGGACCTCTCCGATTTTCATTTTGTTGTGGCAACAAGCAGTATACATTTCAGCTTCTATTTCAAAAGAAATGGAATTGAGTTCCATTTTTGCAATTGCTTCTCTTCTAAACACCCAGAAACCTGTGCATAAATCACTGATAAATTTTCGATATAGGGCTACTGCAGACCAAGTCAAAATGTGATTTCCAACATAATTCACTCGCCCCATTGCTCCATCGTCCATTTTCCCACGTAATCGTGATCCAATGACAACGTCGTACTCTCCTTGCTCCATGTGCTGTAATAGACGAGGCATATCCTTGGGGTTGTATGTTCCATCAGGGTCTAACATTACCAATGCATCATCGCCACTCTCTAGGTAGTGTTCAAATGCCTGACGTAATCCCATTCCTTTACCCAAACCACCTCTTTGATCATATACCGTAATCCCAAGTTTTTTTGCAAGATTTACTGTTCCATCAGTTGAGTAACCATCAACCAGAACTACACGATAATTCCATCCAAGTTTTCGTAATTCATCTTCAGGAATCATGTCAACGACCACCCCTAGCCCATTCACCTCGTTTCTAGCGGGAAGGAGGATGGTCAGTGTCTTCATTGTATCACTCATGACTCCCACTCCTTCATGCAACCATCGGTCTCAACTCAACCCAATGAATTCTAATTCCATCGTAGTCAAACAGTTTGTCTCCTCTCCCAGTTATCCCTAATGGGTTAATCCAACTGTCACCCCCACCTGATACTACAATTTCTACACTTAGATTGTCGGCTAGGGTGGTTTTTGTAATCAAAGACAATTGCTGCCAACCACCATTTGTGGTAAATTGCCTACCTTCAATTTCTATTCCGTCAACTGAATAGACATCAACAATTAAGCCCGCAGGTGCATCTATCATGACATTGATTTTCACGGTTTGATCTCTACTACTTCGGTCTAGTGGCACCGTAAAATCGATACTTCCTTCGCAAATAAACGGTTGAGAATCTGGGCGATTTGTCAGTTGGTCGGCATCAACCATCCACCAGGGGTCGGGCCGCCATTCACAACCGTCATTGCAATCTTCTTCGTTTGGATAGAGGAAGTGACTATTCACAGTCGATTGCATTGTAGGAATTTGATTCAATTCCCATAATCTACTGCCATCGATATCGTTCATCAGTTGCCAATAAGGAGATTCGGCTAGCACTGGTCCAAAAGTACCAATTGGGCTAGTAAGTGCATGTGTTACTCCAATTTCCTGTAGTGCTGAAATATCGTCTTGTAAAATTGCAGATCTTGCTTTACCTTGGTTATTCTCTTGAACATCAACTAATCCGAGTGTCGGAAAAGTTGTAATTCCTATTTCTGGCGACAGGTCATATGGATTCCCCCAATGTCCATCCTCAGTGAAAAGAACAGATCCTTCAGGAAGAGAAAGTGTAGACATTAGTTTCCTATCTCCATTTGTCTGTGGTCGTAGTTCCTCATGATTTGAAAGTTCAATTAGCATTCCATTTGCAATGCTCAACTGAAAAATCACAATTAGGAATGTTGCTACAAGCCAACGTTTGTCGACAGGTTCGGGTATTTCCATAGGTAACCACATTTTTTCAGAGTTTGATTCGATAGCCTCTGTAGCGCTATCTGCAATTTCAGAGGCGGAAATTTGTCTGCTGGCTTGTAACATTTCTTGAACAAGCTCTTCACCCGCTTGATCAACCGAAATGGGCTTCTCTCTTGGAGTTAGTTTAACTCTATTTGAAAGTAAGATTCCAACAATTATTGCTAATGGGATATGGAATGCATGGAGTGCCATGCTGTAAAGAACATAGGAGAGTAGTGTAAGAAACGAGAAAGCAATTATCCCATTCAGTAGATGGACGAGTGAAAAAATCCAGTTGATTGTCACCCAAATTGCAAGTAACAGTATTTCCATTGTGTTCCTTCCACGATAAATTGACCATATTGCAAGACCAACTAGCAAGGGGCCATTGAATAGAAGAAGGCTAAATCCACCTTGCCATCCATATTCAGAAATTATCGGTTCAGATAACAGGCGTGGTGCAAAGGTTACCAAGACAATATATGCAGCAATACAGAGTACCACTGTTGAGGTCATAGCTAATCTGCTTACAGCAATTTGGGACCTTGCACCAAATCGATTAACAATAAGATATGCAGCTAGCAGCGTCCCTAGATATAGGGCTCCAGTTGGATGAATTGCTCCTGTGCTAATCACACAGATGGCAAACACGATATCTTGCCCTCTTTTTCTCTCAACCATTGGTCTGATTAGTACGAGAAGTCCGATGACTAACCCTAATTGGCTAGCAACAGTTGGGTATCCAGAATCATGTGCCTTTACAAAAAGTGCTGGAGCAAGCGCCAATGCTACAAGTGTCGGGCCACTAGAGCCCCATCTGTCAGATGCCCCTGCTATACCCCATAAAAGGGCCAAAACAGATAGTTGTCCAACTAGATGAACAGCACTAGCCGGAGTCATTCCTAAAGTGGATTCCAACATTGCCGCAACGGCAGGGAAGGCTGGAGGATAAGTCCACTGGCCTTCCGAAATTGCAGGCAAAGATAAATCTCCAGTAGTTGCTAATCTATGAGTTAAAGTGGAAAAGCCAATCCAATCAACACCATTTGGATACTCAAACAAAAGTAATGGTAACAAGGAAAGCAGGGCAGCAGCAGTAAGGGCGAATGGCAACCAAGATGAACGAGATTCTCGTAACTCTTCAGAGCGTTTCCTTTTCTCCTCAACATCATCTTCTAATTCTGTGGTGTTCTTGTTAGTAGTTTTTATTTCACTCTCTGTCGTCATTTTCCCTTCTGATTCAACTAAGTCTGAATGCTCTTCCAATAATTCCCATTGTGTTAGTTTCCTAACTCGAACCACGTCCTTTTGCCACATTGCTGCAACGGCAGCACAGTTGACAATTATCAAAATCAATAATAGCAAATTGAGGTTAAATTTGCTACTAAGGACTACCATCCAACCCGAAACACCAAATGTAACCAATAAAGAAATTGCCGGAATCAACATTAATTTTCGAAATGTGTCTGCAAGTGGATCTAGGATTCTAATGATGAATAGTGCTGGGAAAAATCCCACTCCAAATATCAATGCGGAACCCGCAAATATGTGCCAAATCACTATCGGCAGGTCACCCTCCATGAGGTGGGGCAAGGCGCATCACTCTTCAAGTGATGCGAATCAACCCTCCACCGGATTGAAGTGATGATGCGTAGTCGAAGTGTCATGGATGGAGCCGATATACAATGGGCGAATTTTCAATTTCATCATGTGGTACTCTTACCCGATGAATATGATATTCTAGATTTAACAAGCGGCGAAGTACCATCACATTCTTGCGAATTTGCTGTCGGTAAATACAATGAAGTTCGGAAAGGTTTGTACGAAACCGAACTTTTTGAAGGTGGTAGATTCATTCACATGGGAATCGATATAGGTGGTCCAGTTGGAACTCCTTGTATGGCATTTACAGATTGTGAAATCTCGTGCTTTGGATATAATCCTGAGGATGGTGATTATGGAAATGTCATTATCACAAAGCAAACAATTGATGGTGTTGATGTTTGGGCACTATTCGGCCATCTAAGTGCCAAATCGTTGGAAGGGAAAAGTATTGGTCAAAAGTTCAACGCGGGAGACGTAATTGGTTGGTTTGGAAATAAAGATGAGAACGGAGGATGGGAGCCACATCTACATTTTCAACTATCATTGATTAGACCTGAAACACACGACCTTCCAGGAGTTGTTTCATTTGAAGATAGGGAGCAAGCCCTCAGAGACTATCCTGATCCCCGGGCAGTCCTTGGCCCCCTTTACTGAGAAAGGTAGGTCTTTAGATCCTGAATTGCTCCAATGGCACTCGGGTCCTTTCCTCGCAAGATTGCAATTGCACAGGATATCCAATCCATTGCAACGCAGGAATATAGCATTGCTTCAAGCAACGATTCTCCTTCACAATGAAGTTGCCAAGCGACTTCGACTTCAACTGAATCCATCATCCAATCTATTCTCTTGGAAACACGTTCGTTCATTCCACTCCACGTAAGGAAAATCAGTGCCTGATTTTCACTCGCCTCTTCATCAGTCCAAGCAATTATTTCGTTGTGGTTCATCTCTGGTAAAGGATTTGAACGAGCGAAAACCCCGCTATTCTCATTTAGTTGATTTACAAAACGAATTCCAGCACAATTTAGTTCTGGAGCTGCTACGATTCCTATTTCTCTTTGTAGCAGAGTTTTTGCAATTGATATAGTTGGGCTTTCAGGATTATTTTCAAAATCAAATTCTTTCACTGTTTCATGCAATCGATTTGTCAAAGATTCAGTTTCTTCAGTAGGAATAATTCCTCTGGATACAGCAATTCGCAATAGGGCACCAAAGAGGTGTCCGAAGGCCGATCTAGGTGGCTGGCCACTCGGTACTTGCACATGTTTGTCAAAATCAGAAAGTAACCCTCCACTGGAAATGACTACAGATTCAATTCCCTTTTCTACACCTTTAGATGTAGAATCTAGGGTTTCTTCAGTATTTCCTGAGTATGAAGTTGAAATCAGTAAATCTCCATCTCCTATCCAGTTTGGTAGCCCATAATTACGCCAAGTATTGACTTTAACAGTGCCACATGAATCTGCTAGAGATGCTAGGAAATCACCTGCAGCGGCTGACCCCCCCATTCCGAGACATAAAGCCGAATCCGGCGTTCGCCCTTTCTCTTCAGAAATTTCCATTTGCCGAGAAAAATCGTTAGGGAAATTTCTAAGGTAACCAAGCATATCTTCAGTATCGAGTTTAGATATCAAACCTGTAATGTCTAAATCACTCATTGACCTCACCCCCGTTCATTCCGGGCAGAGCGACCCATTCATCTGCTATCAAAGCGATGTGAAGTGTGGCTTGAGAACCGTCATCATCGTAGGGAAGTGATACTGTTCTAACTTTCCAATCATTTGGATCCATAAAATCTGCAGCCGAGGAATCACGTTTTAGAATCTCGACTTCCAAATGATCTTTTGCCTCACTCTCTACTGAAGTTTTCTCCAAGTCTCTCCATGTCAAACCAGTTCGTTCTTGTCTATCGATTGAGGATATTACTGCGCCATCTTTTTGCCATGCGAAAATTAGCCAATATCTGCCCTGCCTACGTATTACATCTCTCAAATTAAAAGCAGGTTTTCTATATGAAATTGTGAGCCTCGTAAGGTCTTCGCCATCTTTTCTACCCACTACACTGTTGGTTTCTTTTGATGTGCCTCCAAATCTCCTCAATAGATGTTTAGTCCATCCACGTGCTAGTGCTTTACTTCCTAGAACCACATCAAAACCCCCGGCAACTTTTCCTTCCTTGCTAATGAAAAACATAGGGTCTGGATCAATGCTTTCTAGATAGGTGTCAAAGGTCCCTCGTAACGATGTAAGCTCGTCTTCGGTTAGTTTTCTCCCAGAGGATCGAAGTTGCACAGTAGCCTCAAAATAGTTTCCAGCTTTACGGGTGCAGGTGGGGCAGACAGAGTTTGAAATCCTAGTAATTGAGGAATGTATGTCTTCAAACTGAACTCCATCAATCAATCCTGTGACTTGGACTGATAGTCTAGTATTCCTCTCATCAATTTCTTCAGTCATGATGGCGATACCTAGTGCATCAGCACGATTCTCCACCTCAAGTTTTTCTTCTACTAATCCTTGGTGATATTCGTCAGATTCATGGTGGCCCCAACGCCCATCGTGCATATACATCATACATTTGGGACATCGGAATCCTTGGATAGTATCTGGAAGTTTTGAGAGTGTCGTTCTCTCTTTGAAGCAAGGTACGCACAGCCTATCTTTGGTCAATTCATCTTCCGAGGCACAAACAACGCAGAAAGCTTTGCCCAGTGACATATTCACACCTCCGGTGTGTTTTGCGCCATCAACACCTCGCTTGAAGTCTTGCACCATACGGTAAATAATCCGCCCACTACGTGGGCGGTCACTCTTCTTCAGAATAATTGTCTGAACTTTGCAAAAGTGTGGCTTCGGCTTCGGATAATCGATCAGATAACTCATTCATACGTTTTAGAAGATTCCAAGTCCATCCGCCAATTATTCCAATCATAGCCACGTAGGCTATAGCAAGAAACAGAATTCCTTCAGCCATTTAGTTTCCCCCATCTATTGTTGTCTGAACAATTGTTAGTCGCTCCTCAAGTCCGCTAATAATATACCTCATCATAATCTGGCCAATTACCAATATTTGGAATGCGACTAATCCAAACAACAATACTAGCAACATTTCGGAATCCAATCCACTACTTTCATCACCATTAATGATTGGTGGTGGATGGCGATTATCCCAGATTCGTATAGCCATAATTGTTAGGGGAACTAGAATAAAACCAAAAATTCCGACAGTTGCAAAGGTGTCTCTTGTTTCTTCATTATCCGCCTGCCTTTGATGACCCATTACAAGGAATAATGAGATTCCAGCTAATATTGCAAAAGTGTTGAGGCGAACATCAGTCAAGTCCCAAGGAGTGCCCCATTCAGCCGCCCCCCATATTGGTCCGCTAATCATTACACAGAGCCCATACACTAGCCCTAGATTTGCCCCCACGACATGAAGTTTCCAACCCCATTCCAACCTCTTTGCAAACCATGCTGTAGAACCGATAAAAAGTAGCGCAGAGGCGTTGAATGATGCCCAAGCGGTGGGTACGTGCCAAAAGAGAATTCGATATGCTTCTGGAGCAGACCAATCATCAGGATTCACATTAGGGGCCCAAGTGAAACCCAACCAAAGAGTGATGCCTGCCATTGCTAGACCTAGTAGGCTTAAGCCGACAGCAACCTGAGGTGCCCGCACTTCCATAACTCGTTTGAAATGCCATTCACGCTTGAAGGTGATGGGATATAATTCTCATTCGGGAGAAATCATTGGTAATACTAACCAAATTGAAAATGGTATCACTAAAGCAGTTAGAAGTTGAATCTCAGAATCTCTTGTAGCGAATGTAGATGCATCCATAGACAACAAATCTACCAATAGAAGGAAAGGCCAAATGAGAATTAATTGTAATAGAATAATCATGGTGGCTCCCTGGCGAGGAAAAGTGCTTTCAAGTGCGTGAATTCTTGCAGAACCACCATAAATAAATGACATTGCAAAAGCGATCAATAATACCTGTAAATTTACGAATCCAATTACCAAATATGACGAAATCAAGGTAAGTAATATTGGGACCAATGTCATAAATGGTAGGAACTTACTCATCTGCAGGTTTTGTCCTAGTTGTGCATTCCACCATTCCTGTGCACGAGAATCCGAAAGATGAGACAACATACCCGGCCTTACCAGTGCTGAAATAAAGGGCGGTGTTAGAGCCAATAGTGCGAGCCATGATGTGTTACTAGGTGCTGTGATTTGAGCCAACATTCCTGCAACAACCAATAATGCCATGAGACCAGATGCAGATCTATTAATCGTTGAAGTTTTTGTCCTTTTTTCTAAGTTGCTAATCCATTTGTATTGTGGATTTGAAAAGGGTTTGTCATTTAATTTCTTTAGAGGAGTACTATGGGTATTTTTCTTTACTTTATTTGCTTGCTTAATGTCCTTGAATGAAATAGAAGAATCACTAACAGTAATTTTCCTATTTGCTAGTGATGCGAGGCTTTCATTATGGGTTGCTATCATAATTCCATGCCCCATATCTGCAAGCAAAGAGATTTGATTTTTCAGAGTATCAATACTGTTTTCATCTAGTCCCTCTGAAGGCTCATCAAGCAAAATTAGTCTTGAATCATTTTCTGCCAAACCAGGTACAATTCCTGACAGAACGCCAACTCGTCTTTTCATACCCCCTGATAGCCATGCAATTCGGTCTTTTGCTCGATGGCGCAAACCCCATTCATCTAGACGTGAAGAAATCCAATCAGCATCAGTAATGGACCCTGATACTTCTATGGCAGTAGCAATTCTTTCCTCTACTAACTCATCTTGAGAAAACCCACCATTTTGTAGTGTAAGGCCGAATGGACTCGGTTTGTTCCTTCGACCATGACTGTCTCGAACCAGTTGTCCAGAGTGGCGGACCTCACCGTTTGAAAGAGGAAGTAATCCAGCAGATGCCTCGAGAAGCGTTGATTTCCCTGATCCATTTTCCCCAATTAAAATCACAATTTCTCCAGATGAAATCTTCAAGTCTATGGAATTGAGAACCATATTCCGTCCTCTACGTACTGATAATGATGACAACTCAAGTAGCGCCAAATCATCCGCCATAGTGGGGCGAGTATGGCATTCCGCTTGAGTTCTCCGCAACTACCCGAAGGGTGATTTGCACCAATCCCCTCCGGCACATGAGTCAGATGTCCAGTGGCCTATGGGGTGGCGTGTCTCCTTTGGGATGGGGGATTGTGTTAGCCTTCCTCATTCTAGCGTTTGCGCCAATATATTACGCATGGCGGCAGCGTATCCCAATCTCGTTAGCAATAGTGGCCTCTCTTCTCCTCTGCTGGGTGTTTCAAACCATCCTCCAATTCTTTGATGGAACTAGGGATTTTCTTCTTCTTGCCTTTGCTACTAACCCAATGTGGCAGACTTCACCGATTGAATTCCATCGTCTTTTCACAGCAGCTTGGCTTCATGCCGCGGGAAGAGGAGGTGGATTGGTATTTCAGCACATTCTTGGTAACGTTCTCGTCATTGCGCTAGTCGGAGTACCCCTTGAACAACGACTTGGCCGAGGACGTTTCTTGACGATATATCTAATTGGAGCGGTAGCAGGAAATCTCGCTTGGTGGTTCTCACATTGGGGGGAATTCCGTTTTGCACTTGGAGCGAGCGGTGCGGCGTTTGGCTTACTTGGATGCTACCTAGCTTGTTGGCCTAGGGATGAGATTGAATTTCCATTGGTGTTGATAAGAAAATGGCCTATTTCTTTGATTGCGCTACTCAAACTTGGTTTGGAGATAGCTCAAGTTGGACTTTTGTATGGTGGATGGACAGGTTCGTCATCGATTGCTCACTTAGCTCATATAGGGGGATTTTTCGTTTGCTATGCTGTTGCTAGACCCATAGCAAAAGGGGGGCCAACTCCACCCGAGATTAGGGATGGGGGGCCGAGTGCATATGCGGCTGAGAAAGGTGATGAGTTGCAGAAAAAAAATAGAATGGGGGGCCTCAAATTTGATCCTTGGGATGATGCTGGCAAGCCTCTCGAAGGAAAAGCATCACACGTTCTGCAAAGGCTTAGGGAAGAAGGTGATGAATTGGAAACTAGACGTGCTTGGTTGGAGGAATTATCTGAAGTGGCGCGTTGTCCTAATTGCGATTCGGAGTTGAAGGTTGAAATTAGCGATGAAGTGGCACAATTACACTGCGAAAATAGCCGCAAGCATCTCTTATGGCCTTGAAATGACGTTTTTACTCCTATGGAGTAAGTAATCCCTCGGCAAACTATTCGCAATCGTGCTTATAGCCCACTTCGGAGTCATAGACTCCGTTGGGAGATTGAATCATGTCAAGTCGAAGTGTTAGAATAGGACTTCTTCTAGTCTTGCTAATGCTTGTCCCAAGCATAACACTCACCTTCACATCTCTACACCAAGACAAGTTGTCATCAATAAATTCAGACACCAAATCCGCATCCTCGGATAATTTGCAACCTCCAATTCTAATTGATGGCCTTCCGCCATTGTATTGTTCGGAAGGTGTAATTTGCCCTACACCAGTTCGTCTGCCAGATATTCCTGCCGACAGTTGGACACATGAAGAGCCGCAATGGTGGTTTGGGTATGGTCCAGATGATGATTGGAATGGAATGGATGATCGATTGCAATACGTCCTTGCCGATATTTATCCTTCACAATCTCCCACTGCAATTATTGGTGATGATGGACGATTAACTGTGGCCATAATTATCGATTTCGCTTGGCATCCAGAAGAGAGGGAAATGGCTCAAGTTAGAGAAATCCTGCTTGAGCACGGCTGGGTCGATAAAGAAGGTGGAGCGGCCTTTTTCACAGTCGGTGAAATTGATTCGATAATAGTCGACAAGGTGCCACAGAGCGCTCTAATGGATTTGTATCATCTGGAAGGGGTTGTGGTAATTGAACAACAGAATGTGATGGTTCCTTCAATGGCTGTTGCATCTCGGGCAGTCAAAGCTAGAGCCAGTGAAACCTACACTAGCACTGCTGATATGATGGGTCTTCGAGGAGATGGGGTGGTAATTGCAATTCTTGATTCAGGAGTTGATAACGAACATCGGTCACTAAACGATTTTGATGATGTCAATGATGATCCAGATGCTGACGCTAATTCCTATGATGATAAAAAATGGCTAGCAGGTTTTGATGCCACAGATTCATTGAATAGTCAGGAAACTGATGGTTCGATAGACCCCGATGATACTGCAGGTCACGGCACTCATGTTGCCGGGATTGCAGTTGGAACCGGCGATGCAAGTCGAACCCATGTGGGTGTTGCTCCGGGTGCATATCTTGTCGATGTCAAGGTTTTCACAGATGTTGGACGTTCGAATACTCAATACACAATTGCAGGAATCAATTGGACGATAAATAACAAGAACACCGATTGGGATAATAATGCGTCTAGTAATGGAATTGATATCATATCGATGTCATTTGGTCGTGCTAGGTCCCCATTAGGTGGCCAAGATACTGGTGATAACGGGTCGGGTGCAGATGCCCGGTTAGTCAATGATGCCTGGGATGCGGGACTAATTCCAGTTTGTGCAATGGGTAACGATGAAGCAAATTATGTGGCCTCTCCAGCATCAGCTGACAAATGTATTGCAGTAGCAGCATCTGATGATATGGACAGTGTAATACGTTCTGACGATGAAGTTGCCTCTTATTCTAATTGGGGGCCACGTCAAGATGATGGTGATGATGATGATTGGGATGAATTGAAACCAGATGTTATTGCCCCTGGGACTGATATATATTCATCATCACATGCTGCTAGTGGTCCCCTCGGTGGTTCAGTTGCACTTGCTAATGATGGTTATACTCAGATGTCAGGCACAAGTATGTCAACCCCTGTTGTTTCTGGAATTTGTGCTTTGATATTGCAAGCCAATCCTTCCTTTGAACCTGGAGACGTTAAGTCTGCACTACAGAATTATAGTGAATTTATTGTTGAGGAGGTTGAATCCATCGATGGCCAATCATGGAATGCAAGTGAAGGCTTTGGTAGAGTTGACGTTATGCAGTTAATCGAACAGAGTGGAGGAGGAACCCCAAGTGACGCGGGCCATTGGGTTAGTTTACATTTACCTGAAAATAATACTTGGATGGATGTAGGGGAAACCTATCGAATTCGAGGGAATGCCTCAATCCCTGCTTCTGAAGTGTTCGATTCAAACAACACTATCGATTCAGTAAAAGTCTCTGCAACTTATGGTTATTGGGCTGGGAGTGGTAATTGGAAAGAGCACACAGCATTTTCATGGCAAAATGCTTCTGGAACAACAAACTGGACATTTGATTTGTCTCCAGAGTTGTGGCACGATGGTGCACAACTGTATGTAGAGATACGCGCCCAGGATAATATTGGGAGATGGTCAGAACCAGCATGGGTGATATATTACATTGGGGAAACTACTCTGACTCTTGTTGAACCTAGTGGACACGGTTCTGTTAGTGGTGATGTAGAACTTACTGGTGAGTACAAAGCAGTATATGGCAATAGAATAGAATACAAGATTGGCCAAGATGGAGAATGGCAGTCAGCCAATGATAATCTAGCATATCCATATGTATGTTTTGTCCACGATCGTGACAGTTGTGATGCAAGAACTTGGTCAGTAACTTGGGACTCTACTGAGGTTCAAGACGGTGGATGGGTATTGTACACTCGCCTAATAGGGGATAATGGTTCAATGACAACGCCTATTGAGAGATATGTCAATGTCGACAACGTTCCATCTGCATCAGATTTAGAACCAATAGGCAATTTGTTGATATTAGAAAATGGGATAGAAGTCGAGGATGCATATGTTAATTCATTTTTGGATGTGAAGGTTACAATACGTAATAGTGGGGACGCACATGCTAGGAATTTCGATGTCACTTTGTTAGAGGATGGTTCTCAAGTTGCCTCATCCTCAATCAGCAAACTAGACTCTACTAAATCACTTGAAGTAACTTTAGGATACCACCCAACTGTTGCCTCCACACATGAATTGGAGATTAAGATTGATTTGAGCAATGCTGAACCAGAATCTAGGGAAGATAACAACGATATCCTGCGTTCATTTACCATCAATAACCGCCCACCGGGAGTTGATCTTGCTTTACGTGAGGGTGCTGCAAGGACTAACCCCCCGATTGCAAATCCAAATGGTGATATTACTTTGAACATGAGGGTTGAAAATCTTGGCGCAGACTCATCTTCAGGGGCTACTTTCTCACTTGAGATTTTGAATGATTTGGGATGGGAATCTCTGGAGAATGATAGGAGCCTGAATGTTGTTCCTGGAGCAGGATATCTAGATATCCCTTACACAATTCGAGAGGGTGTTTTGGATGTAGGGGTTACCAAGTTACGAGCTTCAGTCTCACTTGATAGTGGAGTGGATTTAGATTTAGATAACAATCAATTGGAATTTACCCTTCTTGTAGATGAAGCTCAATTACAAGGGGCTAGGAGTTTGGATTTACCAGATGGTCATGATGTACTAGGTTTCTTTGGGGTATCTGGTGAGAACTTGCTTTTCACTGGTGAAGGTTCATCTCTCTGGATCCATCGAATTAACTCACAGTACGACATCATTACTTGTCTCGAGTTAGAAGATGATTGGGCCGGAGAATTCTCTCTTGCCGTAGGTGAATCTAACAACGCATACGCTACTTGGACACGAAGATACACTGATCAGTATGGAGTCACACTTTCTACACTTTCATTCGCAGCTGTTGATCTTTCATGTACTAGGACCGAGCCAATTGATTTGATGTCTCCACTAATGTTGGCAGAAGGAACTTACTGGGGTATTGATTTGGATGTGAGTGACGGTGAGGCATTAATTGCTGGTTATCATAGAGACCTATTTACTAGTGGTACATATGATGACATTACTTCCATATTCCTTCTAGCAGCGGAATCACCACTTGATTCAGAATCTTGGAATCTTACAAATGAGATTATTGTGAATCTGAATCCACCAATTGCTCAAGCGGGTTCAGTACAAGTGGCTAGGGGTTCAGATTTGATTCACCTAATTTATCAGGCCACAAGAGATGATGAAACGGGAATCGAGAGAGTTGGTACATTCTATGCCCATGGTAGAACTGGTAATGAAAATTGGTCATTCAGAGTAATTGTTGGAGATGAAACCTCTTTAACCGAATTAGCAATATTATCTGATTCAGAAGATAATGATATTGTTTTGATGGCTTGGCGTCAAGGTCAAGGGCATGAGTCTGAACTAGTTGTCACGAGAGGTAACACTAGTATGCGTAATAAATTGGTTGAAAATATCTCTGCACCAGGTATGATGAGTTTGAAATTCATTAACACGGATAGAGGCGTGCAAATTTTCCACGATTCTGTTGGCCCATCTGGGAGACAGATTGTCTATTCACTAGCAACTTCAGATGAAACTATACTGGGGACCCCAATTTATGAGGGGGAACTAACGGTTGCTGGGAGAAGCCTTAGGACTGGTGAGACTCACATCTTCTATCACTCACCAACAGGAGATTGGAGGGCTAGAATGCTAATCGATGATGGTGAGATTGACACATCTAGTAACAGTATTATTGACAATCTAAGATTATGGTCTGGGCTAGATGAACAAACCTTTGATCTTGCCTGGAGGATTGTTGCAGTAGCCTGTGCAGTGGGCTGTTTGTTGATGTTCCTAGCATCTGCAGGAATCGCTACACATCGACGCAGAAAAGGTCCTCGCCTTACTGTAGAGGTAGAGCATGAAGACGAAGTAATCGATGTTGATGAAGAACGAATATCGGTGATTGATGAAGATGATGTAGAAATTGTGAGTTCAGAAGAAGAACTAGATTCAGTCGATGAGGAACCATCTGAAACAGAGGAAATATCCTCTGAAGAGGAAGATGATTACAGCAGTAAGCGAAGACGCCGAAGAAAGGCTCGACAGAAGGCAGTAGTGTCAAAACAAGAAAACTTGCCTCCACCTCCTTCAGCAGAGGATTTGTCAGACGATTTACCCCCTCCACCATCACCGATGGAATTAGGAACACTCCCCCCGCCGCCGGGTAGAGACGTAACCTGTGAGTGTGGTGCAATTTTCAGAGTAAAGAGTTTAGATTTGAAATATGTAAAGTGTCCAGTTTGTAATGATAGAATAGATTTATGAGGTATTTTGATGTGTGGTATTTTTGGTTATATTGGGGACAAAAACGCACCTAGTTTGCTCCTAAATGGCCTTAGGAAATTGGAGTACCGTGGCTATGATTCTGCAGGTATTGCGGTCTTGAATTCAGAGATTAGCATTAGCAAATGCACCGGTAGGGTTTCTGATTTGGAAAAGGTTGTTCCATCCGAAATGGTTGGAAAATGTGGTATCGCACACACTCGCTGGGCTACTCATGGTGCGGTGACAGATGAGAATGCACACCCACATCTATCAGAAGATGGTAGCGTAGCGATAATTCACAATGGTATCATTGAGAACCATCGTGCCCTAAGAAACTGGCTAGTCGCTGAAGGAGTGATTTTACGTTCAGAAACAGATTCTGAAGTACTCGCTCATTTAATTCATCGTGCAAGAGAAGATGGCCTCTCACCATTAAATTCTGTTAAGCGTGCCCTCAAACAGGTCCGTGGTACTTGGGGACTTTGCGTATTATTTGCTAACGAAGATGTCATCGTTTGTGCTCGCAATGGTTCTCCTCTTTGGGTTGGTTTGGGTGACGGAGAAGCATTTGTTGCTAGCGATTCACATGTTTTGACAACTCACACAAGGGATGCAGTTCATTTGGAAGATGGTGATTTAGCAGTCTTAACGGCTGGAGAGGTGAAGACTAGTAGAATTGGAAGTGGGTTATCTGATCCAACAATCATTACTATTGACGAGAGTTGGGGGGAGGCCGAGTTAGGTGATTTCCCTCACTTTATGCTAAAAGAAATTCACGAGCAACCCGAATCATTGAGGCAATGTATTTCTGGACGAACGCTGTTGAAGAATGGAAATGGAAAACTAGGGGGGATTGAACTTTCACCCAAACAATTACTCAATATCCCTCATATTCGTTTAATCGGATGTGGCACCGCATTACATGCTTGTCAAGTTGGTCGATTAGCAATTGAAGAGTTTGCTAGAGTTCCAACCCAATCCCATGTTGCTAGCGAGTTCAAGTACAACAATCCAGTTATTTCACCAAACGCTCTATATTTTGCTGTAAGTCAGAGTGGTGAGACCGCAGACACCTTGGCAGCAGTGAAAGAAATACAACTCAAAGGTGGTCAAGTGATGGGAATAGTCAACGTGGTAGGATCATCTATCGCACGCCAGTGTGGCCGTGGAATTTACATCCATTCTGGCCCAGAACAAGCGGTAGCATCGACTAAAGCGTTCAGCAATATGGTGGCGTCACTTGCAATTTTCAGTATTCAATTAGGACGCGCTCGTAACCTTTCAATTGATGCAGGTAAATCTGCAGTTAGAGCCCTAAATAAGATTCCAAAACAGGTTGAAAATTATTTGGCTAATCAAGGCTCAATTAGTGAAGCAGTGGAGGCAGTAAAAAATGCCAATCATGTTCTATTCCTTGGCCGAGGGCCTTCAGCTCCAGTTGCAAGAGAAGGCGCATTGAAATTGATGGAGGTGGCCTATATCCCCTGTCTTGCATACCCTGCAGGAGAGATGAAGCACGGTCCAATTGCCCTTCTTGAAAAGGACAGCCCGGTGGTTGTGATTTGCCCCAATGACAAATTTAGAGAAAAGACATTATCCAATGTTCAAGAGTGTAAGGCAAGAGGTGCAAAAATAATTCTAATTCATGAAGAGGGTGATGAAGAAGCTGCTGGCGAGGCAGATATTGCGATTGCAGTTCCAAAAACTCACAACATGCTCTCACCATTACTAACAGTAATTCCATTACAATTGTTAGCATATCATACGGCAGTGGATCTTGGCTGTGATGTGGACAAGCCAAGAAATCTAGCCAAGTCAGTGACCGTTGAATGAAAATTATTCCACTAAGCGTATGTGCTTAATTTCAATCAATTCTGAATTTACAGATGGATGAATCCCATCTATATGGCCTATATCCTAGAATGTGATCGGTATGTCTCATCTTAACAACTGAAACCTTTCGCTGAATAAAATCATCACTGCGCTCCATAGTTAGGTGAATTACGCCATCAGAAAGGTAATCCTCAATTCCGAATTCTCCGTATTGGCTCTTTGCTTCACCCATCATTTCACAGATGATGATTCCAGTAAGGCCCATTCGGCGAATTGCTTCAAAGAATCGGAAAATCTCATCTCTGGGGTTTTCCATTTTTGTTAGAGTAAAGAACGCTCCTAAACTATCGAAAACAACAACTTCGAATCCAATACTGTCTCGGTAGTTTGCCAATTGCTTGATGAGTTGCCCCATCCAATCAACGCTGTCAGTCATTCCTTTTGAGTCGAGTTGTACCCTCAAATCTGCTAAGTCGATAATAGCAATCCTGCTGCGCACTCGTGGATCTTGGACATCCATGCCCATTCCTGCCATATGGCTTCCCAAGCTATCCTTGCCCTGTTCTAGTGTAACATAGATTCCAGAAGTTTTTCCTTCTTGAACGGCGTTGTATAGCATAGAGAAACCAAGGCTTGATTTCATTGAACCAGATACTCCTGCAAGCAGGACAATATGTCCTTTCGGGATACCCCCCTGCATCTTCTCATCTAATCCGGTAATATAGGTTGGAATACGTTCTTTTGCTCCCGTCACTATCTCTCCCCCGTTACTCCCACATAGGTCCGCATGATAAACGCGCTCCCCCTCCCGTGTGGGTGATGACGGTCAAAAAGGTGCATCTAGCATCTGCTTCTGCACGTCGTTTTGAGATGCTAAATGAGGCACTTAATGGCCTAAATGTGGAGTTTTCTGCTAAACCTCTAGTCAGTTCAGAGGATATTCCGCCAACTGGCATGAATGTAGCTAGCCAGGTAGAAAAAATACTAGAATCAAAAATCAATTCAGCAATCGCTGAGTTCTCACTTCAATTAGAATCTGAAAATCAAATTCCAGATATTATTTTGGTTGCTGATACCCTTGTTGAAGACCCAGATGACATCAACATTTCATTGGGGCAACCAGTTGATAGAAACGGGGCAGCGGCCATGTTATTGCAACTAAGTGGGCGCCGTCACAATGTTTGGTCGGGAACTGCACTGCTATATCGAAAAGAATCTACTTGGGTTGTGGATTCGAATGTCGAGTTTGCTACAGTTGAAATCAATGATTTGTCGCCCGAATCCCTTTCATTCTTACTAGATTCCAATAGTTGGCTAGGAAAGGCGGGGGCTTACGATTTGGCTGGCGAGATGGGTGAGTACGGGCGATTAATTACTGGAAAAGAGGAATGCGTACTTGGTTTCGCTCCAACTATTATAGCTAATTTAATTAAATTAATTTAGAAATAATTTCATTCCTCTTCAGGCGAATTATCTTCAGGTAATTTCAATTTCACAATAATGGCCGCTAATAATGCTACAATTCCCGAAACAATACAAGCACCAATCATTCCTTCGATAAAAGATTCACGAGCAGATGCAATCAATAATGCGCCATCTTGGTTGCCTAGTTCAAGCATTTTCTGACCAATGGTAATTGCTGCGGGAAATGATTCCTGAATCACATGAGATTGGCCAGAAGCAGATGCTGGAATGGATATCGATGATTGATATATTTCGTTTAGAACGCTACCTCCAATTGCAATCCCAAGAGCACCCCCGATTTCTCTGCTAGCATCATTGGTTGCACTACCAACGCCTGCTTTGGATTCTGGAATTGCATCCATTACTGCGGTTGTTGATGGTGCCATTGTCAAACCCATTCCAAGACCAAGAAGGAAAAAGGTGGCTGCAATTTGAATATAACTAGTATCAATGTTAACTTGAGTAAATAGGAACAATCCTGAAGATACCAAGCACAATCCAGACGCAATTACGTTCTTTCGTCCAAACTTTGAAACTAACCTATCACTATTTGCAGCAGCAGGCATCAAACCCATTGGGAGGGGAAAAAATCTGATTGCAGCAGAAAAAGGAGAATGCCCTCGAACTAATTGAAAATGCAACATTTGCATAAACATAAACGAGAACATGACAAAGAACGCCATTGCTATAGCAATTAGACCAATTGAGAACTTTGGATTTTTGAAGAAATCTAGTGGCAAAAGTGGGTACTGTGTTTTTTGTTGCCAATAAACAAATACTAATCCCGACAGAAAGCTAATCGAGAAAGCCATCAAAATCTCTGAATCAGTCCAACCTTTACTAGGCCCCTCTATAATACCGTATAGAAGGGAGCCCAAAGCACCAACTGAAAGTAGTGCTCCAACAATATCGAGAGGCCTTTCTTCCTCATCTTTTGATCGAGGTACAATTATTGCTCCAGCAATCAATGCTAGAAGGATAATTGGAACGTTGATTAAGAAAACCATTTCCCAATTGTAAGTCTCTACAGCCCAGCCACCAACAAGTAGCCCAATTGGTGCCCCTACTCCAGCCATTGCTGCCCAAATCCCGATGGCTTTCCCCCTTTCATTGGGAGGGAATACAACCAAAACCACCGATAATGTAGATGGCATTACCAATGCTGCACCCAGGCCCATAAATGCTCGAGCCATTATCACATCAGTTGATGAATCTGCATAAAAAGCAGCCCAAGCGCAAGCAGTTCCAACGATTAAGAGTCCAATTTGAAGGGCACCTTTTCTTCCAAATCTATCACCCAAGGCACCCATTACGAGTAGAGTTCCGCCGAATACTAGAGCATATGCATCCATAATCCATTGTAATTCAGTATTGTCTGCCCCAAGGTCGGTGGAAAGATCTGGCAAGGCCACATTCAATGTTACATTATTGAGCATGACAATAATCAGACTAAGGCTCATGACTCCTAGAACAATCCAACGATTGGAGGGATATTGGGACTCATTGTCCGCCATAATTTATCCCCTTTGTATGGAGTATATTATCTTGAGAGTTTCAATAATTTGGTTACGAAGGTTACTCGGCCAACATCCACTCCCAACAGCGATGCATTCCTTCTTCAATCCCTACTGTTGCCTGCCATCCTAGAGCAGCCTCTGCGGCTGAAGTGTCAGGTACACGTCTAGGCGTGTCACCGGGGTGTCCATCTCCCGATGTAATTTCACTAATTGAACCTGAAACTTTCAATGCTATTTCTGCAAGTTCTCTAATTGAGACTTCTTCTTTAGATCCAATATTGAATGAGGATCCTCTCAGGGGCCTGCCATCGACTCCCTCATCTAATTCTCCTAGTGCAACAATCCCATCAATCAAATCTGAATACCAGGTGAAACAACGGGTTTGTTCTCCATCTCCATGTAAAGTGATATCTTTCTCTTCATGACATTGTTGTAGGAATATGGAGGATACCTGACCATGCTCTCCTCCTTTTAGTCGGGGTCCGTATCCATTGAATGGCCTTACAATTCTACCATCAAGTCCTCTCTCTCTTACTGCATATTGGACCAAGATTTCTCCAAGATATTTGCTTGCTCCGTATGAATGCCTAAGGTGGCTGTGTGGGCTAGGACAAATTCCTTCGGCATTTTCTTCTAGAGGCATTACATTTTGAATTCCATATGCTTCTGGGCTGCTGGTGAAAACAAGACGTGCCCCCCTCTCGCTAGCAAATTTTACTACTGTATCAGTAGTTCTCAGATTTACACTGATTACAAGATCAGGTCTCTCATTGAAATAACGTGTTCCATTGATTGCTGCTAGATGATAAACGATATCTACGCCATTCAATTTTTCTTCTGCTTTCTCCATTTTTGATATATCCGCACAATCTCCTAGGACGAAGTGAAAATCTGGCATTCCTTTACAATCTTCCATGTTTGCCTTACGGCCACGGAACAAATCATCGACTACACATACGTCATGACCACGGGCAAGTAGCGATTCACAGAGGTGGCTTCCAAGGAAACCGGCACCACCTGTTACGATACAGCGCATGGCTACCGGAGGGGGGGGTAACGTATTGCATTATAGTCGCACAAGTTCATGAAGTACCTAGTATCAGCGTAACTTGATGGAGGATAATTTTGGCGAGTGTCCAGTTTGTGGCGAGAGCAGACCTCTAGAGAAATGGCATAGGCCATTGCCATACGAAGATAGACTTCTGACAAAGGCATGTACAGAGTGCTATATTCATAAAATCTGGCCATTCAATGACATTACTGATGATGATTGATTCATTCATCTGTCCTTTGAATTACTTTTACCTGAACGATTCCTTCCATTAGTGACATCTCTATTTCATCTCCATTATTGATAGCAAGGCAGGGGTCTGCATCAAAGCCGTATGAATATGGTACATCGAGCAAAGAAGCTGCAGGAAGGGTAAGTGGGCACACATCTCGATTGATGATTCCCTTAGGCCCTTTACCAGTGTAAATCAGTCCCATTAGTACGAAAGGTGCAACTGTCGAACCAGAACCTTTGGGATAAATCAGGATGGTGTCTTCAATAGCATGTCCATCAAGAGGATGTCCAGGTTCTTCAATCACGCCAGTATCTCTATTGACATATCCAAGATATGTGATTGGCACGTCAGTCACCATCGCCCTTCCTTGAATTTTCCATTCAGTTTGACTTGGTAGATTCTTTCCAGTTAATTCACTCTCCCCTGTTTGATGAGTCTTGGATGTGGTATGGGGTTCCTTAGCACGTGATTCCAAAGTTGGACGTGGTCCTGTAAACATGTCGGGATTGAAGGCGGCAGCCACACAGGTTTCGATTGTGGCTACCGATGTTGGCATCCGGTTTAGTCCGCTTGTCAGATAATGTTCTGCTTTCAGAGAGTTTGTCAATAGATGGTTGTACTTGCTCCGATTGTATGGTGTTACTTCTGGACACGTGTCCTTTAGAACTAGTGCTCCTGCATTTTCCAATAATTCGATAGAACCATCTGCATCTGCAAGTTCATGGCTGTGTTCGCTTGTGAAGACCCATAATCGTTGATTTGGTATTCTTTTACCCAATTCCATGTGAGTTCGTACGGCTGCTGCTGTTGTGCGAATCTCACCCAATGAAGCTTGGGGGCAACCAACTACAATCAAATCAACTTCACCATTTGGGGCTAGTTCTGCATAACGATCTGCTAAGTCTGATTCAGTGAAGGTTAGTTCCCCTTCATAGTCTGATTTTGGTGCTTGCTCTGTATGTCCATCTGCCCAGAGAAGTGGTGACCCGTAGTTGGCAGCAGCGGAAGTTAGAGCTTTCTTCATCTCAAAAGATGCCCATGTTGGAAGGCCGATTATGTGGGGCATTGGCCCCCATGGCAAATTCCAATCAGAACGAACCTGTTTTCCAATCCAATCCCCTAGAATACTCCAGTCAGTTATGTCATCCATTTCTGTCTCTACTTTTACCAAAATGTTTGGTCGGCGATTTTCCTCAATATGGAGGCCCCACCTTGGCGCCCATCCTGTAAGTGCAGTTGCCAGTGCAGAAAGCCCAGATTCTCGATTAGTAATGAGGCCTGTATAGGAGTTTGAGAAACATACAGCGTTGGATTCTGCCCAAGTACCGATTCCCTCCATTTCCATATCTCTCTCATATGGTGTGCATGAAAGCGTGGGTGATATTCCTAAATTTTCATAGGCAAGAATAATTTCAAATTGCAATTTCAAGAAATCCTCGTAATCAATCCCCATCTCATTGAACTTATTTCGGTCACACCCTGCAGAATTGAGTGTTGTAGGAATTGCAATTTTTCCATTTTCATCACCAGAAAGATCTGCAAGAAATCTTCTCAAACCGTGCCCTCCGGTAATTACAGAAACTCCACTAACATGGGCATGAGAGCATTGTATGAAATCAGTTGCGCCTGCTGAAGCAGCCAAATCCACTACCAACCTGGCGGCTTTCTGTTTAGTTGGTCCAGAGTTGCCTTCTAGCATTTCGGCAAGCGCAGTAGGTATGGCCATTGATGTTAGGCAAATGGCATTGCCACATCAACTTGCGCATCAATTTCTCTCCACTCCACTATTATCAAGAGTGATGACTGCATGGCAGATAAGAGAGGTTGTAATGACTCGTGAATTTGTAAATATTGCAGGTTATCGTTTTATCTCAATTCCTGATAGAGTCGAGATGCGCTGGCCTCTACGAGATTTCTGTGTAGAATTGGGAATGAAAGGAACAATTTTGCTTAGTGGGGAAGGAATCAACTTTTTCGTATCAGGTACTCAAGAATCAATACATCAATTTCTTTCCCATCTTGACGAGGATGAAAGGTTTAGGGCAATACCTCTAAAAATTAGTTATTCTGATAATCAACCATTCAAACGAATGTTGGTGCGAATAAAGAAAGAGATAATTTCAATGGGGCATGAAGAAGTGAAGCCAGAAGTATTCACTGCTCCGTCTATTTCTCCAAAGGATTTCAAATCATGGCTTGATGAAGGCAAAGAAATCATTGTGCTTGATACAAGGAATGATTACGAGCTGAGATTGGGTAAATTTGAGAACGCTGTAGATGTTGGAATTAAGACTTTCAGAGAATTTCCTGAAGCAATCAAGAAACTTCCTGAAGAGATGAAAAGCACTCCCGTGGTGATGTATTGCACAGGCGGAATTCGATGTGAGAAGGCATCGGTGGTCATGCTTGAGGAAGGTTTTGAATCAGTATACCAACTAGAGGGCGGAATTCTAGGATACTTCGAAGAATGTGGTGGTGACCATTGGGAGGGTGAGTGCTTTGTATTTGACAGAAGGGTTGGACTCGGTCCAGATCTTGAAGAAACTGCAAGTATTCTATGCTATGAATGCAGGGAGCCACTATTGCCTGATGAGCAGAAATCTGACAATTATATTGTTGGCACTTCTTGTCCTTATTGCGCACCCTAAATCATTTCTTTGCAGCAAGTGGTTGTCTCCAACCTTGCCCAAAGGCGCGATTAGATACTCTAGGAGCAGGGGGCATTTGCCACCGCTTGTGCTCATTGGCGTGCAGCCTTTCTAGAATCCATTCGACTGTATTTTCATCATAACCGGCCTCAACAAGAGTAGAGGCGGAATAGCCAGCTTCAATGTGTGATTCTAGGATAGAATCTAGTAATTCGTATGGTGGCAATGTATCTTCATCCATTTGATCAGGTGCTAGTTCTGCTGAAGGTGGCTTAGTAAGTGTG
Organism: Methanobacteriota archaeon; assembly: GCA_002725475.1. Taxonomy (GTDB): domain Archaea; phylum Thermoplasmatota; class Poseidoniia; order Poseidoniales; family Thalassarchaeaceae; genus MGIIb-Q1. The sequence continues at coordinate 1,881 of PBPH01000087.1, read as the reverse complement.
CTTTCAGTAATTGGGTGAGCCAACCCTGCACCTTCTGCTTCTGAGTTAATTGCCCTAGCCACGGCATAAACTTCAGTTTTGTAGAGGTCTCCTAGTGGTGCATATCCTCCCACCATATCCCCATACAGAGTGCAGTACCCCATTGCCAACTCTGATTTATTGCCGGTTGTGATTGCCATGGCGTTTCTTGAATTTGCTAGGGCCATAACCATCATTCCTCTTAACCGGGATTGAATATTTTCCAAGGCAATTGGATTACCATCTGCCAATTCTTCGGTTAGTTTCTCTTCAGCTGCTTCGTGAAGTTCGTTAATTGAATGGGTGTGAATTTCCATTCCAAGTGCTTCTGCAGTTGCTATGGCATCTGAGAGTGAATGGTCGCTTGAGTATCTGGATGGCATTGCTAGACCAAGCACATTTTCTGGTCCAACAGTGCGGCAAGCTATGGCGGCACAGACCGATGAATCTAAACCGCCACTCATGGCAATTACTAGTTTTTTAATTCCAGATTTTCTACAATAATCTCCAAGTCCGATAGTGATTGCAGCCAACAAATCAGTACCAGTATCAGGATTCCTAGGTTCGCTATCCGAAGCAACATTCTCTACAACACAAGAACAATCTTCGCCGCACTCTCCTTCAGGCCATGGTAACCATCGTCCTGAATTGGAATCCTCAACATCGACTAGAAACGCCCCCATACACCATGCTGGTGCTTGTGACAAACGACCATCAGGCCACGCTACGAGGGAGCGGCCATCAAACAAAAGGTCATCATTTCCACCTACTTGATTGCACAAGAGGTAAGGGTGTCCAAGTGTTTTCGAAGCTGCTCGAACCACATCACTACGCATTCCCTCTTTATGGAGATGGTAAGGTGAGGATGAGAGGTTTACCGATAGAGCAAGGGGTTCTCCTTGATGTTGCCATGCTGCCAGTTGCTCGATAGGATCCGCATCATAATCCGCAGGCACCTCTCCCGCGTGTTGCCAAGCATCTTCACAAATTGTAACCCCTATCGATAGACTATCTGATAGTCGCAAAATCCCTGGTGCTTTGTCAGGCTCAAAGTAGCGTAACTCATCAAAAACATCGTATGTTGGTAGTAGTTGTTTTCGAGTTGCAACCTTTGCTTTTCTACCAGGCACAAGCCGCATTGTACCATTAGACGGTAGGTTTCTGTCGGATGTGGGGGGGAGAGGAGTTCCAACAATTAGTGGGATTGGAGTTTCTATGTTTGATGTAACTTCTGCACACCTCTGAACAAATGCTGGGTCAAGTAGAAGATCACGTGGAGGGTAGCCAGAAATCACCAATTCGCTAGTGATTGCCATGTCAGCGCCATTTTCGGCTGCAAGGGTTACAGCACGCTCAACTTCAGCAGCATTTCCCTCAAGATCACCGACTTTTGGATTGAGTTGAAGTAGCGCTACAACCAGTCCCATGTTGCTCACCGCCGAAGTCCCATACATTCAATCTTTGCAACTATGTTACTCCGATTAAGATATCCTTTTCCGTCTCCTTAAAAACTTCCTAATTGGCATCACAATTACTAACATAATAAGTGCAGCAATTGCAAAATATACTGATATCCAAGCGAAGTTAATTGCTTCAGGTGGGCGGGAATCTGTAAGCATTCTAGCCATGAAATAACTGGCAATTGATAGAATTAACAGGACCGATGAAACCTTCCTACCACGACGCCTGCTTTCAGCGACGAATTCGTCATCACTCATCTCAAGGGTTGCCATCTTCGATTGTCAGGTAGGATACTGGTCAATAACACCCTCGGCTAATAATAACAGATTTCAAAATAATTTGAAATTAATGGCAGGCTTTACCGTGTTTTTTCAGACGCCAATAATTGTAGGTCCAAGGTGT
>PBPH01000086.1 GCA_002725475.1 Methanobacteriota archaeon | reverse complement strand
TCCTATTTGATTATAGGGTGCCTATTAACATGGGTGCTTGATTATAATGCAGATGTCTCCATTTGAATTCATCACGATTTTTTGTTCATTGATTCTTGGTTTGGCTTTGACTCATATTTTCCGTGCAGTGTCTGATTTGTACGAAATTCGAGAGCGTGTCAAGATGTATTGGCTGAACTCCCTTTGGGTAGTAACTGTAATTATGTGGTCAATTCATCACTGGTGGGGGCTTTGGAAACTTTCTATTGATATGGATTTGTGGCATTATTCTCAATATTGGTTTCTTGTGATGAACCTTGCATCCATCTATTTCTTCACAACTCTTGTGTTGCCAAAAGCAATTGACGAGGGGGAAATCGATCTAGAGGTTCACTATTATTCGGTACACAAGGCATTCTTCTCAATCATTGCTTTCTCGTTGTTCACTTCTTCTGCAATTAATTATTCACTATTCGGCGAGGAATTGATTGGTCCGATGACGATTATGCCATCTATTGTCGGGTGTGTAGCCATAGGTGCTGCATTAACCGATTCAAGAACATATCACAAGGCTATTGGAATATTCATGTTTGTAATGTACATTGCATTCCAATTAACTGATAACACAGAGATTAGTTACATAGTTTGAATGATTAATAAAAACATACACCCCCCAAAAAATAAATAAAAGTTCAATTTGGTTGACGTTGATACCATGTCAGCCAGTTATCGTGTTAATTGTGATTTAGAAGGTCATTATGAAGGGGAAATCAGAAAAGATGCTATGAATAATGTATTGGAATCCATCTCTGCATTGATGGATTCAGGATTAGAATCAACTAATTTAAGCGCTGATGAAGATTATAATAAACCTGGGAGAATAAATGTCAGAATTACCATAGAAGGTACAAAAATGGCTTCAGGTAGTCAGGAAATTATCGAAGAAATTTTGGAAATTTGTAAAGAAATAGATGTAGATATTTCTAGCATTAGTTGTTATAAAAACTAGAATCCCTCTTCCGAGCAATTATTGCTAGAGTACCCGCCCATTCATCAGTTTGGTTTGCTCTGAACATGCGTAAAATCTCAAATCCTGCTCCTTCAACCATCTCACGCCATTCAGACTCACTTAGCATAGCCATTACCACACCTACTTTTTCTGACCAGTCGTGGCATGCATCATTTTCATAGTAGTGATCTATTCCAAATGCCAAAATTCCATCTTTTTGTAACCAATTATCTCTAACAGAATGGAGAAAGGAAGGAATGTCTTCAAGGTAGTATAGAACCTCCATAGAATGAACTAATCCAACAGGTTTTTCTGGTGACCAAGATTCCAAATCAGCACAAATGTAATCTCCATCTTTATCAATTTCACATGCTTTTGAAATCATAGCATCTGCTCCATCGACCCCAATTATGTATTCACAATTTTTCATTGTGGATAACATCCTCACACCCCAGCCGTTTCCACAACCTGCATCGATAGCACGAAAATTTTGAGAGCCCATTATCTCAAATGTTGAAGCTAGTATTTCATTTACTGCAGGAAAATGTCCTTTCTCCATACCAGAATCTTTCCCCATCTCCGCCCATTCAGAGAAAACCATCGTTGCTGGCCGCATATTCTATGGCAGGTGATTGAATGATATCGGCTTTTCTAAAAATTAGAGACGAGAAGGTCCTTTCATTGTAGTGCGGTAGCTCCAGTTTCTGTTGAGACTATTTTGCCCCCTTCTATTCTATGCACTGACAATACTGCCTCAGGAGTAGTCCCATTTGCGAAGGTCACGAATGTGTGCTCGACACCTATTTCCTCATTTTCGTAAATTATTCTACTTCTACTTCTTGTGAATGAATCGCTCAAACACCAGCCAATTAGATCTCGCTTCGATAGAACTTTATCATCTATATGAATGAAAAATTTGTAGTCATCTGAAACTATCTCTTTGAGAATCTCTTCCTGTTTATTTTCCACAGCGTGAATGAATCTTTCAACAACAGACAAATTGGTCACCTGTCATTTTGCACGATCGTAAGAAGCAAACGCCATGTCGAAAGAATTCTTTTCATCTGCCCTCATTGTTTCTCTACTTATTTCCTCCCAATCATCCCAATTGATGTATGGGAACCAAGTATCTCCGCCTCCAACTTTGGCCTTTACATGGGTCACAAGTAGTCGATCACATCTAGGCAACATAGTCGCGTAAATAGCGCCTCCACCAATAACCCAAGCCCATCCGTCAGCTCCGGCCTCAATAGCAGAAACATCTAGTGCCTCATCAATACTATTTACTATCTCCACACCCGGAACATACCATTCCATATCTCTAGTAAGAACCACATTAAGCCTTCCAGGTAGTGCCCTTCCAATGGCCTCGTAAGTCTTCCTTCCCATAATAATTGGGCAGCCCATTGTACTATTCTTGAAATGGGCTAAATCTGCAGGTAGGTGCCATGGCATTACTCCGTCCCTACCAATCACGCCGTCTTCGTCCATTGCTACGATCATCCCTAGTTTCATTTAATCATCTCATACACTTATTGTTGCTGCTATATGCGGGTGGTGATTGTAATCTTCAATTATTATATCATCATATGAGAAGTCATCTATTTCCTTACAATCAGGATTGAGTTTCAGCCTTGGTATTTCTAGGGGTGTTCTAGAAACTTGTTCTCTAGCCTGTTCAAGGTGGTTGAGGTATAGGTGGGCGTCACCAATAGTGTGAATGAAATCGCCAGGTTTTAGATTACATACTTGAGCCATCAAACACGTCAAAAGACTGTATGAAGATATGTTGAATGGGACTCCAAGGAATACATCAGCTGAGCGTTGATATAGCTGGCAAGATAACTCTCCATTTGCTACATAAAACTGGAAAAATGCATGACATGGCATCAACGCCATTTCCTCAAGTTCTCCAACATTCCACGCAGATACAATTATTCTGCGAGAGCCTGGATTTTCCCTAATTTGCTTGATTGCATTTCTAATTTGATCAACTACTCTTCCATCTTTGGATTCCCATGCCCTCCATTGCTTACCATAAACCGGCCCTAGATCGCCATTTTCGTCAGCCCATTCGTTCCAAATCCTGACTTTATTGTCTGTGAGATATCTCGTGTTTGTATCGCCTGAAATAAACCATAATAGTTCGTGAATAATGCTTGGCCAATGTACTCTCTTAGTGGTGATTGCAGGGAGCCCTCGGCGAAGGTCATATCTAGCCTGATGTCCAAATACAGAGAGAGTCCCTGTACCTGTTCTATCATCACGTTCCACCCCCTCTTGAAGGATGGTTTTGATTAGGTGCAGATACTGGTCCATGACGACGCCGGCATCGTGGGGTGAATTGACGAACTAAGAACAAATCGCTTGAGGTGCCTAGGAATATGTTTTCAAGGCGCCCCTAAGGCGGCAATGGTTGCGATAGTTTGATTTGTGAATTTCCTATAAAGTAGGCGCTTCTTATCGTGTAATTTTTCTTCTGAAAGTTTGCCCATATTATTTATTTCTGAATCTGTAAGCCCTCCTCCTTTTTCATGACCTGCCCACTCATTCCAAGTAATTGTACTACTAAATCGCAGTTCAGTTTTTTTCCAAAAACGGGGCAAAAATGGCTCACCGGGGGCAAGGATTTCTCTTGAACCTTTAATCCCACAGAAGATTACAGGAACATCTGGAAAAGCAGCAGCAATTCTAGCAATCCCCGTTTTACCTCTCGCTAGAAATGGCGGCGATGAATTTCTAGAACGAGTCCCCTCGGGAAAAATGCCTAAGGGCATACCAGCTTCAAGTACGTCTGCGGCTCTAGCAATAGCATCATCTCCGCCAAAACTTCTATTCGTCTCTACTTGCCCTGTGGCTAGCATCAGTTGTCTCCAACCCATTTTCTTAAAATGCTCATCTTTTGCAAGGTAGAAGAGTTTTCTTCTAGTACTGAAAATTGCCAGTGCGGGATCTAAGTGGGAAAGGTGATTTGCTGCTACAATTACTGGACCTTTATGAGGGATGTTTTCAGAGCCGTATATTTTTAATCTAGTAATGATATTGAATAGCGGAATTGTAAAATTAAGCAATCCAGTATAATACGGTGTTGAGGGTATAGGCCTACCAGCTGGCTCGATATGCATAATCTTAGCCAGATTGGCTAGACCTTCTTCTGACAACCCCGCCATGCACCGTCGTAACAATAGTTTGTTTTGATGCTTGTTAATTAAAGATGGATAACCGTACCATTCTTGACTGAATCTCAAGTCGGGGTTACATGATGGCAAGAAGAGTTGTTGCCGTGGCTCTCCTATCGTTGCTAATTTTCCCTCTTGCCACTCCTGTTTCTGCAGAGTGGGAAGAAGATGCCTGGCTATCAAATATTATTGGCCCAGAGCGCTTGTCACTAGGGGATGAATTCGGTTGTCACGGGATGCCTGTTCATGATTCGTCTTCAAATAACACCGAGATCAATTCTTGTAGGGATTATCTTACTAATCGAATTAATGCTTCAAAGTGGGGTTCTGAACCTATTTCATACGGAGTAGATTCGGGAAAAAATGATCAAACATATTTCACTTCAATTAGGGACGCTGGTTTCTTATTGATAGATTCTAATGAAGATGAATTAATTGATACACATCATGGTCTTTCAGTGATTAATTACAATGGGGGATCATTAGAGAAGAATATTGGTTCCAAGCAACAATTCGATGATGCTTTAGAAAGTGGTTCAGATTTAGTCAATTTCTTTTGGATGGCACGTGACCACGATGTAATTGTTAGGCCTGAAACAGAATTAATAGAGTCTATAGAATCTACAAATGCATGGTTTACTACTTGGGGTGAGCATTATTCATACAGGTCTATTTATGGAAATTTTAGCGTAATTGATAACGATTTAGGATATTGGGATGTCGAGTTCAATAATGAAGACACAGAGTCTTGGTTAGTACCAGTGACATCATCATTCAAATCTTTAGGGGCTAATGTAGTGTCTGTTGAAGATGAATTTAATTTTATTAATGAATTAGAATCTAATGAACCCCATTTAAAAGAAGGTTGGAGGCAAGAGGGAAATACACTATTTTTGACATTATATCCAAATAAACAAGTTAGGGTAAATTTTGATCGTTCAGAAATCGCAGATGTAATTCAGGAACCCTGTGAAAATTTCAATGGCCATAATTTCTCAATTACCGTTGCTGGTCACCACACAAATGACTTATTTGATTGGTCAAGAAGGTGGGATGATTCAATTATGAGATTTACATGGTTGATTGAGCCAAGAGAGTTAGATGGGTTTAGTTGGTTTTTACCTTCAATAGCGGTATTCCTTGCTTTAGCGGCCCCGGTTGCAATAATCTATTTGGTAAAAACCGATAGAAGGGCTCAACAAATGGTATCCGTTTTCGATTCACTAGATGGAGTTAGATTTGGAGAGGAGTAGTCAATTATTTATTTCCTCTCTAATGATTGTTGAACCAGCCTCTTCCAATCTTTTGACAATTTTATCTATATCAGAGTAATATTCATCTGGAGATTTAATTCCAATTATTTCTCCATTTAGTAATGCTTCACATCCGACTAGAAAAGGAATTCCAGTAGCTACAGCCATAGAAGGCCAAAACCGTCCCCTTTCTACGTCAATTCCCGGTATGTCAAAAGTCCATATTATCTTTGAACCATCCATTTTTTCAATAGTGATATCCATGTAAGTGAATTCTATTCTATCAACCCTGTATCCCCATTCTTCGACTAGGGATTGCTCATCTATTTGTCCCATTTCACTTAATTTGATAAATTTATCAATATGCCCAGGCCATCTAATAGTGTATTCTGAAAGGGAATGGGATGTTATTTCTTTATTTTCTAGCAAACTCCTCAAACCATCAGTTAGAAATGCTTCCATTTCACCATACTTCCCTGCTAATAGAAAGTGTCTATCAGAGATAGCTGGTACTTCCAATTCAATTCCATTTCTCCTAATTCTAGCAGGTCTAGAATACTCTTCAATTACATCAGTTGGAGAGAAAGGTGCACAATAGCTCCATTCATTATCACGCGCAATAGGATTACCTCCAACCCTAATTCTTACAGAATTTAATTTCGGTTTCCCTATCTGTTCAGATGCTACCACCATATTCGATAATCCAGGTGCAATCCCACAATCATGAAGCATATTAGAGCCCTTACTTTCTGCCAATTCATATAGCCAATTAGGAGATTTATCTGAAAAAGCAAGGTCACAAACATTAATCCCACTAGAAATCAAATCTTCTCTTATAGAGTCGCCAATTCTTCCAGGTAACAGGTTTAAAATCAAATCATAATCATTGAGATTGTTAGACTTTAAGAAACTGAACGCATCTACTTCTAATATTTCAAATTGTAAATTCTTTCGCACTTCTTCGATTAATGGCACATTTGAGTGTTCTAGAGCAATAGCAGTTACATCGTGGCCTTGCTTACCTAAATGATCACAGATGTAAGATCCAACTAAACCAGCACCAAATGCGAATATCCTTGCCATGTTTGCTACGAGGGGTGGGGGGTATATTGGGTTTAAACAATCAGCATCTTCTGTGATTTACAGCCGTAGCATTCATGCGATGAATGCATACGAGAGAGTTTGGGGGACAATATGGGGGACGGTATTTCGATTGACCCATGGTCCTCGCAACAGTCTACTGATTATGATAGAATTATCAAGCAATTTGGTTTGGAATCGATAGATTATTCACAATTGCCAAATCCACATATGTTACATCGGCGAGGTATTATTTTTGCACACAGGGACCTCAATCTAGTATTGGGTGCTCATTCAAGCAACAAGCCCTTTGGCGTATTGACTGGATTGATGCCTTCAGGAAGAATGCACCTTGGGCACAAAATGGTAATTGATCAGGTTAAGTGGTTCCAAGACCAAGGTGCTGATGTGACCATTGCTGTTGCGGATTTAGAGGCATTGGCCACACGTGGGGTGCCACTAGATGAATGCCGAAGAGTGGCTATTGAGGAATACATTGCAAATTATGCAGCACTAGGTTTAGATGTCGAAAATACTGAGGTATATTTCCAGTCTTCTAGGCCGGTAGTACAAAGATTGGGATTCATGCTAGGGAAAAGAACAAACCTGACTGAATTGGAAGCAATCTATGGATTTGAAGGCGGCACAAACCTAGGTCACGTTCAAGCCCCCCTAGTTCAAGCAGGGGATATCATCCATCCGCAGTTGGAGGATTTTGGTGGCCTTAGACCAATAGTAGTTCCTGTAGGGGTAGATCAAGATCCACATCTTAGACTTACTAGGGGGATTGCTTCGAAAACAAATTGGTTCAATGTGAATAAAAGAAAGTCTGGTGGCCTAGTCATCGGACTTTCGATACAAGACGAAAATTCAGCTGCACTTGGGATTGGTGCCGATGGTAGGATTAACAGAGAAAAAAGGAATTTAGTTTTCGAAAAATTATTGTCAATTCTTAAAAATCATGGTTTCAGTGATGTTCTTCCAAACCCCAAACATGGTTCAATCGAAATACCTGGTGCAACACTTCACGATAGAGACTTGATACGCCCCGATTTACTTCGATTGGAGAGGGGAATGGGTGGCCTTGGGCTCCTCCAACCTTCTAGTACATATCACCAATTCGCGATGGGTATGACTGGCGACAAGATGTCAAGTAGTAGCCCTGAAACAACTATTTTCCTAACTGAAGATGTTAATTCCATGGAGAAGAAAGTGAAATCATCTTTCTCTGGCGGCCAACCTACTTTAGAAGAGCATCGTAGATTGGGAGGGGATCCTGATATTGATGTTGCTTTCCAATATCTAAAATATTTCTTTGAGTCAGACGACAAAGCACTTTCTGAATTGGAAAAAGGGTATAGGTGTGGGGAAATACTTACTGGGCAAATGAAGCAGATATGTGTTGATAAGGCATCAGATTACCTTAATCACATTAATGAAATGAGGGATCAAACATCTCATTTAGTGAATGATTTCCTAGCAAATGATGCAAGGTGAAATTGAATCACTCATTATTCAATTCATCCGAAGACATGATTATCGATTTTGGTCCAACATCTAAATTATTAATTTCATCTTCACTCAATTCTCTTTTTACTGCATCCTCATGTGCTATGATACTGTGACCCTTTGGATCTAGAATTTCCAATGAAAGTTCCCCAAATAATTCTCCATTTTTAAGTGCAATTAAAGCAATTTCAAGTTGCATCAATAATTCCAATCTAATGTCAGCATCTTCCACATTATCATCAGAATCAATATCTGAAGCTAATTGCCTCATCATCATTCTAACAATATCAATGAATCTAGTAATTGCTCCTTCAATATTTGTAACATAACCGGTGGCTTGGTTTCCTGGGGATGCCTCGAGATCCAATTCAGGAATCCTCAGTGTTCCTGATGGGCCCCTTACAACACGAGCGTTTAGGTGCTCTAATTTTTCTATAGAAAGCCGGTATGAAAGCGCCCCCCTTTCATCAGCAGGTATGAAATCAGTCTGCCTCATACCGCATTTTTTACAACTAATAGTGATTTGTGTATGTTCTCCAAAATAAGGAATTTCCGAAGATAATGACAGCATTTTTAGAGTCCCATTTTCATCACAAGAGGGGCAAGGTAAATCGAGATCAGTTTCCATTATTCCACCTCAAGAGTGGCCTTCAAAGGCTTCTTTTTCAAGTCCAGCAACACCAGATACTCCGGGAGGTAATAACAACAGCCGGTCTTCACCAAGTTGTACCAATGAACCACCCATGTCTCCAACTATGAAATTTGAAATTTGTTCTATTGCAGTTTCAAATTCAAATCCTCTATCAAGAATATTCCCCAACTCAACAATTGCAATTTCTCCATCAGATGCCCAGTTTAGAAGCACTTCAAGTCCAGTGACGTCGTGTAAAACAGCTCTTCTGATAATCAATTCATCCTCAGAACGCCTAACTGGTGCATCAGGATAAAGTGAGCCTAGGTCATGATATAATTGCCCTGGTTCTGGTCTGGGCATTTCATCAGCATCAATGCTTGGGATATCAATCCAGCGAGGCCCCTTGACTTCATCAGTACTCATCTTCTAAATGGCGGCAGTGATGACCCCAATTAACCAATTGCATCAGATTACTCTTGAAACTTGATTTTCTCCTATTTTTTTAATATCCATTTTCGTCGGGTTCATAAGGGATTAACATCTCGAATATTTGCCGAAGCGGGTTCTGCTTTGTGCGAATGTTCAAAGACGTCGAACCGGAGGGTGTGTTATGAGTGCAGAGATGGAAGCGATGAAGACTGGGACTAGCACCCTTGGCATTTGTTTTGATGGGGGGGTAGTTGTAGGTGCCGATCACCGTGCAACCATGGGTCATTTTGTTGCAAATAAAAATGTTCAGAAATTGTTCTCAATCTCTAACAATATTGCTTTGACAACTGCCGGATTGGTTGGTCATGCACAAGTACTTTCTAGAGTTTTAGCAGCAGAAATAGCAATTTTCGAGATGAAGAGAGGCGGGGAAATGAAAGTTGAAGCCGCTGCTACATTGACAGCAAATATTCTCGGTGGCAGACCTTATTGGGTTCAGTTGCTTATTGCAGGAGTAGACCAAGATGGCGGTCACGTATATTCTATTGATTCTGCAGGCGGTTCAATTGCTGATACTTACTGCGCGACAGGTTCAGGTTCCCCATATATGTACGGTGTTTTGGAAGACCAGTATAAGGATGGAATGAATCAGAATCAGGCACTCAAAGTTGCAGCGAAAGCACTTTCAGCATCTGCACAGAGAGATGCTGCATCTGGTAATGGTATGGATTTGTGCGTAATCACTAGAGATGGTGGCTTCAGACTTCTTACCGATTCAGAAGTTCAAAAGTTGTTAAACTCACTTTGAAAATTATATTCCCGGCAGAAAAATGCCATTTTCCCTCTATTGATGGAGGCGGTTATTTGCGGGATGTTAAATGTATATGAGGTGTCGAAATGAGACTAACCTTCAAAGAAATAAAAGATAAGATAAGCAAAATGATTCCTTCAGGGGTGGATTTTGAAATTGATTTAGAGGCTGCTAGTATTGCTATAATTACCAAGGAACCTGAATCATTTAGCAATGCACTTGTTGGTGATATGGCTAAGACTGTTAAGAGGAGAATTATTATCAGGCCAGACGAATCAATTTTGATGGATGAGGAAGATGCTAGAGAAATCATCAATGAAATAATTCCTTCAGAATCATTAATCCTAAATGTTTGGTTTGATAGAGCAATAGGTGAATGTACAATTGAGTGTAAAGATCCAGCAATAGGTGTCGGAAAAAGAGGAGTCAATCTAAAGGAAGTTAGGGATAAAATTGGTTGGCAAGTAAAGATAATTAGGGCTTCAAGAATGGATAGTTCGACAGCTGTCGATATAAGGCGTTATAGAATTTCAAACGCCGATGCTAGGAAAAAATCACTCAGGAGATTCGGTACTAATATTTACCGTCCAAAGAGACCAGGTTCTTCATGGGTCAGACTTACCGCATTGGGCTCTTATGGTGAAGTAGGTAGGGCTATGCATCTGATTACAACTAATGAGAGCAGAGTTGTAATTGATTGTGGAGCAAAACCTGGTAAAGAAGAAGAAGCCATGCCATATTTCTCAGCTCCAGAATTGTTGCCTCCCGAAAAAATTGATGCCGTGGTTATTACTCATGCGCATTTGGATCACATCGGGATGCTCCCAGTATTATTCAAGTATGGATATCGAGGACCTGTATATTGTACTCCACCAACTAGGGATTTGATGGTATTACTACAACTAGATTACATCAAGGTCTCCCAATCGGAGGGTAGGAGGCCGCCTTACACCCTTGAGGATGTTCAACAGATGATGTTACATGTTGTTGATGTAGAATGGAATCAAACAACTGATATTGCCCCAGACATCAAGATGACACTTTACAATGCAGGACATATTCTGGGTTCATCATCTGCACATATGCACATTGGAGATGGATTACATAATGTTGTATTTAGCGGCGACATCAAGTATGAAAAATCATGGCTTTTTGATGCTGCTAATGTTAGATTTCCTAGGGTTGAAACTCTAGTAATGGAATCGACTTACGGCGGCAATAAATCATTTCAGCCATCACGTTTAGAAGCCACGCAGGAACTGCATGATATGATTAAAAGGGTCCTTTCAAGAGGTGGTAAGGTATTTTGCCCCGTGTTTGCAATTGGTAGAAGTCAGGAGTTAATGATTGCAATAGATCAATTGTTTAATTCTGGCGAGTGCGAACCCGTTACAGTTTGGCTCGATGGTATGATTCAAGAAGCTACAGCAATCCATTCTATTCATCCAGAATATCTTAATCAAGATTTAAGGCAATCAATTTTGAAGGATGACGAAACAAATCCATTTTCATCCCCATGGTTTAGAAAAGTCGAAAGTA
>PBPH01000085.1 GCA_002725475.1 Methanobacteriota archaeon | reverse complement strand
TCAGTAACAATAACTTGTCACATCAGGTTAGAGTTACACAAGTAACCAGTGCTAGTTCAATTGAAATTGCTAGAGTTGGTACTAATAATCTTGCCAACGGAGCAATCAATGGTAACATAACCCTCATGAGAGGGCAGATTAAGGAAGCTCAGAAGAGAGCACTTATATCACCTATTCCTAAGGATGCTGTTAAGTCAACATCTACCAATAGCTCTGGTAGTGCTGTTGCTCCTTTAGGATACTTCCGTAAGTCTTATTCTGTTAGTGTGACAGGTGGAGCATTTTCTCTATCTGCTGGTTCTAACCTCACATTCAGAGATCCTACTGATGGAGATGACTTCCAAGTTATAGCAACAGCTGGTACTAATGCTGGTACATCATATACTGTTGGTAATGGTATATCAACCACTTCTAACCCAGGTGATGCTAGTGCTTCTATCACTGGATTAAATGGTGGTACAACTAATGCTGTTGTCTTGGCAACGGTTTACTCAAGCAACAGAACTGCTAAAGCAAAGACCACTGAGCGTATGAAGGTGCTCAGAGTTGACCATACTTCAGGTAGTACTGCTAATGGTTTAACACAAAATACTGCTGGTTATGGTCATAGATTAGAAGATAAGTATATCTCATTAGGTACTTCTGATGTATTCTCACTTAAGGCAGTATACGAGTCATCTAATAGTTTAGATCCAATCATACCTAACCTTGGATTTACCAACCTCATTGGTACATTCCAGATAGGTGAAATATTAACAGGTGCTTCATCTGGTGCTAAAGCACAGATCGTATCATTTGATAGCACAACAGTCTACTATGTCATGTTGAATGACAGTGCTTTCTCTGGTGAGGAAGCAATCAGTACACCATCTGCTAGTGGTAAGATTAATGTTGGTACTATTAAAGCTGGTAGTGCTAATATCACATCATCATTTGAACTAGACAATGGTCAAAGAGAACAGTATTACGATTATTCCAGACTGGTAAGAAAGCCTGGTTATGCTGCTCCAACACGTAGAATTTTAGTAATCTTTGATAGATTTGCTACAACAAGTGGAGATGGATTCTATAGTGTAGATTCCTACTCCTCAGAAGATTATAAGGATATACCAACCTTCGGAGAAACAAGTCTTAGAAATGGTTTAGACTTCCGTCCAATGGTTCCTGATGCTAAGTCAGGTTCAGGTACTAGACAGTCACCATTCCTTCTTACATCTGATAATTACTTTGGATTCACTAACAGAGCGTTCACTGGTAACCTTGTAGGTATACCTGGACAGGCAGATACTACTATTCTCTCCTATGAGTACTACCTAGGCAGAATAGACAAGTTAGGAATTAATAAGGATAATAAGGTTATTATTGTTAAGGGTGAACCAGCTGAGACACCAGTTGAACCAGCTGATCCTGATGACGCAATGTTACTTGCGACCATCACTATACGACCATATGTCTTTGATATTGATCAAGATATCACTATCACACAGACAAACTTTAAGAGATATACCTTTAGAGATATACAGCAACTTGAGCATCGTATTAAGACTCTTGAGTATTATACACAACTATCTCTACTTGAGGCTGAGACTGCCACATATGCTGTCCGTGATACCAACGGTATGGACAGATTTAAGAATGGTTTCATTGTAGATAACTTTGCTTCTCTAGCAACCAGTGATACCTTCCATCAAGATTATAGGGTATCCATTGACTTTGACGAAGGTCATTGCCGTCCTTCACACTATACCACTAACCTTCCTTTGATTGTTAGTGCTAGTTCTCAGAACATTAAACAGACAGGTGATTTAATCACATTACCATATAATGATATAGTATTGGTTGACCAACCATATGCTTCTGCTCTGGAGAATGTTAACCCATTCAACGTCTTTACTTTCATTGGTGATATCAAGTTAACACCAGAGAGTGATGACTGGGTAGATACTAAGACACTATCTGCTATTCAAGGTCCAACTGTAGAGGGTAACTACATGACCACTCTGCGTAGCTTTAATGCTGACCAGAATGGTTTAACACCGATTCAGTGGGGTTCATGGCAGACTACATGGTCTGGTACAATATGGCAGACAAGACAAGTTACTACTGGTAAAGGTAAGAACCGTAGAACAAGAACAGAACGCTTCTCTAGAGTAAGAACTGATCAATCCAGAACTGGTGTACGTCATAAGATTACACCTATTATTGAACAGCAAAGTCTTGGTAATAGGATTGTATCTGTTGAGCATATCCAGAATATGCGCTCCAGAAATATTGAGTTCAAGGGTGAGAAACTTAAGCCTAAGACACGCTTCTATGCTTTCTTTGATGGTGTAGATGTTAAGGCATATATTACTCCAAAACTCCTTGAAGTCACAAAGAATCCAAATGATGACTCAGATACTAACTCAACACCATTCCAGGTTGGTGAGACTGTTAAGGGTCTAGTTTCAGGATGTACATTAAGAATCCTAGAACCTAATGATAACTACACTAACAACCCATATTCAGGAACGAGTATCGCGTCCGTCTCGGACTATACGGCAAACCTTAACTGGATTAACATTGATACCAGTGCTCTTGCTGCTCAAGCTCTCGGAGCTTATTCTGGCAACCCGCTCCCAGGAGAAGTCCTAGTAGGACAATCATCTGGTGCTAGAGCTAAGGTTAAAGAGAGAAGACTAATTAGTGATACCTCTGGTTTCCTCAAGGGTACATTCTTTATACCTGATCCAAGTAAGTCTACTAATCCTAAGTTTAAGACAGGTACTAGGATCTTCCGTCTATCAGATACAGTAAATGATTCCCAGGTACAAGGTGAATCAGAATCTAGTGCTCAGACAGAGTACTCTGCTACTGGTATCTTACAGACTCAGCAAGAGACTATTATTTCAGTTCGTAACGCTAAGGTTGATGAACAGAAGTTCACACAGAACAGAACCTTATGGTCTGACCCATTAGCACAAACCTTCTTGATACAAGATGAAGGTTTAGAAGGTGGTGTCTTCCTAACTAAGATCGATCTATTCTTCCAACAGAAGGATTCTGAGATCCCAGTTGCTATTGACATTCGTACCGTAGAAAATGGTACTCCAACACAAAAGATTCTACCTTTCTCTAAGGTAATTAAGAAGGCAACTGATGTTGTTACATCAACAGATGCCTCTACTCCAACAACATTTACATTTGAGTCACCAGTATTCATAGGACATCAGCAGGAACATGCTATTGTTGTCACATCTGACTCAAATCAATTTAAGGTATTCATCTCACTACTAGGTGAAGATGCTATCGATGCTGCTCACGCTGGTGAGAAGATATCTGAGCAGCCTTACATTGGTGTTCTGTTTAAATCACAGAACGCATCTACTTGGACACCTTCACAGTTTGAAGACTTGATGTTCAAGATCTATAGAGCAGACTTTACTCTACCTACTACTCTTGCTCAGTCTCGACTGATTCTAAACAACGCTACCTTAGAAGAGAATAACGGTGGATTCATTAATGCTCTACCAAACGCCTTTGCTACAACTGATGATCAAGCATACGTTGATGTCTTCCATAGTAATCATGGTATGCAATCATCTGCGAACTATGTTGTAGTTGATGGTGTTACATCAGAGATCGGTGATACTTCACTTAAGACAGCACTTGCTGCTTCAGGTGTATCACAGATTACTGTTAATGATGCTAGCAATTTCCATCTTTGTATAGGTGGTAACGCAACACAAGCTGCTAGTTTAAACTCAGGAAATACTGGACCAGGTAATGCTGCTCCTGCTGTTTCCAATACAAACCCAGGCTTTATTAAGATCGGTGATGAGATTATAGCTTATGAGCACATCAATACTGGTTCACCTGACTGGGTTATTGATATCCTAGGACACAATGCTGCTTCTGTAAGTGGTAGAAACTGGGATCCTGTAACTAACTCTGGTGCTGCTACAGGTTCAGCTCATTCAATTGATGCTGCTGTTGCTTGTTATAACCTTGCTGGTATACCTCTGACAAAGATTAATGGTACACACCATACTTCTACATTTGGTGGACTAACCTCATTGAATAGTCCTCACAAGTATAGACTGAACATAACTGGTATTAAAGCACATAAGACTGTTAGTGCTGGTGGTGACAATGTTACTATTTCACAGAACATTCCTTGGGATGTCTTAACACCACAGGTACAGACGCAATTACAACCTGGAACAAGCATAAGTGCTAGAGCACTTGGTACAAGTGGAACATCTTGTGGGCCATTCCCAACAGGTGTAAACGCTGAAACTTCCTTCCAAAAGGATACTACGTATAGAGATGTTACTTTAAACGATATCAATTACTTCCTTTCTACTAAGATCATTGCTTCTAAGCAGAATGAGATTAGTAATATGTCTGGTGGTAAGTCACTCGATTTAGAGCTTAACATGTTCTCTGACGCAACTCATTTATCACCCGTTGTAGATACTCAGAGAATGAGTGTTACAACCACTGCTAACCTAGTCAACAACTGGACTCCTACACAGGGAGTGGGTGATGAAAATGCCGCTATATACATCACTAGACTCGCTAGACTGGATAATTCCGCTACGGGTGTTAAGGTTGCCTTATCTGCGAACAACTTTGAGTTCTCTAAGATAGTGGTCATGTATAAGCTAGTACCAGTAGGTTACGCTGGTGATACAGATGACATCAACTTTGAATACTTCAATACTGATGGTCGTCCTGACACTGGATTAATGGTTCCTCAAAATGACCCATTCGTATTCAGTGACTATGAGTATACCTTAGATGATGCTCCTGCTTATGACGGTTTCCAACTCAAGATTGTTCTTCAAAACTATAATCAACCTTATATACCAAGAGTCAAGGATTTAAGAATCATTGCATTGGCATAATGGAAGACTTTGAAGCATACGCTAGAGAGAAAGAAAAAGTCATTCTAGCTCGTCGTGACGAGGGTGAGGTAGACCCTCGTGATGAGAAAGGATTAATAAAAGTAGAAGACCATAAGCATCTAGGAAGAGATCCAAATAGCAATTGTATCGTTAATACCGATACTGCGGCTTATAATGCTTACATCAAAGCAAGAGAGCAAGCTAGATTGAAGGATCTCAATGTCCACGAACTTAAGTCCGAGATAAATGAACTCAAGGATATGCTTAAGGTTCTAGTGGAAAATAGTAATAAATAATTGAGATAAATACCTTTTAGGGAAATTCTAGAGCATGGCATCAGCAGTATCCAATCTATTGATTTACCAAGGTGCCGATTTCAACATCGACTTTACAGTTGAGAACGATAACGGTACTGAATTTGATATGACTGGCTACTCAGCAGCATGTAAGATAAAGAAGCATTACACAAGTTCTACTTCTACTACAGTATCAACTGCTATCTTAACCCCTGTAACCGCTGGACGTGTACAACTTTCCTTATCCGCTGCTCAGACAACAGCAATGAAGTCTGGCAGATACGTATATGACGTTGTTATAACAGCTGCTTCAGGTTTAAAAACCAGAGTGCTGGAAGGTACCGTTAGTGTTCTTGAGGGGGTCACTCTTTAATGGCAAGATTAAGATTCGGGGACCAATCCGTCCCAAGAGTTACACGAGTCGCCACAGGCGGCGGTGGGGGTACTGTAGGCGCATTAGCAGACGTAGATCTTACTGATACAAGTAACGGTGGTTTACAGAACGGTGGAGTCTTAATGTATGACTCTGCTCAAGCGAAATTTATACCAACAACAGTTCTTAATAACATTACAGTCAACGGGGGTACATTCTGATGGCATCAGAAATTCTGATAAAAAGAAGTACGGGCACGGTCGCGCCAGGTACTATCAACTATGGTGAACTTGCTTTAACAGTAGGTGTTGGTACGCAAGCAAACCTAGGAGACAGACTTTTTGTTGGTGACAACAGTTCGGCTGCTCAGGTTGTTGGTGGTAAGTACTTCACTGACATGCTGGATCAAGTACACGGTGTAACAACCGCTGCTAGTGCTCTGATCGTAGACAGTAATAAGAAGCTTGATGATTTCTATGTTGATGATGTTCAAATCAACGCAAACGAGATCACAACAAGTACAACAGACTCTGACCTAATTTTATCTGCTAACGGAACAGGTAAAATTGTCTTACAAGATGGTCAGGAATTAGAATTTGGTACTACTGGAGACGTAGAGTTCGCATGGAATGACTCTAACGGAGACGTAGAAATTCGTAGAGTATCTGGTGGTAACGCCGCTGCTGCTTTACTGGTACAAGACGACATCCCCCTAAAGTTTGGTACTGGTAACGACGCTCGTGTGTTCTATGATGAGACTACTCTAGACAAGCTACGTTGGCAGGGTGCCGACCAAGAATTCGATGCTGGTGTTCAGGTTAAGTATGCTGACACTACGACTGCTTCCAATACTTCAACCGCTGCTGTAGTAATCACAGGTGGTTTAGGTGTTGGTGCTACAGCATGGATCAAAGATTTGAATGTTGATGATGATGCAACTATAGGTACTGCTGCTGGTGATACCTTAACAGTTAACTCAACAACTACTTTCAATAACGGTGTATCCTTTAATGGTACAAGCACTGTTTCTGGTACCATCAACCAGACGGGTGAATTTACAATTGACTCGTTAAAGATGGATGGTAATATTATCTCTACCACTTCTGGTACTGAGATGATTATCGACCCTTACCCCGCTGGTAATGATTCAGAGGGTTTGGTTATTATTAAAGGTGACCTACAAATTGATGGTACAACAACGACAGTGAACTCTGCTTCAATGTCTGTTAATGATCCCACCATTGAATTGGGTGATCCTACTGTTGTTTTGACAGTAAACGCAAATGCCACAAGTGGTGCTACTGTTCTTACAGTTGATAGAATCGTCGGTTTAAACGTCGGTGATGATATTACTGGTACAGGCATTGCTAACAGCACGAATATCCAAAGTATTAACACTGGTCTTAAGCAAATTACTTTAGACCAAGCTATCACACAGAACATCGATCAAGGTGCCACCATTACCGCAGTAAGGGATGCATCTGATGGCCTAGATAGAGGTGTAAAGGTACACTACCACGATGGTAGTAACTCTAAGTTTGGTTTCTTCGGTTATGACCGTACAGGTGGTAACGATGGAAATGGTGCTTGGACCTTTATCGAAAATGCTACTGACACTAATACTGTCTTTGGTGTTACTGGTGATCGTGGTACTGTAGTTCTCGGTGATCTTGAACTAGATACAGACCTCGCTGTACAATATGGTGGTACAGGTGCTTCTACCTTTACCCAATATGGCATTACATATGGAGATGGTACAAACGCTATCAAAGTTACCGCTGCTGCTAATATGGCAGACCCTGGTACTGGAGATGACGCTACTACTTCCTATCAAGTCCTCACCGTCACAGCCGCTGGCGTACCAGTATGGACTAACGTACTGGATGGAGGAACGTTCTGATTCGCTTTATAAATTATGGATGTAAACATCGTTATTTCTACATTACAACGTAAAGTTTCTGAGTTGACTCTCGCTAACACTATGCTTGAAGCGAAAGTGCTTGATTTAACCGCTCAGGTAAATCAGTTAAATACTATTAACCAAGAAAAACCATCAGAGAATGCTATAAATGGCAACGAGGATCAAACTCAAAAGCTCAACGACGGCTTCAGCGACACCGACAAACCTCGATCTACTTGATAAGGAAGTCGCGCTGAATATAGCGGACAAAAAGCTTTATGTAAACAATTCAGGTACTATCGTTGAGGTAGGTAATGCTCAGCCTAACACGGCAAGCGTTACTGGATCCATGCTGGCTGCGGATCTTACAAATGGTCCTGGTACAACTTGGTATGTTTCCAAAACAGGAAGTGATACTGCTAATCTAGCAGGTGGTTCCCCTAGAGGTAAGAGTGCATTAACACCATTCATAACAGTTGCTAAAGCATTATCAGTTGCTACTGCTGGTGATATTGTACATGTTGGTGCTGGAGAATTTGAAGAAACTGTTCCATTAAACGTACCTGATGGTGTAACTGTACGTGGAGATGGTTTAAGAGCAACACAAATTAAGCCTTCAACGGCGACAAGAGATTTAGATATATTTGTATTAGCTGGAGATACTACTATCTCTGATTTGACCATCAAGGATGGTCTTTATAATAGCGGAAACGATACTGGTTATGCTTTCGTTTGTGCTAATAGCTGGGATTCAGAAAGAAGTGCTTATATTAATAGAGTAACATTAATAAACAAAGGTAGTACTACCTCTGCATCAGACCCCTATGGATTTGACGCTGGAGATGCTGGACGTGGTGCTAAGTTAGATGGTGCTATTGCTAGCGCAAGTACATTAGAAACTGCTGTACTTTTCAATGAAGTAACATTCATAGTACCTAATTCTACAGGTGTTATACTAACGAATGGTGTTCGTTGTGAGTGGCAGAACTCTTTCATATACTTCGCTAACGAAGGTATTAAAGGTATTCAGGGTGCTACTGGTAAGCATGGTACTGGTACTGCTAGATTAAAACTATCTGGTGTATCTGGTACATTTGCTGCCTCGGAGAAGATATATCAGTTAGAGAATCAGTTTAAGTCAGGTACATATGCTTTATCAAGTAATGTTGTAACTGTTACTAAGACTGCTCATGGTCTAGTAACCAATGATCGTGTATGGGTTGACGTTATATCTGGTGGTGCTACTGATGGTTATTATGTGGTCACAGGAGCACCTACTGCTGACACTTTCACCTTTGCTCTTACTGCTGGAAATACAAGTGGTAATATAACCTATAAAAAGGTAGAAGGTTATGGTGAAATAACACAGAATGATGGAACTTACATTTACCTTAATGGTAAAGGTGAGGGACAATTCACAACAGAATTAGAAGTAGGTAAGACTCTTACTCCTAATGCTGACGCTAGAATTGATACTACAATCCAGAAGTTTGGTACTGGTTCATTAGAGCTTGACGGTACTGGTGACTTCATTAGTGTAGAGACTCAGGAAGACTTTGGTTTTGGTACTCAGAACTTTGCTATAGAAGCTTGGGTATATCCAACTAATAATACTGGTACAAATAGTATCTTAGACTTCCGTACTGGTGCTACATCAGATACAGCTCCATACCTATATCACACTGGTGGTGTAGTTAAGTTTGGTTCTGGTACAACTGAGCACATCAGTGGTGGTAGTTTATCAGTTGACACATGGGCTCATATCGCTCTTTCTCGTTATAATGGAGATACAAAACTGTTTGTTAATGGTACTCAAGTAGGTTCTACATATACAGATACCAATAACTACGGTGATACAAAGACACTTAATATAGGTTCTGCTACTGGAACTGGATCTAATTTCTTTACAGGATATATTGATGAGATTAGATGTAGTGCTGGAACCGCAAGATTTACAGGTAACTTCACAGCTCCTACTTCAGAATATGGAACAGACATAAACACTGTTCTATTAATTCACTTTAATGGTACTGATCAGTCAACCGCATTTTCTGATACACCTTCTCCTAAGGACATTCGTTCTGATGGTGGTGACTCTGCTACAGGTATCGCACTTGTTGACTACAGTGAGTTTGGTTGTGAATTAAAAGCAATTGCTTCTTCCAACATATACGGTAACAAGGGTGCTGTAGCTGATGGTAATGGATGTAAACTCATCCTGTCAGCACACAACTTCATGTATATTGGTGCTGGTAAGGACATGACGAACGACGGTTCGTTAGCTAACCAAGCTAATGAAGCTGTCGAATCTAATGGTGGTAGAGTATTCTATTCTTCAACCGACCAGAAAGGTGACTTCAGAGTTGGTGAAGTATTCCTAGTTGACCAAGAAACTGGTAACGTTAACTTCCAGTCTACATCATCATCTCAGCAAGCAACCAGTATCGGTCTATCTGACAACACTGGTACAACAAACATTTATCCAGCATACATCGAGACTGGTAATATTCGTCTCGCAGGTAACACCTTCTCTACAACATCTGGTGCTCTACTAATTGACCCTGCTGGTAACGAAGACATCACATTTAACGGTGAGGTAATATTTAACGAGAACGCATACTTTGACGCAGGTAAGGTTGGTAGTTTCAACACTGCTCAGACTGGTTCTATTGACATCTTCCTCGGTTCATTACAAAGAAGAGGTGGATTTAACGCATATGGTTTACTATCAGATACCAACTTATTAATATCTACAGAGCAGGTTGCTACTGTTAACATTAATAATACTGGTGACGGATATACTGGTGGTACATCAAACCTAAGCTTAGACACTGATCCTGCTGTTCCAGGTCAGGCAAACTGTACATTAGATCTAAACAACGGTTCACTTAAGACACTTGTATTATCTAATGGTGGTACTCTTTATACAAGTCCTCCTGATGTTACTTTCAGTGCTGGTACAGGAACATCACCAACGAATCCAGATGCTAGTTGTGTTCTAGATCCTTATGGTATAATTAACAGGATTGAGATAGCAGATGGTGGTGCTGATTATGCATCTGCTCCTACTTTAACTATTGAAGAACCCAATACTTTTAGTTGGAATACTGAGACAGATATATCTGGTAATACAATAACCCTTGTAGATCATCCATTTACAAATAACCTTAGGGTTGTTTATGATAACTCTGGTGGATCTGAAACTCCTGGTCTTACACAAGGTAATACTTATTATATCATTAACGTTAGTGGAGATACTTTCCAGGTATCTAATTCACAGGGTGGTGGTGCTGTAACCTTAACTGCTTCAGCATCAGCTGCTGGTGAGACCCATATGTTTAAGGGTGTCAATGCTACTGCTACTTGTACAGTTAGTGCTGGTGCTGTTAACTCTATTACTATTACAGAGCAAGGAACCCTTTATGATGGTTCTACTCTTCCAAATATAACACAGTCTGATGAATCACAGACTACAGATGCTAGTTTCACAGTTTATAATGGTAGAGGCATTGCTAGCATAGCAATCAACTCTAGAGGTAGTGGATATGTATCTGCTCCTACTGTAACCATTGCTGCTACTACAGGAGACACCACAGGATCTGGTGGTGCTGCTACAAGTACAATTGGTTTCCCAATAGGAGCCGTAAACTTAACAAATATTGGTGCTGGTTATAACTTTGTTCCATCAGTTCAGATAACTGGTGGTAACCCAATCACTGAGGCTGTATTAACTCCTGCTTTCAGTAAGACCAACGCAAGACTTACAGAGATCGTAATAACAGGTGGTGGTGAGTGTTATGACACCGCACCTTCTTTAACATTGACTGGTGGTGCTGGTGGAGACGCTATACTTGGCGTAAACTTCCAGTCCTTAACAGGTAACATTACCAACAATGGTAGTGCTTATACTGCTGGCTCATATAGTGGAATAGCTTTCAGTTGGGTAAGCGGTGCTGCAGAACCAACCAACACTGCTACTGCTGACTTCATTGTTCCAGGTTGGGAAGTAAATATAACCAACGGTGGTTCAGGATATACAGACGGACAGTATGATGGTATTACTGTATACAACTCACCACTCCAAACATTTACTGTAACAGTAATAACAAACCCTGGTGCTTCACCTCCTGACGAAGTTTATGTCATAGATGGTAGTACACAGGCACCTATCACTATGATCGAGGGTAATACTTACCGCTTCGATCAGTCTGACTCATCTAACGCAGGTCATCCTCTATTAATCAGTAGAGAGGATGGTCAATCTCTTAATACTGATATAGTTTCTATACCTCATGGAACTCCTGGAGAAGCAGGTGCTTTTACTGACGTAGTTCTACGTACTGGAGTTGCTGGAGAGACAGCAGATTATATCTGCTCAATGCATGCCAACATGGGTGCTGCTTTAACCATTAACAGTGGTTCAACTGGCAACTATGGTGATAACATGACCGCTGATGTCACTGTTGCTGGTGGAGCGGTTACTGTATTCAAGAGTAATGCTCAAGGTGAGAACTATGCTGTTGGAGATACCATACAGTTACTTGCTTCGGACTTAGGTAATACTGGTTCTGGATTTGCTGCTACATTATCTGCTAACACTACTGTCATAAGCACTGTAGAGAACATCAGTCTAACTGGTGGTCCTTATGCTGTTGGTGATGTCCTAAGTGTTGATCCTGCTAATGTAGGTGGTACAGGTTCTGGATTCCAATACACTGTAACCAAAGTAGGTTTTATTAGAGACGTAACTGTCACTGAAGGTGGTTATGGTTATAACACAGGACAAACATTAAAAGCAAGAATTTCAGGTGGTAACGCTGGACCAGAAACTACTGGTACACCATATGATCTTAGTGTTGCTAGTACAACAACGGATGATCGTTGGGAATTAACCCACGACGGAGCAATGATCTCCGATGCCTTTAAGATTGCTGGTACTAAAGACCCAACTCTCTATGAAGGAACTATTAGTGTTGGTAAGACTGCTACTAAGTTCCAGGTTGATGGTGAGAATGGTCATTTAACTTCTGCTGGTGATGCTACCTTCGATGGTAGCCTTACAGTTAAAGGTAACTTAGTATTTGGTGATGAGTCAACTGATACCTTAACTATCACAGGTACTACCACAGCAACAGGTGACACAACACAAACAGGTAACTTTGCTTTAGAAGGTGACCTGACCCAGACAGTTGGTAATGTAACTCTTACTAATACAACAGCAAGTCTTGCTGATGGTACTGCTGCTGCTCCTAGTTTAAATTTTGTAACCTCTGCTACTACAGGTCTATTCCATCAAGGTCCAGATAGCCTTGGCGTTTCTGTTGCTGGAGCAGAGGTAGGTAGATGGGGAACTGATCTTAGAATTGGTAATGATTTCCAAGTAGGTTCTACTACTGCTACTTCTAGCCCAGTTCTATTAGTTGATACTGCTAACAGCACTATCAAGACTGGTACTGCTGCTGCTGGACTTCAGATTAATAACGATGCTTCTATAGAAGCTATTGGTACAGATGCCAATGTTAATCTCAGATTCCAACCAAAAGGACAGGGTGGAGTAACCTTTACAGGTGCTGCTGATAGAGACTTTATTATCAATGACGGTACCAGTACAACCTTTAAGGTTGACATGGACAAAGGTCATGTTGAGACTACAGGATATATTCAAACAAATAGTAGATTAAGAATTACTGATTCTGAAATATCTAACCAGGCTGGTACTGTTTCACAATCATTTGGACAGCTAGTAACATTAGACACTTCAGGAAGTGGTACAACATTCACTGATGGTACGTTCACTAACGTAGCAATTACAGCAACAGGAACTGGAAAGGGTTCTGGTGGTACGGTTGATGTAACAGTTGTAAGTAGTTCTATTACAACAGTAACAGTAAACACTGGTGGTAAAGATTATGTTATTGGAGATACAGTAACACTTGACTCAGGAGTCATTGGTACTGATTCTGCTCAAACAGTTATTATAACTGATGCTGCTGGTACTGGTATTAATATCAAACCAGGCGTTGCTAGAAACGTTAGAGTTGATGGCACAGGTACTTTCATAGTTCCTGTTGGTGATACAAATAACAGACCTCCTGCTGATGACACATACGTAGGTGGTATACGCTACAACACTACTACATCACAGTACGAAGGATATAATGGTATTGATTACGTATCTCTTGGTGGAGTACGTGACGTTGACCAAGATACTTACATATTAACTGAGGTAACACCTGGCTCTGACGAAGACACATTCGAGTTTTATAACGCTGGTTTAAACTCACTATCAATTGATAAAGATAAGTTTATACTTAAGACGACCAAGTTAGTTGATGTTGAAGGAACATTAACTCTCAATGGTACAACTGGTACAGATACCTTAGATGTTCAACGTAAAGGAACATCCATTATTAAGGTTAGAAGTAGTAAAGACTTTGAAGTTACTGGTGGAATATTCCTAAAGCATCAGTTAGTTGCTGGTACTATCGCAACGTTCGATGATGGTACCCTAGGAGCGTCTCCAGGATCCTTTAACGCTACTGCCGCAGCATATGATCAATCAGCATCATTTAACGCTGTTGCTGGTGTTTCTGAGTTTGCTGGTAGTGGTGCTACATTTGATATCGTTACCGATGCTAATGGTACTATCTCAAGCATCACTGTTAACACTGGTGGTGTTAAATTTGAGCAAGGTGAGGTTATCACAATTGGTGGTGGTCTACTTGGTGGTGGTGCTGGTACTGATGTAACCTTTACTGTTGCTACGTTAAGTAACCCTGACGTTGCCCACGGTAAGATCAGTGGACTACAGAATGAACTGCGCTTCAATATGGCCAGTGACAAACAATTCTTGTCACTAGATGCAACTGGAGCAAAAGCAGGATTCAAGGTTAATAGAAACTTTGAAGCAGGTGGAGCAACTTCTTACTTAACCTTATTTGATTCTACTGCTACATTTGTAGAATTAAATGACGCAAGAATTGAAGGTGGAGAGATATCATCCTTTGGTACTACTGTTACCTTCACAGCTTTTGATAAGACTGCTTATAAGGGATCTAAGACATTGATTACCATCGAGAGCAATGACTCCAAGGTTCATATGTTTGAAGTAACTGCTGTATGTTCTGCTACAGGTACAGAAGCATTTGCCACTATCACTAACTCTATCACATCTCATAATGATCTGATGGATGCTAGTGTAAGTGTCAGTTCAAACTCTGTTCAAATCACATTGGCTAAATCAACTGCTGCGTCTAGCTCTACGACCTTTACTGGTAGGTACACAACTACAAAGGTCAAGGTATAAATAATCTGAGGTAACACCTAATCAAATGGCGACGAAGAATTTCTCATCAATAGGCGGGTTTGCCGTAGGTTCTACGGAGGTATTGAATACCCACTACGAACTTAAGAATATATCTGCTATTCATATGGTAGCGGATGATTTCACTGATGCCTCTAATGATCTCTATATAACTAAACGTACTACTACTCCTTCAGACAACTTACTTCGTTTAAGTTTTGATGGGAGTACGAATATCTCTACCAATAGCCCCGCACTGGGACATAACAGTGTCGTTTTCGTTAAGGGCAAAGTATTTGGTCAAGAGATAAACAATAACACATATGTTTTGGCTTCCATATATGATTGCGTAGTGACAGTAGACACTAATGGTGTTCCTACTTTACAAGGCCAGTATGAACAGGTGATACATGAACACCTACCAGGAGTTGAATCCTGGACTATATCTCCCGTTGCTTTTCAAATTGGTAGCAACGCATATTTTAGTTTTGATGTTGAGTCAGTTTCAACTACCTCAACCGTGAAGTGGATTGGTATTATTGACATTACTAAAGTAACAACAGCATAATCTGGAGTACAAATAGATGACGTTTAGGCTGAGTTCCTCACAACAAAGACTTGAGGGTACTGGCAATGTTCCACAGGGACCGTGGACCAGTGCTTCGTACGGTAGGGCTAATGGAATAGTCACCGTAACATCCATAGCTCATGGTTTAAATGCTAATGAGAGATTATACGTCAAACCTGGCGCAGATAATCTGCTGAGAACTTTTGATGAAGGTCAATATACGATACAGATTGTAGACGAAGATACTTTTACTATATCAGGAACTGGTGCTAACTTTATTGAGGCAGCCACGTCTATATCATATAGATCTGTAAGATCTTTAGTCATTAATGCTTCAGATAGAATGGAGCTTAGTGTTGGTACTGGTGCCAACGAAGATGACGCTGTATTCAT
>PBPH01000084.1 GCA_002725475.1 Methanobacteriota archaeon | reverse complement strand
TTCATCCGCCGATAAACCACTCATCTAGCAACCCTACTCGTCTTCCAACCATTTTTCAGTATCAATTGCTGCTTGGCACCCCATTCCTGCGGCGGTAATTGCTTGTCGGTAGCGTGTATCGACAACATCCCCTGCAGCAAAAACGCCAGGAACGGAAGTCATCGTATGTTCCGAGTGAATTATGTAGCCACCATCATCGGTTTCAACCTGTCCTTCAAGGAAGCCAGTGTTTGGTTTGTGCCCAATGGCTATGAATGCCCCATCACAGGAAATTTCGTATTCTTTCCCATCTCGCGTGTCTTCAAGAATAGCACCAGTTAATCCCTTTTCGTCTGAAAGCCATCGCTTTACCTGTCTGAACGTTTGAATTTCTATTTTTGGATGTGCTGCAACCCTATCGTACATCACTTGGGATGCGCGGAAGTATTCTCTTCTGTGGACAACGGTTACTTTTGAGGCGAACCTAGTGAGGAAATGCGCTTCTTCCATTGCTGAATCTCCTCCACCTACTACAATTACTTCTTGATCTCGGAAAAAGAACCCATCACAGGTAGCACATGTACTGATTCCCTTCCCCTTCTGTTCTTCTTCTCCTTCTGCACCAAGCCATATGGAATCTGCACCTGTAGAGATGATGATGGCATTGGCAAGATGTTCATCCCCCTCGACTGTCACTTTGAAAGGCCGAGAAGAGAAGTCGACTTTCTCCACATTCTTGTCCTCAACCTCCAAACCAAATCTCTCAGCCTGTTTTCTCAAATCTACCATCATTTCAGGTCCAGCAATTCCCTCTGGATAGCCCGGGAAATTCTCTATATCTGAAGTAAGCATAAGTTGTCCTCCCGATGCATATCCTGCAAACATTAGGGGCTCAAGCATTGCTCTTGCAGTATACAATCCAGCGGTGTAACCAGCCGGGCCAGAGCCGATTATGATGACGTTGCGCACGTCTGCCATGATGTTCGGGGGGGGTAGGTAATCCTTGAACCTAAGTATTGAGCATATGTGTAATTGCTTTCACTGCGGCTCTAGCATGTGGTTCTAATCTTGGCTCTATATGCTGAGGTTCAGCACCAGGTCCGATAATACCCAGTCCCACTGGTTTGTCAAATGCGAGTTGTGCTTCAATTAGAGATTTGATTACTGCTTGGCCCATTGCTAAACCATGTTGTGTTTCACCTTTCTCGATGATCCCTAGACAAGCTACGCCAGCGATGTCTTCATCCTCAAGGAGTCGAGTTGCAGCCAGAGGGGCTTCCATTGATCCTGGGACCCAAACGACCTTGCTGACTTCAAGACCCTCTTCTTTTGCACTTTCAGTAGCGAAAGCGAGCATCTTTTCAACTTGAATTCGGTGAAATTCTCCACAAACAATCCCTATATTTTTGCTCATTTTTTCACCTCTGGTTTGCTAGCATTTGTTTGGCTGCTTCTACAGCAGCCACAGTACCCGCATCTAATTCAAGGTTGAGTTGGTCACCAACATCTTTGTCTGAAATTGTTGTAGTTGAGAGAGTTTCTGGAATTAGATGAACATCAAATGTAGAATATTCTTTACTAACTTCACCAACTGTAAGGCTGATTCCGTCAAGTGCAACAAAGCCCTTTTTCATAATATAATCAATTTCGTTACCATTGCATGAAATGGTCATACTTCTACCATTTTCCCCGCTATTAATCTCACTAATTGTTGCTCGACCACTTACATGTCCTGAGACAGCGTGACCACCAATTTCATCTCCAAATTTTAGGGATCGCTCGACATTAACTAGAGTATTCAGTCGTTCTGCCCCAAGAGTAGAACATTTGACAGTCTCTTCAATCAAATCAAATTTCACCTGACAACCATCTATTTCGACAACTGTAAGGCAAACTCCATCCACAGAGACACTAGCCCCAATTTCCAAATCTTTAGTCAATCCGCCCCCCATCTCAATTTCAATAGTAAGAACATCCCCTCTTTGTTCAACTGAGGTTATTGGTGAGGTTCCCTGAACAATTCCACTAAACATTATCATCATCCCCGCCAATGTTGCCTCTCCAAGTAGATGACAATTCTAGAATTCTAGAAATAATTTTTCTCGTACCATCCAAATCATCTGATAATCCCTCAACTCTTTGCACAATAATATGAGATTTTCCACGTTTAGACAATTCTTCCCTAATCCATTCTTCGGCATGATCTTGATCATAACCCAATGCAATAATATCTGGCTTCACTTGTTCAAGAATATCAAACATCGAATCTGAAGGGGGGGAACCAATCAAGACCTCATCAACTGGTTTCAAACCCTCTACCATTCGCTTCCTCAAGTCCATTCCAGTTACTGGTTCATGTTTGCGAATTCTTACCGTGTCATCGTGTGCGATAATTACTGTCAGGTGCTCACCAAGTGACTTTGCTTGTTCTAGATAGTGCAAGTGTCCTGCATGTAGAAGGTCGAAAACTCCCACCGCCATTACCTTAGTCATTGCATTCAACCCCTCAGCCGCCACACTTCAACTCATTGATTTTCCATTGCCGCTAAAAGATCCGCTCCACTGACGAAAGGAATCCCCCTTTCACGCCCATATTTTTGTGCCTCTTCAACGGACAAGGCACCATCGCCATTAGGTTGTAACATTTCGGCACCAATGGTACAAGGTACATTACCGGAAAGTCGCGCAATGGATACTGCCAACTCTGTGTGGCCTTCCCTTGTTGCCAGGCCGCCGGGGGATTCTCGACAAAGAGGTATGTGTCCAGGGGTTCTGAATTCAGCCCCTAGTGCTGTAATTGCCTCTTCTTGACTAGCATTATCATCAAACAATTTCTTCGTTAATTCACCAAAACGCCGAGTCGTTAGTGCCCGGTCCCGGTCTGTAATTCCAGTAAATGTATCTCGGTGATTGAGAGATAATGTGAATGCGCTACGGGAATCATACTGCAAATCATTAGTAATTAGTGCTCCCAATACTGGATGTCTATCAACTAGAGATGAATCAGCATGGATGTCTTGGAGGTATGGAAGCCCATACAGGTTCCCTACTTCATCACCTATTGCCAAAAATAGGAGTCCTCCACAATCCTTGCGCAGTTGGCGCATAACTTCAGGGGTTGCAGCAGTGGCGGGCCAGAGCAAATCAGTCTCCATCTCTCTGAAGTCAGAGTCAAAGACGAGTACCGGCTTACCTACTCTAAAAGCCTCGATTGCATCATCAATCGCCGTCTCGCTCATGTACCGCGGAGGGGGCTTACCTACCCGTTATTTTCGGTCACTGAGTCAGTTTCATTAGAGGAGATTATTCATGCGATAGCGTCACCCGGGGAACATTGGGGGGGTTTAATGGGTCGTAGAACTGTTCATTCAGGGCTGCCATTGCTACTTTTTGCTATATTGATATCCTCCTCATTTACTCCAATGTTGGGTGCAGCAATGCAAAACTCTGATGATAATTCATATTCAATAACATTCACAGATATTTCAAACACTTCAGGGTTGTCAGAAATTAGCCCGGGTCCTCTATTTAATTGGGCATCATATGGGCCAGGTATTGCTTGGGGTGATTACGACGGTGATGGTGATTTGGATATCTATGTCACTGCCAGACATGACCATCAAGGTCTAGAAATCAAAAGCCGATTTGGAGAAGAATTCAATGAAAGTGTTATTCAGTCAGCAATATCAGAGAACGATTCTGGCGAGACGTTTCTTTTGGAGAATCAGAACGGTCAGTTTGTAGACGTATCAATTAGTGCAGGTGTCAAGTTGTCAGATTCGACAGCTATTGGTGCTACTTGGGCAGATTATGATGGTGATGGTGATGTTGATTTGTACATCTCAAATTACGGTGTTGCTCTTTGGGAAGAATCTGCAGTTGATACAGGTGGGGAACCAAATATTATGTTTGCAAACAATGGCGATGGAACTTTTACCGATGTCACCTCACTAACTAATTTGGGCAATCCCGGGCATTCTACGAGTGGCCTGTTTGCCGATTATGATCACGATGGTGACTTGGATGTTTATTCTCTCAATGCAGGGATATACGATGAGGAGAACTTCATAGTACGTTCAGAAACAAATATTCTGTATCGTAATGATGGCGATTCAGATGGCGATGGCGTCCCAGAATTTAGTGATCAGACCACTGAAGCGGGTAGAATTTCCGGTCAAGATTTGAATTCAGTAACTGATTTCATTCCAGAATCCGAAGAGGAATATTCGGCTGAAAACAATGGCCAATTAACTGGTCCTTCAGCCTCCATGGGTGCGAATCTAGCAAGCGGCGGAAGTGCTGGAACTGGTATTTCATGGGCCGGTCTTTGGTTTGATTACAACAAAGATGGATGGCCGGATCTTTTCGTTGCTAGCGATTTTGGTATTTCTCCACTATATGAAAACATGAAGGACGGGACCTTCAAATTGGTTACCGATGAAGCTGGTTTAAACATACGTGGCACTGGAATGGGCGCACATTCAGCTGACATAGATGGGGATGGCGATTTTGATTTGTGTCAAACCAATTTTGGCCCCAATTATATTTGGATCAATCAAGATGGCGATTATTTTGAGAGATTTGTAGATACCGATGTCAGTGAAGACGATAACAAAAAAATTGGAGTGAATTGGCATTGTTATTTCTTCGATTACGATCTAGATGGAGATTTTGATCTCTTTATGACATCTGGAATAATCAATACTTTTGTTTCTGTGCAAGAAAATGCACTTTACAATAACGACGGAAACGGAGTTTTCACTGATGTTACAGTTGATGTTGGGCTGGGCGGTCATAACAAGAGCATGGGGGCATCAGTGGCTGATTTTGATGGTGACGGTGATATCGATATTCTAGTGGCAAATGGGGACGGACCACTTCAATTGTATGAGAACAATGCTGCTCAAGTCACGGGTAATCATTGGTTAAAGGTAAAGTTACACGGCAATATGTCCAACAGCCAGGGTATCGGTCAATTAGTTGAGGTTGAATTAGCCAATGGCACAATCCTACAGCAACAAATTTACGCGGGTTCAGGATATTTGGGTTCAAGTGACCCAACTGTCCATTTCGGCCTAGGTGCTGAAAGTAATGTCAAAGAGGTCCGCGTCCATTGGACAACAGGGCATATGCAAGTAGTAGAAAACGTGAGTTACGATAGGACAATTTCTATTTTTGAGGAAACTCCTCCAGAGATTGAAGAGTCTTCCTCGAAATTATTGATAGTGTCAATATTAATTCTTGTTGCAGTTTTATGCTTTGTTTTTGTAAATAAAAGAAATACTGCAATTTCAATTTCACAACCAGAGGATAAATCCATCAGTTAAAATATGTCGGGGTTCAACTAATTGTTAACTAGGCGTGGATTAGAAATTTTTTTGCATAAAAGAGCCAGTCAGCGCGTAGCATTAACAAAGAACAGCGATTCGGCCGAGAGGTCTAGGGGGGAGGCGAGGTGTCACTGAAATTGGGTCCGGCGGGTGTTCCGCTCTCTTGTAAGGGGAGAACAATAGTAGAAGGAATGGACGATATTACTACCCTCGGGTTAGAAACTATGGAGATTCAAACTGTCAGAACTGTGCAACCAAAGCACTTCGATCAGTATTGGCAGGCTGGGATACTTTCTCACAAAACTGATTTTGAAATGAACATGCACGGACCTTACTACGCTGAATTACTCGGTAACAAGCGGGAGCGAGGTCGTTCCTTGGCCAAGATGGAGGCAACCGTGCAGGCTGCTAAAGTAATCAATGCCCGACACATTGTATTCCATGTTGGCCCTTACATGGGATATAGTAGAGGGCGCGAGGCCAACGAGCAAATTGCAAATATTTTTGCCGGAGTAGTAGAAAGGACCCGCGAGTTATGGGGCGATAAAACACTTGAAGAGCAGCACGTTGCATTTCCTTGGCTTTCTGATGATGAGCCTGCATTAATTGGAATTGAAACTAGTGGGCGACAAGAACTATGGGGAACTCTTGAGGAAGTTCTTGAAGTTAGTAACCATGTTGAGGGTACGGTGCCAGTATTGAACATGGCACATATCCATGCTAGGGGGCATGGACGACTTAGGACTAGTGAGGATTATGGAGAATTATTCGACATGGTTAGGGAACAACTCGGTGGCAAGACATTTTATTGCCATTTTTCAGGTGTCGAACATCGAATGGGCAATGCTCTTCACTATACTCAAGTTAAGAAATCAGATTTGAAGTTTGAACCGCTTGCAGAATTCCTTGCAGAGGATGGGGATTGGCTAGATGTAACAGTAATTTCGGACTCTCCCTTACTTGAACACGACGCGATGTTCATGCTACAACAATACGAGCGTTCAAAGCACAGGTTGCTTGAGAAGAAAGCTCGAGATGAGCGAAGAATCAAGTTGGCACTACAGCAGGGACTCGACCCAGAAGAGTTGGCAGCTCGAGAGGCTGAAGAAAAGGCAAAGCGTTTGGCAGCCGAAGAAAAGGAAGAAGCACCACCTAAGCCAGAAGTGAAAGATAAACCTGCAGTGGAGAAATCCAAAAAGCCACCCGCAAAGAAAAAGGGGAAGGAAAAAGATAGCAAAGAAGATGATGGGGACCTCTTCGAAGAAGAAGAAGATGATGACATATTTTGAACTTAAAGTCCTTCTAATCATAAGTTGTTGCCAATCAGTTAGTTCTAATCAAAACGACATATTAGGGGTGAGTGCGCCGGCAATGGTGATATTCCCTTAGTGCGCCACGTGTTTATGAGTGAGGGAAAAAAGTGGTATTCACCCCTTACAAAATCACTCATTAATGCCAACGATATCGTTTTCTTATCGACTACGTTATTGGCCATAGGCATTATTGTATTTGATTCAATAAATGATTTGAGAAATACAAATCCATCAGAATGGAAAATTATAGTATTACTCGATATTATTTTGTTGGGGTATTTCATTACAATTCTAGCGAATTCGCATTCGAATAGTGAAGATCGTTCATTATGGTGGAAATGGAATTTCTGGCAGATTTTAGCCCTATTTCCCTTGCTCGGAACAGCTATTCCAGGTTTTGGTTGGGCAGGTGTTCTTCGTTTCTTTCTTCTAATCCCTGCAATTCAAGCAATTTTTAGATTAGTAAATGTGTCAGAGGATGGAGAAGTATCAATTCAGCAAAGAATGACTCATTTATTCATTATTGTAACCTTGATGATATTGGCTGGTGCAGCATTGGCGCTAATGTTTGAGGTTCAATATGAAGAAAAGTGCATTGCAGATGTTGATTGTGATGAGGGACAACTTGTATTAACCCTAGAAGATGCAATTTGGTGGTCCATTGAAACCACAACTACAGTGGGTTATGGAGAATTTGCACCGAAATCATTGGGCGCACGTGTTGTGGCTTCAGCGCTGCTCTTCGTTGGAATTGGGTTAGTAGGTACTCTCGCAGCTACATTATCTGAATTGTTCTTTTCAAATCAAATGTGGCGTAATAGTCAGAGAGAAGATTTCTTGGTTAGGCTACATCTTTTGACGGAATTACATGATCGTGAAGAAATTAGCGATGCACAATTTATGATTGAGAAGAAAAGGTTGGTTGAAACACATGAAGATGATCAATTATTATTAGAGCAATTGGATAAGAGTCAGCAACGTATTTCAAGAAAGAAATCAGAAGATATTAACGAGAGGAAGAAGCGTATTGAAGAGGCGAAGAATTTTTTCGATGAAGTTGCCAATGATGTGGGGCGAAAAGAAAAAGATTGAGCCTAATCGTTCATAGGAGAGGTCCATCTGCAATGTATATGGGCGGACAAGTCGGAGAATTTATCCACATCGGAATTCTTACGTCTTCTGATCGGGCTAGTAGTGGGGAATATGAAGATTTAAGCGGCCCGGCAATTCACAGTTTTTTTGAGGATGTCCTAATTTCTCCATGGGATGCTACTTCAGTTTTAGTTGTGGATAATCAAAGTCATATCGAGAAAGCACTAATCGATTTAATTGATGAAAAAGGATGTAATCTTGTTGTCACTACAGGGGGCACTGGTCCAGCAGAAAGGGACGTAACTCCTGAAGCTACCGAAGCAGTTTGTGATAGGATGTTACCAGGATTTGGGGAACTGATGAGGGCAGTATCTCTTCGTTACGTACCAACAGCGATTTTATCAAGACAAACAGCGGGGATTCGCGGGTCTTCATTAATCATAAATTTACCAGGTGCCCCTAAGTCTATTCGGGAAACAATTGACGAAATTTTTTCTGCAGTACCTTATTGCATAGATTTAATCGGTGGTCCATATATTGAGACCAATTCAGATGTAGTGGTTGCTTTTAGGCCAAAACATGCACGACGTCGTTAGATGAGGTAATTCGACCCATCAAATTACCTAAGAGGGGGTGGCGGTTCGGCCGCCCATGGCGAAATTAAAATCGACTGAATTTGAGACTAGCAGAGATAATGATGAGATGCGAAAAGTCGAGGTAACTCTAGATTTCACACCGAATGCGTTAGCATCTGTATTATACAAGCAAGGCGATACTGTTGTTCTGGCTTGTTGCACAAAACAAAGCAACCTTCCTCGTTGGTTCCCTAGGGATGCTAATAGAGGTTGGATTCACGCAGAATATTGCTTACTTCCTGGCTCAACTGACTCTAGATTCCAAAGAGAAAGAAGAGGGGCTAAGGGGAGAACATATGAGATTGAGAGGCTAATTGCTCGAGCCCTTCGAGGGGCAATAGATCTTGATGCCTTGGGTCCAGTGGCCCTTACAATTGACTGCGATGTTCTCAATGCAGACGGTGGGACTCGATGTGCTTCAATTACTGCAGCAAATATTGCTCTAAGATTGGCTATTAGAAGATTAATCGCATCAGGCGACTCATTACCGCAAGATTTGCGACCAACCCATGAACAAAAGAAGTCGGGTTGGGTTGCCCCTAATCTCGATGAAAAAGCCCGTCAGAAGCACGAAAGAAACATCCTCCCTCATGATATTGCTGCAGTAAGTGTTGGGCTAGTTGACGGGGGCACCTATCTTGATTTAGATTACATACTCGATAGTAATGCAGATGTCGATATGAACGTAGTAATGACAAGTGACAACCGCTTCATAGAGGTCCAATCCACTGGAGAGGAATCAACATATTCTCGTACAGAACTAAATTCACTTGTTGACCTTGCCGAGGCTGGATTGAAACAAATTCACAAGATACAGGCAGACACACTTGATGGTATTGAATGATTAACTCCCGCCAAAAGGCTTGAAGAGAGGAGGCTCTTCGAGATACTTGTTGCGATAGTAACTCAGCTGGGAGAGTGCCAGACTGAAGATCTGGAAGCCGCTGGTTCAAGTCCGGCCTATCGCACTTTTCTTTCATCTTTCAGTTTCATCTAATGTAGATCCTTCATCGTCTTCAATATCTTGCTCAGTGATATCATCGTAAGAACCTTCATCCATTTTCTCTTTCGAGATAATTTCATGTAATTTCTTTTCCCTTACGAAAACAATGTTTGCAATTGGGTCTCCAGGTCTAACCAATGGCGTGGTTGCAAGACCCACAATGTATCCATTGACTGGGCTAATCACATCATCCACACGTGCCCCAAAAGGGTCTGTGACATAAGCAATAACTTCACCCTCTTTTACTACTGCCCCACCTGGCACCAAGGTGTGAAGGATGCCACCTACAGGGGAACGAACCCAGCGAAATTTCCTGACCAGAATTCTCCAGTTTGGCTTCTCAACTTCTCTCTCAATCATTTTCAATTTGGCTAGAACGTTAAGAATTCCCTTTACTCCACCTTCCACAGCGTCTTTCTCAAATCGGTGCGAACTTCCACTTTCCAATAGTATGGCTGGAACACCAACTTTTGTTGCTTCTCTTCTAATGCTACCCTTGGGTCCCTTTGAATTCATAATCACCTTTGTACCAAATGCTCGAGCAATTCTTTTACATTTTGAGTTTTCAAGGTCTGCTCGTATTTGTGGGACATTCATTCGAGTATATGGGGCTGTGTGCAAATCGATAAGATAGTCGGATTTTTTCACAATATGCGTGAAAATTGCATGTGCAAGTCTGCTCGTTTGGCTACCGTCCGCGGTACCTGGGAAAACTCGATTCAGGTCGCGGCCGTCAGGAGAGGTTCGTGAATTCATCATCATTGCATCTACGTTAGCTACTGGGACTAGTAGTACGGTTCCTGACAGTTTATTGGGATCTATGTGGTCATCAGAAGTGCCAGGTCTGTGGTCATCGCCATACACTAGATGGTGGATGATTCCAGTTCCATTCAATTCGTCTCCATGTATCGCACCGATGACTGAGATAATTGGGCCAGTTTTTGTTCCATGTAGGATTTGAATTGGAATTTCAGCACTTTGACCCATGGGGTCACTACCAATTGGTAGGGCGGTGTCTAGTCGAGTGCCCGGGGTTATGATTTCCCCGCAGAAGTTGAAATTCTTGACCTCGCCCATGTGACAAAGCAAGGTGTGTTTACTTCTAAGTTCACCCACCAATGGTTTGAAACTGGACGCAATCCATTAAGAACTGTGGAGAGTTAGGCTTGCTTCCCGGAGGTGATGGAGTGCAGATTCTTACCCAGCCCGCACGCCAGACTGTTACCCTGGATGTTTTGGCGCGTTTATGCGCCCGTTCGGTCAAGTCTGAAGTGGTTGGAAATCTGAAAAACTCCTGAGTTTCCATCCAAAGAGGAATTGAAATGACCGTAGATGAAATTGATGAATTTGTTAAGAGAGTTTTAGAACATGCACCCGATGCTGAACCTGAAAAAATACGAGAAGAATTTGAGAAATATGAGAGGGACTTTTTACTACCCCCAAAAGATTCTTTTCGTTCAGTTCTTAGACGCTTTGAGGTTAGTGAAGAGGAAGTTCAAAGCGCAGCTAGGACAGCATTCAGTGGTGGAAAAAAGGTCGATAGATTCTCTGAACTTAATAGTGAAGACAGCAATGTCACAATTGAGGTAAAAGTAGTGACTTATGTTCCACGCGTGCAAATGGTTAGAGGCGAAGAGAAACAGATTGCTTTTGGTTGGATTGAGGATGCCCCATATGGTGATGCTGGACAATCCGAGAGGTGGGATTACAAGGATTGGGGTGAACATTCTGAAAATCTTTCCCCGGGTTCAGTAGTTCGTCTGGAGGGCGTTAGCGTCAATGAGTGGCAAGGTAAGAAGTCAATTAACATCAATCGTAGTAGCAGAGTTGCTGTATTGGAAGAAGGAGGTCCTCCAGTTTCAATGGCTACGAATGATCCGATTTCCATTTCTGAGATTGCTGGTAAAGATGGTTTTGTTACCATAGTTGGACGTTTGATGTCTAACAACCCTACAACAATTACCAAGAAGGATGGAAGTGGTGATTTGAACATTGTTAAGGGAAAAATTGCGGATGAAACTGGTGCTGTTGGTTTTGTTAGTTGGGATGATTTTGAACACGAAGTGGGGACTCTTTTGCGTATTGAAGGTGCTCTAATCAAGAGATTTCGAGATACTCCAGAGTTGAATATTGGGGACAGAACTAAAATCGAAATCTTTCATGATGAAAATTTTGCTGACCTATCTCAATTAGAGGATTCATCGAAACTTCAAATCTCTAATCTCAGAGATGGTTCAAGGGATGTATCAATTATTGTACAAATCATTGAATGGAAAGAGCGTTCATTCACAAATTCTGATGGTGAAGAGAAAACTCTCTGGGGTGGTGAGGCAGTAGATCCAACTGGCCGCTGTAGAATCACAGCATGGCAAGAATTACCAGTTGATGAAAAATCCCTGCCCGTATTTGCATCATTGAGTGGTGTTAGGGTACGTTCTTGGCAGGGCACTCCAGATATTACAATAGATAATGTGGAACAAGTAGAGGTGCTCAAATCAGCACCTTGGGATACAATAGATTCGTCGAATCATTGGGTTCAGCATGAATTAACCAAGTTGGTTACAGGTGGATCAGTAAATGGCGTGGAAACATCAGGCTGCGTAGTTTCGGTTCGTTCTGATTCTGGTATTATCCACCGGTGTCCTGATTGTAGGAGAGTTTTACGAGATCTCTCATGCTCCGAACACGGGATGGTCGAGGGCAATAAGGACCTTAGATTAAGAATGGTTTTAGATGACGGGTCAAAC
The DNA here is from genome assembly GCA_002725475.1 of Methanobacteriota archaeon. GTDB lineage: Archaea > Thermoplasmatota > Poseidoniia > Poseidoniales > Thalassarchaeaceae > MGIIb-Q1. The sequence continues at coordinate 160 of PBPH01000084.1, read as the reverse complement.
AGTGCTTCTCTATTGTTTAACCGTGAATCTAGTGAGAAATATCTAGGTAAAACGATGGAACAAGTGTCAGAGGAGCTTGATAATTCGGGCTCTGAGAAATTTGTAGAAGAGTTACGTTCGAAATTACTTGGCCAAAGAGTAACAACAAGGGGTCGCTGCA
>PBPH01000083.1 GCA_002725475.1 Methanobacteriota archaeon | reverse complement strand
GTAGGTCCGTCCTGTACTACTTTTAATACGGTCATGATTTTTTAGTTGGTTCCTAGTTTATTTATCTTTGGAAGCATTCTTTAACATCTTCTGTAGTTCAGCGGTACTGCCTACAAATAGAGCATTGTTTACAGTTGATGGTCCTCTCTTCTTCTCTTCTTTAACATCCTTAGTCATCTTCTGGAGAGTCATAAGTTTGTCTGCCACATCTCCTACATGCTTAATCAACTGTCCAGCAACTTCATAAGCTCTAGGGTGATCACTTCCCTGTGCTACATCTAAAGCACCATCAACAGCTTCCTGTCCTTTCTCTATCAGAGAATACAGGTTTGCCCTAGTATACTCATGGTCATCAGTGACTTGATCTTCACTGACTGGTGGGCGTGGTTTCTTTTTTGGAGCTGGATCGAAGGCTTGTTCAACAGTATTGAATGCCTTATCTAGTCCTCCGTAATTATCATCCATAGAACGAAGTCATCTCATTAAATCCAAAGTCATCGTCACTGTCTAATAGAGCAGTGTCGGCAGAGGTAATAATATCTATCACAGAACCAGTAGAATGAGCCGCTTGGGTAGTAGCATTCTGTCCACGTGAGACAGTAATACTTGTTCCATCTGGCTTGGTCTTGACCTTCATAACTTCATTGTTGATCTCAATGTAATCACCAATGCTGAAGAGACTAGAGTCTGTGACTTGAAGCGTACCAATCTTATTAGTAATGTTAGAGGTTAATGTTAAACCTGCTCCATCACTATCCTTGTCACGCAATGCTTTTGGTTCGACAGTATAAGATACACGACGAGGTGCTGTCTGGGTATCTGTACCAGTCTTGTAATCGACTTTTGCCTTCTTGATTGGCTTGCCAGTCTGAGTAGGACCAAAGATATATGCCTTCATAGTGAAGTTCATATCAATGGTAGTCAATTTTCTCTGATCAAAGTTACCCTCATACTCATCTGAGTATGACATATTATTGAGGACAATAGGTATATCACGATACTCATTGACATCATCAATAATCTTAATGGTAACATTATATGATGGCTGGAAGACAGGAGCAATCTGCTCTACAATCTCCAAAGCTTCATCATTAGTTTTGGAAAGTATAGACAGACTGAAGTCTAGATTATATGGTACAGGAGTGAACATCTTCCTGATGGCATTACTACCATCCTTCTTATAATCCACATTAATAGGACTGAGCTTCCTAGTACCATCATAGGTAAGTCCAGTCATCTCAAATGATATACGTGGTAGAGTGATAGCAACCTTTCTATTCAACTCTGGTTGCTGTTCTAACCTTGCTAAGAATTTTTGTCTTGGTCCATAAGCTAGAGGTACTTTCATCTTCTGGTATGTTGAACCAGTACCAGTCTCCTTACGGACTTCGATATTATTGAAAAGTGTACCGAAAGCGATTACGCATTTACGGATGACTTTATTGTATGTGTAAGCACCTAACATATCAAGTAGCTATTCCAAATGGGTTTCCTTCACTGAAGTCAATAATATCATCAGCTTGTGTCTCAAAGGTGACACTATCTGAGTATTTAGTATCAGTTGTCTGCATTGCGTCAAAACTATGTATGGTGATAGAAGCACCAGAAGTATTACCTACAAGTAATTCTCCTATCTGGAAGTCTTCTGTTGGTGACTTGAGTTTAAGCCATCCATCACTCTTATCCCAGTCAGCAACCATAGCCGTACCACCTGTAGTACCACCAGTTACCGTCTCGCCATCAGTGAAGGTACCAGATAGCCCACTAGGGACAGACTGTATTGTGAAAGCAGCAGTAGTATATCCACTACCAGCAGAATCAATTACTATTCTTTCTACAGAATCGTATCCGCTTCCTTCATTAGTTATTTCAACTTTAGTGAGTCCCCCAGCCGAGTCGAAAGTCGGGACCACAACGGGTTTGGATCCGACACTAGGAGGATCAGTAAAATCGATAGAAGATCGAGATATATCATAACCAGCTCCAGGATCTAGTATGGTTAATGCTGTCATCTTACCATTAACTACAGTAGGATCAAGTACAGCAGCTCTGGTAGGAGTACTCCCTGATACATTAGCAACAATCATTTCAGCATGAACTGTTGCGTTAGTACCATCTCCAGTCACTGTGACTGTAGGAGTGAAATTATATTTAGATCCATTGGTTGTAACTACAGCTTGTGATATAGCTCCGTTTGTAATAATAGGAGTACCAGCAGCAGATGTACCTGGGTTAACCAAGTAGTAGTACTGTACTGTATATCCAGTATCGATAAGCTCCTCGTCTCCAGCAAAGAACTCTCCTTGTTCGTCGCTGTACTCGAAGAGTTCTGCCTTAAGTTTATAAACGTAGTTCTTACCTAACTGATAGAAAGGTTCTTCATGCTCTACAAACTTGATCTCAAAATAGTTAGATGATAGTGGGAAATATAGTAATGCTCCTTCTTCAGGTCTCTCTCCTACTTCTATATCCTCATCTAATAATAGAAACTGTGAGATGAGATTTGAAAATCTTTCCTGAGAAATAACCATAGTTATCTCATCAGTCTGTCTTATACCAAACTTAGTAAGTAAATCTCCACCACCTTGGAACCCATCAAAGTTCTCTAGGTATGCCTCAATAATATATGAGTCATCAAACTGTGTAATGACCTCTTCATTGAAGACACCATCCTTCTGTATGAGTTGTCTAGGGATGTATAATACATCCATCCCGAACATCTTAAGAAACTCTTCCGTAAGATCCTGTTGTAGGAACTGTTCGTTACGAGTACCGTGTGTGAAGAAAGTATTTCTCATCCAATCATATCCATAGGTGGAATTTCGTATGTGCTGATCATCTTACCTTCAAGCTCATCGACTTCTCTCTGACCTTCAAGACGTATCTCTTCACCATTCATAGTAATACCACCAGGCAACTGAGCACCCTTAAACTTACTTAAGTTCTGACCCCACTGTCTCTTAATAAGAGCAGTAAGATATCTCTTGAGGAAGATATCATTATATAAGTCAGTGTCTGCTGTAGGATCTAATGCTCTCCAGCAATCAAATACTACAAAGTCTCCATCATTTACATCAGACTTAAAGTCTAGATCCATATAGAGCTTGTCTCCTCTCATCTGGAATCTTAACTGTTTCTGTCCTTCTAATAACCAATAGATATCTTCCATTCTTCTATTGACCATCTCATATGTCAGGATCTCTGTCTGTGTTAAATCCCATAGGTCATTCAATCTCCACTGATACCTAACATCAAACATGTTAGTAGTATTCTTTGAAGTGAAATCAAATATCTTAACCACCTGAGTTACATGCTCAGGCATCTTAATAAAATTATTTTGTGTGAGGAAATCTGTTGCCCTAGCACCTGTCTGTGTAATAGTTTCTGTAGTATCGGACTGCATCAGATCTATAGTAGCCTGATCAAACTTATACTTCAAGAACGTTCTCATGTAGCCGTCACTGTTTCTCTCATTAAAGAACTGAACAGCATCATCCACCAGATCATCTATCTGATCATCATCTACGTTAACTTCTAAAACTGGTGCTCCCAGTTTTCTGAGGGAATACTCTATAAGAGCACTCCTAGTTGCTGGTTTTGCCATTAAACTGTATCGACGTTAAATCTCACTCGTACATAATATGTAGTTGTAGGTAACAGAGTTACGTCTCCTGGGAGAGTATACTGTAGTAAGTTAGTTGAGTTTCCTAATGATTGGTGCTCAATATTCAAGAAGGTTTCTGCTTGAGAGAACTGCCAGTCAGTAGAGTTGTGACCATATCCAGATTTTATACTTGGAGATAGTACATTAATTGTTGGGTTAAACGCTGGAGTAATAGTCTGTACTTCAGGTTGATCTACAACTGGTGTTGTGAATTGAATTGGAGTTGAGTAATTACTTTGTAGTCCTGCGTTATCCTTATACTTGGCTTGTACCTGATAGGTTACATCAAAATCTAATGTAGCAGCGGGTACAGTGAAGCTTGTTAGGTTGATAGTATCACCACCTGATAGGTCAGGTACAGTGATCTGTGATGTATCATATACAACGAAGTTATCTGATACTCTCTTAATCAACCAGTAAGTAGCTTGATGTGTTGATCCAGCATACTGTGAATCATACGCACTAGACGTAAAGGTTGGCTGTCTATTGTATGTGAGATTAGTATCACTATCCTCATTAACAGACATGCTAGTAGGTGCTGATACAAACTCAGATTCATTAACAGTTAGAGTAGCAGCAGCAGATGTTACTGATATAGCATTACTGTTAGACAGTACACAACGGTATTCATTATTAACCGTTGGGAATGGTTGTGTTGCTGTAGTATAAGATGAGGCAACAGCACCAACAATATTTGACCAGTTAGCACCACTATCTGTTGACTTCTGCCACTGATAATTAAGTGCTCCACTTGTTATGGTAGCAGCAATAGTATAGGTGGCTGTATTACCCTCAATAATAGTAGCATTCTGAGGTTGTGTCTGTATAGTAATGACACGTAAGACTGTTAGTATAGCGTAGGTTGATTCAATATCATTCTGAGCACCTACCAAACTTAGTATACACTTAAAGCGATCTTCATTATCATCAGCAAATACAAGAGAAGGAGTTTGATATGTAGCAGCAGTTGCTCCAGGTATATTAACATAACTTACAGCATCATCAGACTTCTGCCACTGATAGGTATGTGATCCACTGGATGTAGTACCAGCAACTGTAAAGCTTGCTGTTCCACCTTCATTACCAGTTGCGTTAACTGGTTCAGAGCTGACACTATGTGTTCTGTATACTGTTAGAGTAGCAGCGTTGGTATGTGCTACGGCATCAGCACCTGTAGCATCTAACTTACAACGATACTGATCATCATGATCCGCAGCATAAGTACAGGTACCTGTAGTATATGAAGCAGAGGTTGCTCCCCCTATATCAGACCAGTTAGCACCACTATCATCTGACTTCTGCCACTGATATGTTAGTGTTGGTGTATGATCACTCCATATAGAGTTGTATAGTTCAGGATTAGCAGCAGTCTCAGCATGAGCTTGGTTACCACCACCTGAGGGTGTTTCCCAGTTTCCTACCCCGAAGGAAGAATTGAGCAGTGCTGTTATAGCACTATTAGTTACTGTACCAGCACAAGTAAAGGAAGCAGTACCTGTCTCATCAGTTGAAGTATCAGCTGGATGAGCTGTTACTGTTACCTGTACAGTTTCTACTTGTAGTACAGCAGCATTAGATATTACATTAGTAGCACCAGCAGCAGATAAGAAACAACGATACTGATACTCATCATATTGATTAGTTAATGTAGGAGTGGTATATGTAGCACTTGTAGCACCAGCTATGTTACTCCAGTTAGAACCATCATCAATTGATAACTGCCATTGGAATTGAACATCACTGTTATCTCCATCAGATAAAGTAGCAGCAACAGTAAAGTCTCTAGTACCACCTATAGATCCTGTTTCATTATCAGGTTGATCTGTAATGGTTATAGTTCTTGTAACCGTCAGTTGGACGGAGTTGGATATTACTTCAGCAGCACCAGTAGCATTAGCACGTACTCTGAAATAGTCTCCATTATCAGCATCAAATGAGGCTGGTGGAGATCCACCTTGATCATATGTTGTAGCTGTAGTAGTATATGAAGTTGCTGTTGATCCTGATATTACATGCCAGGTAGCATTATCTTCTGACTTATCCCACTGATATGTAACAGAAGCAGCATCTTTAGTGCTAGCAGCAACTGTAAAGTTAGCAGCAGCAGGGGCAACTGTAGAAGCAGGTTGAGGTTGAGTGTCAACTGTGATTACTCTGATGACTGTTAATGTAGCAACAGAGGTAGTTGTAGTTTGTGCAGCAGTATTAGAATTACAAATACATCTGTACTGCCATCCGTTGTATGCGTAGTCATCATCAACAGTTAATGTATCTGTTGTCTCACCACTGTGTCCACCAAGACTTGATATATTACCCCATCCACTTCCTGTACTATACTGCCACTGATAAGTGACTGTAGATCCATCAGAAGATGAAGCATTTAAAGGACCAAACTGAGCATTGGTTCCAGCTCCTGCCTCTATCTGAGTAGATGCTGGTTGACTACCAACGGTAATAAGAACACCAGTTCCTTGAGTTGAGAAGACATACTCTTGACTTTCACCTGTAGTATCTTCGGTTACAGTTAGCCAGAAGTATGAATTCTGATAGCTTGAAGTTACAGTACCACTAAGAACACCAGTTGTACTGTTAAAAGATAGTCCTGTACCACTTAAACTGTCTCCAGATAAAGTATATGATCTATCAGTAAATGGTTCGCTAGTATCAGTTCCTGTTAGAGAACTTATGCCAAGAGATGCGTTTACAGTTGCGCCATTAGCATATCCTGTACCAGCAACGTTGAACCCATGCAGATTAGATCCAGCAGACCCATATGGTGTGCCGTTCAACCAATGTAATGGATGACCAGGAGCATTAACATTAAATGCTAATACATCACCAACAGTTGCGTTAATAGTTGGATCATCACCACTCTCACCTGGCTCATCAACAATGATTTGTCCACTCATACCACCATGAGCACTACACTGATAGTAATACGTTCCTGGTGTTACTCCAGTTGTATTCCATACTACGTTTCCAACCTCAGCACCTTGACCTGTTACACCAGTAGAAACTTGATCTCCAGTACCAGTAGTAGCAGCAGTCTTAATATAAAATGGATGACCACTTGCGTTAACTTGGAAAGTTATTGTATCCCCTACCCACGTTGTTACCGCAGGATCATTAGCAGAACTATGAGTAGTATCTCTATCAGTACCACTTACAACCCAATCATTACTACCACTAGCAGTTACTGTGATAGTTTGAGATGCTATAGGTACTCCCTTCTCAAGGAAGTGATAAACATTATTTCCAGCATCAGTTACATCCCATGTTCTAATAGCAGTACCACCACTACCTGTTAGATTGACAGTAGCATACATGTTTGCATGGTACTGACACTGTAAGTAATAAGGTGTTAGGTTAGAAGGAAAATGTCCTGTATCAATCCATAAGAGTCCATTCTCTGTTCCTTGTCCATCGCTGTTACTAACGATGTCACCTCTACTACTAGCCCAAGTCTTAGATAGACGGATGTACTTACTGAACATCCCTCTTACTCTAGTTAAGAGAGCAGAAGTTGATTGGAAATCAAAGTCAGCACCTGAATCAACTGGAAGTTGATCAACAGTTCTACCTGTGTGACCTGCCTCTTCACTATCAAGTTCAGCATACAGAGCTACGTTAGCAAATGTAGGACCATCTGT
>PBPH01000082.1 GCA_002725475.1 Methanobacteriota archaeon | reverse complement strand
GCATTCTGCTGCATCACAAATGTCTTCAGTTCCTTCTGAAAGGAAAAGGTACTCACCAGGTTCCCAAGAGTTATCGTTATCTCCTGCCGCTTGACTGATTTCACAATCATCACCAGCGACCACACTACATGTGTATACGTTATCACCAACTGATACTGTGATTTTTACGAACGCCCATGCAAGATCATCCTTGCCGGTAAGTTGCATCTTGACCAATGTGTCATCTGCACCTGGGCCTGTCTCATCATCAGCATCTTCTGTGGTGTAAGTGTTCAAAGTTCCAACTGAAGTGTCAGTACCTTCACTAGCCAAATTATTGGCCCATACATACAATACTCCCGCAAGAACCACTGTGATTGCAACCATCAGAATGGTCGCTATTACCGGACTTACTGCTCTATCTTCATCATCTCTTCTAATATCTGCTCTTCTCAATCTATCACCCAGAACTACTTGGTCAGTACCAAGTCATAGACCTGTCATGTACTTCAATTATTCTACAATTTAATGGGTAAAAAGCCCTTAGAAATTCTAAAAGTGAATTAATCTTCATCTTGATAGGAGACCCATTGGCCAGAAACCGTATCAAACCAGTCAACGTTACCCTCTGGATGTTGGCGCCAATGAACTCCCGTTGGATCTACATACGAAGGCAAACCCTCAGTATCAGGTTCAATTTCCATTGAGGATGCTTCGCCGTAAGTGACCATTTCTTCACTAGTTCTCCTATTCCACAGCACCCCACAAATCACACCAAGTAAAATGGCAACTACAAGTCCGATAAGTGCAACAATTGCTTGAGCTGTTAGTTCAGAATTGCCCATAAATGGAGTCGGTTCATATTCCTCACCAAGTGACCTGTCTGGCCACATATTGACAGGGCCTGCTGCTTCAAGAACTTCAGATGATGCTCCGCTTTGAGGTGGTAATCTTACTAGATTGAATGCACCCATTGTAGATTGGCCTTCTGATGAAGTCACAGTTACTCTGACTTTGGAAAGACCAACTTGCCAAAGACGACAATCTACTGTAGTAAATCCTGGTGCATCTAGCGTTTCTCCGCGAGGGTCAGTGATATCCCATTGAACACTCATTAGGGCCATGGTTGTGCCAATTGAAGGTTCGATTGCAATAACACATTCACTGCCAACATCATCATTGTCCCCAGTCACATTGAGAGTGAAGATTGGAGGAGGTAATGTATGAATTGTGAAATGTAGTTCTGTTTCCGTAGAAAAGCCAAGTAAATTTCGATAAAACATCACCAAGTGATAATCATTAGCAGGCCAATTAGAACAATCAATATCAGATAAGTCATTAGGTGCTATCCAGGGAGTACCTGTAAGAGAAATAGTCCCTATTGCATCATATCGTTCGCCCACCTCGTCTAAGAAAACTCTCTCAATGATACAATCGTCACCAAGGAAAATTGTTCCCGATGCTTCCAGGTCAAGGCGTAAGTATGGTTGGGTCAAACTAGCCATCAAATCAAAATCACCAAACTCCTCGGAATGGACAATCATATTACTCTCTGTGTCCCAAACCTTCATTCTAACACTGTAAGATCCGTCGCCCCAAGCCTCTACATCTTGAGAACTAAAGTAAGGAGTGGTTCGATTGAACGTAGTATTGTCCCAAAAGGTCAGTGTCATTCCAGCATGTTCTACGTCTACTTGGACCGCTACCTCGGCATAATGTGAAGTCGTATTCAATAAGTAGACAACTCGGATTGTGTCACTGTCCCCGTCGTTGTTTAAATCAAGGCGGTCAGCTCGAGAATTATCAACTGTAATGTGAAAACCGTCCCCTACAGCTAATGCTGTCGAAGACGCGAAGGGTGCGAAGAAGAGAAGAATTGCAAGTATGCCTACAATTCGCTTACTCAATTTCTTCACCTCCTTCTTCCTTACGCAAAGATGTAACCCCAATAATAGTCAAAATGAAAATTATGAATGGTGGTAAGAATGTAAATAACGAACTTGATGGATTTTCGGACATCATTGATAGATGTGCATTAATGGTGCCAAATGAATCGCTATATCCATCGCTGTTTGAGTCTGGGCATCCTTGTAAATCAATTGAAGATGTACCAGCCTCATTAGGACAGTCATCTCTCAAACTACCCATCGTGTTATCGCCGAATCCATCTCCATCTGAATCCGACCACTGTAGTCTATTTGTGGGGAATGCATCAGCAATGCCATTAGGACTCGCTTCCCAATTTTCGTCTGCATCAGAATATCCATCTCTATCTGTATCGGGACAACCCAAGCGATCGATCAAAGAAACCCCTAGGCTAATTTCTTCAAATGGACAGGCATCTGGTTGGTGCCCTCCACTGTTATCACCAAAACCGTCACCATCAGAATCTGCCCATTGGCTTGGGTCGTACTCAAACCTATCACCATAATCAGAAAAACCATCATTATCTGAATCAGGGCAACCGTGTCTGTCTTCTCGACTCGTCCCCGGTACGTCTTGACATCTATCAGGGCTTGTTGCAGAATCTGCCTGATTATCTCCATATCCATCCCCATCCATATCTTCCCATTGAGTTGGATCATTGACAAACGCGTCGGCAGCCCCCATTGGATGGGCTAACCAACCAAGTTCAATTTGAGGATCAGAAGCACCATCGCCATCGGTATCAGGACAACCCCATCTATCTCGGTAGGATTTCCCATGTGTTGCAGGACAGGAGTCAGATTGCCAAGCACCTTCTTCCTGATTATCACCATATCCATCCCCATCTACATCATGCCACTGGGTAATCTCATCTGGGAAAGCATCTGCGAATCCAGAGGGATGGGGTAGCCAATTACCATCTGCGTTAGAATAACCATCTCCATCAGAATCTGGGCAACCATACCTGTCGTAATGGCTACTTCCCATTCTGTTTATACAGGCGTCTGGCTCGTTACCAGATGAATTGTCACCATATCCATCCCCATCAGAATCTGCCCATTGCGTTGGATCATCTGAAAAATTGTCAGCTTGCCAAGCATTGGGATTAGAGGATACCGAATTATCTCCATATCCATCTCCATCGCTGTCCAACCACTGGGTAGGATTATCAGGGAAAGCGTCTGGATTATTGCCTAGTGGATTATCTCCAAAGCCATCTAAATCACGGTCTGCCCACTGAGTTTTATCGTTAGGGAAAGCGTCAGCACAATGTGTGCCACTTGAGTTACAAACCACTGGATCATAGACCCAACCAGTGCTGGGATTGGACCACTGGTCACCATCCGAATCAATACACCCATACCTGTCTGCAGATGAGTTGCCCCATTCCAATGGGCAATAATCCGGAGTTGTAGCATTTTCAATCCAATTACCAGTTGTTCCGTTATCTCGAGTCGCATTCCATTCAGGGTCCGCCCAATTATCACCATATGAGTCTGCATCTGAATCATGCCATTGAGTATCATCAAATTTGAACGCGTCTGCACCATCACCTATCGTCCAAGGATTAGTGGACCAAATTGCAGTGGGATCTGGATCTGAATAACCATCACGATCGGAATCAATACAGCCAAATCTATCTAGATAAGAATGCCCAAAGTAGGCGGGGCAAGCATCGGGATCCACAGCAGGGGCGGGATTATCCCCAAACCCATCTATATCTTCATCTGACCATTGTGTTGGTTCATCGGGAAAAGAGTCTCCTTGATCGGACCAACCATCCCCATCTCGGTCTGGACAACCTTGTCTATCTTCGGTAGATGAGCCCTCGATAGTATCACAGTCATCTTCAGAGTCATGGAAACCATCTGTATCCTGATCTCTCTGATCGGTGTTTAGACCGATATTTAGCGTGTAATCATGACCATCGTCTCCAGTTGTATCGATATCTTTGATCCTGACATAAATCCACTGTGTTCCCACTCGAAAGATATCTGTCTTGGGGTCTCCTGATGTAGCAGCAGCGGCAGTTACACTTGTCGATTCCTGACCATTACCATCGTTATCATACAGATTGGCAGAATAAATCTCATACTGATTCTCGTCGAAAATCTTAATCTGACCCTCGCAAGTATCAATCACTGGCCACCAAGTGTTACAGCTAACATCGTAGTGAAATGAAATCCTATCCCCATAATAAGCTTCAATCTTGTACCATGTTTCAGAAGTCGAAAGAGTGCCTGTTTTAGTTGATGGAAGGTCAGTGTTGTTTACTGCTTCAGCATTTGCAAAATCTGATCCACCGGCTGATGCACTAGGTACTAGTGCAACCAAGAAAATCACTAGAACAGACACCGAGAAAAATCGAGTACCTAACTTGAGGGGCCCGCTCATCGGGTGCCTAGGCACCCGCCAAGGTCATAACCACTTTGCCACCGCGATGGAGGGGTGAAATTGTAATTTCAGAGACGATAAATGCTCATTGAGAGTAAAATTCAGCATATTTGGCCGCATTCAAATCATATGTGTATTCACTAATCACCCTCTTTCGACCCGCCTCGGCGAAGAACGCCATTTTCTCTGGATCAGAAAGCAATAAATTGACTTCTTGAGCAAGAGACTCCGGGTCGCCCACTTCAAATAGGGCACCTACACTTTCATCCACCATTTCGGGAAGAGGGCCGTCATCTACCGTAGCACAAGGGGTGCCAGAAGCCATTGCTTCAAGTGGAATCAAACCCTGGCCTTCGTAGAGCGATGGATAAACACAAAGATCTGCTGAACGGAAAAGTTGTGCTAGGGCCGAAAAGGGCATTCCAGATTCTATTGACACTGCATTTTCAATTCCTAATTTCTTTGCTTGTTTGAGCAAGGTTTTGCGCATATGACCACGACCTACAATTACTAGATGGGTATTCGGATTTTCTGCAATAATCATAGGCATAGCACGGAGGAGGGTCCTGAAACCTTTTCTTCCAGCTAAACGACCAACTGCGAGCAATAGTGGTGTATTGGTTTCAGCGCTGCCAGACAATGCTAATTCATCGGGTTGTCCAAACCTTCTGCGCATCTCCTCGTGAGCAATTTGAGAATCTTCATCATCATGATTTTGTGGCCTGAACATTTCTACATCTACACCCCATCTAACCACTTCAGCTCGCCAATTATTAGGGGGGTTGTAACGTGATTCAAAATCTCTTTTTGTTGCCTCAGAATTGGGCACACATATGGTTGAACCGCGAACAGCTGCTCGCTCATATTTTGCATAATGTTTAGCGGTTAATAAAATCGCTAAATCATTAGGGTTTTTCCAAGTAGCAGATTCACCAAATTTAGCCGCCCTAATCATTCCATCTCTCTCTCCAAGCCATGAACCATGCAGACTTGTGGTAACATTACCAATTTCCGTACGTACTTTAGCAAACTGTTTTGGAGTCCAAGAAATCATTGGAGCATGCACATGTACAGCATCAACTGGATCCCTCTTGTGCAATGCAAGTAAGTCCTTCAATGCGTGCTTACCATATGAACGTGTGAAAGCCATGGGAATTTTTGCCCATTTAACCATCCTGACATTTACGCCATCCTGCTTCGGAATTAATGAGGAATCTTTTCGCGCCTTTGGGTCGCTACGTGTGATTACTGTTACTCTATGGCCCATTTTCGCTAATGCTCCCGAGAGGTGAAACACTGTCGAGCCCATTCCGCCCCATCGCGGGGGATATTCTCCAGATAGCATCGCAATATGCGTTTTCTCACCTCCTCGGCGCCTCTAGGCTTGCATACGCCTCGTATGCTACCGTTTTCAAGCGATTCCCGTCGAGTTCATACAATGGAGCCTTTCAAGAGAGATGAGGGTGTCGGCGGTTTGGTAACTGATATGTCTGATACACTCCCAGTACATGTGACCGTAGTGATTCCTACGCGGAATGAAGAGGCTGCAATTGTCGATACAATTAGATCCGTACCAAACGATGGATGGTGCGAAAAACTCGATTTTCTAATCATTGATGGCAATTCTACCGACCGAACTAGAGAATTAGCTGAACAAGAAGGTGCGCAAGTCTATCTCGAACCACGCAGAGGCTACGGACGTGCATATAGAACGGGTTTTGCAATGGCCCCAGGTGAAATAATCGTCACTATGGATGCTGATTGTACATATCCTGGTGAGGAAGTCCCCGGTTTGGTCAAGAAATTAGTGGAAGATGATTTGAAATTCATCACATGTGATCGTCTTAGGAAGGCCGAAGAAGGTAGTATGTCGGGAATGCATGGTTTTGGAAATTGGGCACTATCATTCACTGCAAGGATGTTGTTCTGGTATGGTATTCACGATTCACAGTCAGGGATGTGGGTGTTCTGGAAGAATATCATGGAAAATCCAAAGATGCGTCCAACCAATGATGGAATGCCTCTTTCAGAAGAAATGAAGATTAACGCTAGACGCTGTTATGGTAAGAAAAAGGCGATTGAAATTTCAGTACCTTACAGGCCCCGTGTTGGAGATGCTGAAATTAACACATGGACTGATGGAAGAAAGAACCTAATTTTCCTCTATCTGAAAAGATTCGGGCTAAATCGCACACGAACTCCTTGGGGACCTGAGGAATAATGAAATTATTCAATATCTATCATTGAAGGGATTTCTGATTGCTCTTCCTCGTCCAAATCTTCGGTAAAGTCAATACCAGTTGTGACGTCTGTTTGGGATTCTTCCTCATCTTGTGAATTGAAACTACCGACTCCCCATGACTCAATCATCTCAATATCTGCTTCAAGTCGCTTCTTGCGTACAACTGAGAACATGGCGCCTGCTGCAATTAGTATGGCCATTAATCCCAACAAAATAAGTAGAGCGCTATCTGAAATCACATCGAGAAATGAAGTATTTTGTGACGCACCCTCGACTTTGATTGTTGATGAAAGACGATTGGAAAGACGAGGGTCTTCGGTAGGTCCATCTCTGCAAACCACTTCGATATTCATCCACCCATCTCTGCCAGGTGTGACAGTTACCTGACCAGTCCATATACCGTCCCCTGCAAATCCATCAGCAACCGAACCATCGTCGCTAAGTGAGAAATTTGTTTCAACCCCTCCTTGGGATGCCCAGCCAACACATTCCCACGTTGTCATATCGGCATCAATCACGAAAGCACGAACTGTGATTGTCGATTGTTCGCCCGCAGTTAGTATTCCTGGTTCCATCAATAAATCATCTAGAATTGGCCATGAATTCTCAACTGTAATGTTCGTAAAGGCCCATGTTGATGCACCTCTGCTATCTTTAACTTGCAGTGAAATCAAATGTTCGCCTGGCAATAATGTTTGATTGGCAATCTTAGTCTCGTTCAACAACACTGCAGAAGAGCCTTGACCTATATACCAGCGATACAGAATAATATCTTCATCAGCATCCCATGATTCATTTCCATCGAGTAACACATTTGCCCCGGGTGAAATTGACTCCCCTTCTAGTGGGGATGAAATTATGGCTATTGGTGGTGAAGCGAGCACCTTGACAATACGAGTCTCTGACCTACTCATCCCATCAGAATCCGTCATAGTGAAAGTAAGTTCATGTTCCCCTGATGGAACATATCTAGAATACCAATAACTAGGATCTACTGCATCAAGAATTGGTTCTGAAAGAAGATTGGATGTTACAGTGAATGTGAAATTATCCCCATCAGGATCCCAAGATTGTTGGGGGTCAAATAATACCACTTCATCACTGATTACCTCTATTCCATTGGTAGGGGATGTTAGTACAATAATGGGGGCGCTCTTTGAAATCTCTAGAGTTACCGAATCACTAACTGGTGCATTTGTCCCGTCAGAAACTGTCAATGTAACTACATTTGTTCCGCTTGGAAGGCGAGCTTGAACTTCCCAATCACTACCAAATGGCTCACTTAGTTGATCACTGGTCCATACAGGAGTAACTGTATCTGGATTTGAAACCGAATTTGGATTACATAACCATCCTGATGACATCTGTGAAAAGGCCTCAGAACATGGTGCGTCCCAATCACCAGAACCATATGCAGAGAATAGAATCAAGTCTGCAGACTCGGCACTAGTTGCAGTGACTGGAAGTTCAATATGAGCAAGTGGTAATGAATTTTCAACTTGGATTGTAATTTGGTAAGGTTGAGACCATTGATTAATGTGATAGGAATCATCATCTGAGAGCCTTAAACTAATTGTGTGGTTTCCTTGACTTAGATGTCCCGACCAAACAAGTTGATTGGACAATGATGTGTTTAAATCACCGTCAATTGATGAATGCCACCATGCTGAAATCGGGTCCCCTTCAGGATCAAATGATGCTGACCCGTCAAGGGTCACTTCAGATTCAGAATAGTTATCATCTCGGGAAACTGAAAACGACGGGTGAGGATATTCATTCTGTACTTCAACTGAAATGTTTTTGAAAACGGTTGGATTTAGCCCATCAGAGAATGTGACTGTATAGGTAAATTCTCTATTTGTTGCACCTGCAAAGGTTCGATTCCATTCTAAATCGTAGAAAACTGCACTAATTCCTTCATATCCAGCCCCTTCTTGAATATCGATTACATCCCCTTCATAATCGACAGTTGATGAAGCATTGAAATGAACCATTTCTGTATAATTGACCCTCAAAACTCCATCGTTTGAGTCTACTGGTGGAATGGTAGTGAGAACTACATCAGGAGGTAGATTAACGAATTCAATCGTGCGGGTCTCGTTCGCGCAATTCCCTTGGTCATCACAAACTTCCAGTGTAATTTGATGCACGCCGTCCGTGAGCAAACAATTACCGTCATTGAATTGTATATTTGCATCTCCCGAACTACCGGTGCCTTGGCAGAAACTCGTATGTGGGCCATCGATGCTACTAGTCCATGTAAATGTAAGTGGGTCGTTATCTAAATCCCATGAATTACTAGCGTTGAACCACAATGCTGCCCCTGAACTAACTACCGTTCCATTGATTGGCTCGTCCCAAATGATAAGGGGGGGTTGATTGGTCAATGATATCGTGCAAAGGTAGTATGACAAATCTTGATCTAGAGAATCCGGACCAGTGGAGCCAGTTGTGTTATCGTATGTGCAATCAGTAGAAATTTCAGTAATTGTGGAAGAACCCGTAATTGTATGCCTTTGACCTACGAAAGGCCCAAGTTCTGTATTTCCACCATAAGGAAGTGTAAGATTGAAATCGGATTCTATTTGAGAAAATGAGACGTTTATCTCCGCCCAAGGGAGGCCGTGAAGATATTGATTAACAGCCCACATATCTACAAACCACATTTCATCAAATGTCGCACTAGGTGGAAGGGTTGGGATTGTCACCTGACTCGAAATTGAACGGATATAGCTTGGCCCAGAAATTACCAATGCCATGCTACCCTGATTGAAATCTGTGAGATTTACATCGGTTGAAGAAAATGCAATATTTCCGCTACAACCGGAAACATCCAAACCCCAGGTTTCCAATAAGGGTACATCTGTGACTGATAGACAATTGTTACCAACCAAAGTACTATTGCTAAGTTTGGAATCTAATCCTCTGCCTGTCCATTGTATCCCAGCATGGGTCCCGTGCAAGTTTATACCTTCTAGAATTGCATCAACATCATCTAGGAAAATTGCTGGGGCAGTGCTGGTCAAATTGGTATAAATTTCAGCGCCATCAATTTCTACCCATCCATTCCAACTTAAAG
>PBPH01000081.1 GCA_002725475.1 Methanobacteriota archaeon | reverse complement strand
GTATGAATTTCTTCCCCAGGATCAAGTCTTACGAGTATGTCGCTTCCAGAACGAGTATGCTCCATTAGTTATTCGGGATTGCGGGAGTTTCATAGTGATTACCTTTCTCCGACATATTGGTGAACGGTTGAGTAGGGGTTGTGTAATCTTCGTTGAAGATGAAGAAACACTGCGCAAATTAGGTGAAACAATATTGACAAGAATGGGTTTTGATGTTTCAGCACATGGTGATGCTGAGTCTGCTTTAGAGAGAATTGAGCAAGACCAAAATATCGTACTTCTAGCAACCGATATGTCTCTGCCAGGGATGAATGGAGTTAATCTTGCACATAAGGTTAGGCAATTGGGAATTAATGCACCGGTGTTGTTGATGAGCGGCCATGATGAGGATGAGATAAACGAAGCCGGAGGCGTTCCAGAGCCTGGTTTAATTTTGCAGAAACCGATTGGACTGGCAGAACTACGGACCGTTGTTGACTCTCTACTTTCTTAATCCCTCGGCGCCATTTTAGGTGAATGAATGGTTTTGTTCATTTTCAATAGGAAAAGTTCCAGTGGAAAAAATATTCTCAACCATTCGTATGCAGTAAAGCCCCCTGTTTTCCAGTGGAAATAGGGGGGTGATATCGCTTACTTCAAAAACCCCCAACAAACGCTGAAGAATCCCGCGCGGGGAGATGGTCATGGTAGGCATTCAAGATTCAAATGCTCGCTGGCGAACATTTTTGCAAGAACAATATTCTCGTGAGATTCAAGTTTTAGCAAGCGCTTGGCCGAATCAAAAGGTACTGTTGGCCAAATTCACAAATATTCAAGCATGGGATCCGAATTTTGCTCAATCCCTAATTGAATACCCCAAACCAATTCTACGTGCCGGCTCAGAAGCACTGAGAAATCTTTGTCGAGAAGGTGGTTGGGAAATCGAACCAATGCTACGTGTAACAGAACTTCCTCTTGATTGTAAGCGGTCCCTTAGAGAGGTAGGATCTGAGGATGTTGATATGCTAATTTCATCAGAAGTTGTGGTAACTAAAGTATCTGAATTAAAGCCCAGAATTTACCACGCCCTATTCCGTTGCGCAGTTTGCAATCATACAAATGAAGTCCCTCAACTAAATGAATTAGAATTGATAGAACCGGTATCTTGCGATGACTTAGATGGTGGCTGTGGTCGTTATCCAACAGGTAAAGATGGAACGCGTTTTGAGTTGATTCAAGAAAATGTCTCTCTAGTTGATAATCAATGGATTGAGATTCAGGAGTTGCCTGAAAATGTTACAGGCGGGGCTCAGCCGGCTAGGGCAACAGTCCTTGCTGAAGCAGATTTGGCCAATCTTCTTCTCCCTGGAATGAGAGTCACGGTAAATTTAGTTCCATTTATTCGTACCGAGAAAAAAAGAGGTAGTAAAACTCCAATGTTCAATATTTATCATACACTTGTTTCTGCAGAACAAGAAAATATTCCGTTCAATGAGATTGAAATTTCTGAAGAAGATCATGAAATGATAGTTGAGATTAGTAAAAGACCTGATCTGTTAGAATTGTTAACCAATAGCATCGCTCCATCAATTTTTGGCGCTGGTAAATTAAAGATGGTAAAACGCTCACTTGTAATGCAATTATTCAGTGGCGTGTCTAGGAAAAATTCTGATGGGACGCGGGCTCGGGGTGACATTCACATATTACTCATGGGTGACCCAGGTGTTGCTAAGAGCCAGCTTCTTTCCTACATGGCTCAAATTTCACCACGAGGAAAATATGCCTCTGGTGGTGGTATTTCTGGTGCAGGATTAACTGCTGCAGCAGTAAGAGATGCATTCAATGATGGCCGTTTCTCTCTAGAAGCAGGAATTCTAGTTCTTGCAGATTCAGGATTAGCAGCAATAGACGAATTTGATAAGATGATGCCAGATGATCGGGCGAAAATGCATGAGGCTATGGAACAACAAAAAATTCACATTTCAAAAGGTGGAATTAACGCAACAATGAGGACACGATGTGCTGTTCTAGCAGCAGCCAACCCCCGCCTTGGCCGTTTTAGTCAAAGAGGGCAGGTTGGTTTGGATATCTCTCCAATGTTTGAAGAGGTGGATTTGCCACCAGCATTGATGTCAAGATTTGATATTATTTGGTTAATTAGGGATGATGTAATTCAAGAACAAGACAAACAGATTGCCGAACATATTCTTACAAATCGAAGTAGCGGAGTTAGTGAAACACTGATTGAGGAAGGCAGAGAGGTAGACCCGCGTGAAATAGATGATGAGAATAGCATTAAGCAAGGATATGCCGGAGAAGAACAACTAACTATTCCAATGTTTCAGAAGTATGTTGCTTGGTCAAAACGCCATATTCATCCAATACTAAATGAAGAAGCTAGAGACGAAATTGTGAATTTCTATCTTGAAACTAGAAACAAATCCGATGGTGAGGACAATAGCGTCCCCATCACTGCTCGTGCTCTAGAAGGATTGGTAAGATTATCAGAAGCCAATGCTAGAATGCGCCTTTCTAAAGATGCTACAATTGACGATGCGAAGAAGGCTCTAGCGATGTTTAGAAATTGGCGATATGAGTTGATGGGTGATGAATTTGATGAGGGCACAATTCTTACTGGTCGTTCTGCAAAGAAAAGATCTGCGGATCAGACAGTATTAGAAGTCATAAGGCAGCTTTCTGATGGAAGGCAAGATTTCGATATTAATGATTCAGATATTTACAATGAAATGACTCGGCGAGATTTCAGCGATTTTGAAGTTGAAGAAGCGCTCAGACAATTGAATCAAAGAGGCCTAATTTTCACACCAGGGGCGGGCCGTTGGCGTCTCGTTAATTAATCATATTTTGAATCAATTATTGGTAATTAGCCGGTTCTGCTATGAGCCATAAGCCCCTCCGAGGTTTTGATGGCAACCCCAGAGCCCGTAGGTGACATTACCGATGCAGGGTCTTTAGACCCTGAATCATTAGGTTTTATGTGTGGCTTAGAAATCCATCAACAATTAGATACTGGTAAGTTGCATTCTAGGCAACCTTGTACCCTGTATGATTTCACAATTGAGAACATTCCAGAGGAGTGGCCACGTGCCCACCGCAGGCTAAGGGCGTCTGAAGGAGAAGCCGGTCAAGTTGATGTAGCGGCTCGTTTTGAAGCAAGAAGAAATCGCTCTTTTGTCTATATTAAATCACCAAATGCAGGGCTCATAGAACTCGACGAAGCCCCCCCGATGAATCACGACTCTGACGCGATTGACGTATCTCTGATGGTTGTTGCAATGATGGATATGAATCCAATTCCAGTAATGCAAGCGATGAGGAAAACAGTGGTAGATGGCTCAAACACTAGTGGATTTCAACGAACCACACTAATAGCAACAGGTGGCTCAATTGGAACCCCATCTGGGCCTGTGGGGATTTCACTTCTAACTTTAGAAGAGGACTCGGCTCGAAAGTTGGATACTCAGAATGGAATCGCTGGTGAAGTGGTGGTCTATACTCTTGACAGGCTAGGAGTTCCACTAATAGAAATTGCAACTGAACCTGAAATTAAAGATCCAGAACATGCAAAAGAATGTGCGAGTGCTCTTGGACAGTTATTGAGAGATACTAGGAAAGTTAAGCGTGGTTTAGGTACAATTAGGCAAGATCTCAATGTGAGCATTGCTTGTGGAGACAGAGTTGAAATAAAGGGATGTCAAGATTTAGATTGGATTCCTAGAATTATCTCATTGGAGATGGTTAGACAACTTCATTTCTATCGTTTGGCAAACGAATTAAGATTGGAAGCGGAATTGCCTGCACTCCCATCAAATCGTGATTTAGATGATGTTACTATTGAGGAAAAAGTAGCCGCATTTACTGCTGAAAATCTTCCCTTTGAGACGTTTGAATTGAAGGATGTATTTTCATCGTGTGATTCAAAAATGATTTCAGATTCTATTTCACAAGGTTCAACTGTATTGGGCATTAAGTTACCAAATTTTGCTGGCAGATTAGGTGAGAAGAAGTTAGACAATGACGGTGCCCAATTACCTAGGTTAGGCAGAGAACTTGCCTCAGCCGCTAAATTGGCAGGTGTAAAGGGTATATTCCATTCAGATGAGTTGCCTGCTTATGGGATTACTGAAAAGGAAATGGATGCAGTTAGTGGTGCGATTTCAATCAGCGATAATGATGCATACGTAATTTGCGTAGCTCCAGAATGGCAGGCCAATTTAGCACTTGAATCTGTAATGAATCGTGCTCGCCAAGCGTTTCATAGAATACCCAAAGAAGTTCGAAATGTTGTAGTTAGAAAAGGTGCTCCTGAAGATGGCACCACTAGTGCAATGCGCCCTTTGCCAGGTAGCGCTAGAATGTATCCTGAAACAGATATTCCAGTTTTTGAATTATCAAAAGGAAAATGGGATGAAATCACCTCAAATTTACCACTTACTTTTGAGCAAAGACGAGATTTGCTTGCATCATGTGATATTTCGGAAAATCAAGTGGATGCTTTACTAAGTCGAGAAGAGGACGATAATTTCCTCGCAGGTAGAAATGCCGAATTATTTGAGGGACTAACAAAACTTCCTGACAAGGCATGGGCTAGTTTGTTACTAAGTCGTACTCGTGAAGAAGTTGCCGAGGCAACTTATGCTCCTGGACCAGAATATGTCCCCCTTTCTCTTCTTGGTTTTGCTCTTGAAATGCGTGAAGGGGGCGGAGTAACTAGAGATGGCCTAGTTCCATTAGCAACACAAATGATGACCAGTGGCGGTTGGAAAAATTCGGTTGGTGATGCAGAAATTCGAAACACATTATCCAAACTTGCAATTGAACTTGGAGTGGTGCCCGCAGATGATAGTGCCATCGATGAAGTAGTCGCGAAAGTTTTAGCAGAAAGAGCAGAATTCGTAGCCGAAAGAGGAATGGGTGCCCTTGGTCCTTTGATGGGTGTAGTTCTGAAGGAACTTGGAAGCGGTGCAGATGGAAAAGCAGTTAGTGATGCGCTGAAAAAAGCCATTTCAGAACTTCAGTGAGGGTTGTAAATGCGCTCTGCAAGGGTGTTAGTGTTCGCAATTCTCCTCTTTGCTATTTTTTCATCATCTGCATTAGGTCATGATGTTGAACCTCAAGATGTTACGTGGGAATTACCACCAGTTCAATGGACGAAAGATTTGGATTCTGGATATGTATCCACTTCACCTCTAGTGATTGATGATTTACTCATTGTCAAAGTTGGTGGTAGTAGCCAAAACCCTAGCGGGCCATGGGAAGACGGTAAGGGTCCTGGGATTTATGCCTTCAATACATATTCAGGAGAACAGATTTGGCGTTATGAACATAATCAATCACGTTCAGGATTTGAGATTTCTCCACCAGTATACATAGAGCATTATGAGATGTTGATTAACGGTTGGACCAGTGGGTATATTACAGCCCATAATATTGAGACAGGAGAACTTCTATGGTCGCATGAGACTGAAAGAATTTCTTGGGGGATTACAGGAAAGCCACTTTCAATAATTGGTGATCAATTCTATCATGATTCTATTCACTTGGCAACTGAAACTGGTGTGATTGGCTTGACGCCAAATGGTACAGTTATGTTTGAGCATTCTTTTCCAGATAATGCCACGGGTTATCGTAATGGGTTGGGAATGATATTGTTAGATTACAACTTTTCACTACCATTTACATCTCAAAATGGAATGTTCATTGCTACAGGTGATGAAAAAGGTGGCATACACGCGTGGAAGGCAGATGGAGCAGGCTTCACATCTTGGGATTTAGATGATTTGTTGGGTTTATCAGGCTGGAAAGTCAGAACGCCTCCATTTATCACATCACTTTTAGATGAACCAGAAACATTCGGATTGGGTGTTGTGGTTCAAGGTCAAAATGGTGGAGAATTTATTACTCTTGAATATCAAGAAAATGGGTCACTTGAATTAAATGCCATGGTTTCGCTGGGGATTGCACCTGCAATTCCTTTGTTGTTACCAGCAGGTGTAGTAGTTACGGGGGATTTGTCATCAGTTTTGGCACATTGTTCGTTTAACTCGCCTGGCTGTGAAAATGCAACATTAGTTGATTCTGGGCCTGTATCTGGAGAAATTACTAGTTTGTTTGGAGAGTACAATTCAGGTGGAATGTCATTTGCAATTCCACATAATACAGAGGAGGGGTATTGGACAGGCCATTTGATTTGGTGGAATGAAACCAAATTAGGTACATCACTACAATGGGATTGGCATCCAGAGAAACCGGGTTGGATTACAGCAGGAGTAGGCGGTACTTCCGAAGTAATGGCTGCAGCTAACGACGCATCTTGGTTGGAGGTTCGTTTTGAAAATACGAGCGCCCCAGAAAATAATTCGACAGAGATAGGGGGCGATAATTCATCATATGTTTCAAATTCAACAGTTACAGGATTGTCTATGGTAAATGAATTATTCTTGGTTGTAATATTGATGGTTTCTATGGGTGCATTATTTACAGGTACATCTAATGCAAAAAGAGCAGGTTCTATTGGGATATTATTGGTGTTGTTGTTATTGTTACCCACACTAAACGTGGCATGGGTTTCTTCAGTAAGTAATGAAGGGGAAGACAAATCAGTTGATTCTGGGCAATTTCCCTCTGAGTACGCTAATACACAGGTTGTCTGCTTTGAGTTCCCCGATGATGTTTGGGATGGGGAACCGGGTTTGAGCCTATTTCTAAATGAAAATGGTGAGGAAATTAGTAGGTCATTAGGAAATCAATCAAGAACATGTGTTGGGGGATTACAAGGGCATCAAAACATACACACTGTTAGCATAGAAGCTACTAATGTTGCAGGGTATAATTACACCTGGGATGAACAACCCCTCGGCTTGTTTGTCAAAGATATCGGCTTAGGCATTGCTGGCGATGGTGATCGTTGGTGGTTGTATTGGGTTGATGGTAAGCATGGTGCATTAGCGGCTGACTTGCAACCGGTTACAAACGCTAGTGTAATTGAATGGCGATTTCTATAATTTTCAATTATACAACACGCAATCATCAAGTGATTGATTCCCTTGGATGGACTGGTTATAGTAATGTTAGGTGCTCATGATGTCGAACTTGGAATGACTGGTACCTTGATTGTTAATGTTGCAATTTTTGCTTTACTAATTACAGGTTTGTGGCGCTTTGAGCGCCGTTTGGAATCGGGGCAAATCCTTGTTGGCTTGGCACTTATTGCGGTAATTGGGATTACAGGTAGGATAATTCTTGAGCCGCTACCAAATATTTCCCCGGTAACTATTCTACTTCTTCTTGCGGGTGCCCATTATGGTATTCGTCATGGACTACTACTTGCTACAGTAATTGTGGTCTGCTCGAATCTAATTTTGGGGCATGGAATATGGACACTTTACCAAATTGTAGCTTGGTCATTAGTGGCTTGTGCGGGCGCATATCTCTCTACATGGTTGATTGATTCAGATGGTAAATTGAATATTAATAGATTGATAGTTGTAGGGTTTGCATCAGGCTTCGCTTTCGATTGGTTTGTTTCCTTAAGTGTATTACACACTCAACCAATTTCCTATCTAGCGCCCTATCTTGTTCAGGGATTTGTCTATGACTTAGTTCATGCAATAGGGAACCTTGCCTTTGCTGCATGGTTAGGAGTTCCCATTAGTGATATGTTGAAGCGCCATTATTCATTCAAATTGGAGGCAACAAACAATGTCCCGCACGCCTTCTGAATTGACCATGGTTTTCATTGCACGTAAGGATCTAAAACTATCTGCTGGCAAACTTGCCGCTCAAGTCGGTCATGCGACAGCAGAATGCATAACTAAGGCTGAGCGAACAGAACCCAGTTTGTTAGATAGATACATGAAATATGGACAGAGAAAAGTAGTATGTCAAGCTGGAAATGAGGATGAATTACGCCGTCTTTTTGGTGAGGCAAAGGC